>NZ_CP021376.1:1895000-1990000 GCF_002157875.1 Oceanisphaera avium
TCAGCACTGGCTAAGGATGCATTGTGCTCACTCATGACGCGCATTCCTGCCAGTGATGACACCATACCGTATGTAATTCGGCCACTTGCTCTACTTCAGGTTGTTGCTCACAAATGTCACTGCGATATTGGCAGCGATTAGCAAACCGGCAACCGACCCGCTGCTCTTCTAAGCTTGGGACCTGCCCTGGAATAGTCGCTAATTGTGTTTTACTCACTCGATCCAGTCGCGCAATGGAAGCCAGTAGCCCTTGAGTATAGGGATGTGAGGGAGCTTCATAAAGACTGATCACCGGCGCTTGTTCTACGCTACGCCCGGCATACATGACTAATACTTGATCACAAATTTGCGCCACTACTCCAAGATCATGAGTAATAAATATTACCGCCATGCCGTTTTTTTGCTGCAACGCTTTAATAAGATGCAGAATTTGTGCCTGTATAGTCACATCTAAGGCAGTCGTGGGCTCATCGCAAATTAATAAGTCAGGCTCACAAGCCAGCGCCATAGCGATCATCACCCGTTGGCGCATTCCGCCCGAGAGCTGGTGTGGATACGCTTTTAGTCGCGCATTCGCTTCTGGAATTCCCACTTGCTGTAACATCTCTAGTGCGGCTGCTTGTTGCTCGCGTTTCGACATCTGCGGGCGATGCAGTTGATACACTTCCATTAACTGGCGCCCTATCGTATGCACCGGATTAAGGGCAGTCATGGGCTCTTGAAAGATCATGGCAATCTGATTGCCACGCACTTGATAACGCTGCTTAGCAGTTAAGGTTAATAAGTCTTGGTCTTGAAAAAAAGCCTGGCCAGCGACCACTTTTCCGGCAGGTTTTGGCAACAAACCCAGTAAGCTTAAAGCGGTGACACTTTTGCCACAGCCCGACTCCCCCACTAAGCCGAGAGTTTGGCCGGCATAGAGCGTAAAGCTGACATCGTCCACCACTCTAAAACTGCCGGCTTCGGTAGTAAAACTAACAGCTAAATTATCCACCTTAAGCAAGGGATTCATTAATGCTCCTGATGACGCCATGTTTCATCTATTTCTAAAACAGGTTCAAAACGTGTCTTACCCGCAGTCACCTCTTTCTTAAGCTCTTGATCAATCCAAAATAAACCGCCGGTGCTGTAAGGCGCCCCTTCCATTGGCCAAAATAATGACGGTGAATAACGGCTACCTTTACTTTCGGGTAAGCGTACATAGCGCCAATAAGCTTCCCGCGTATAAGGCACTTGGTAGCCGGGAATGAAAATAGCCAGCTCATGAATACGTTGTTGAATTTGGCGAGAAATCGCCGCTTTATCGTCAAGATTCATAGTGACTCTGTATTGCTCGATAAGCTTATCTAGCGAGTCATCGGCAATATTAAACAAGTTATTAGTTTGCGGGATATTGGCATTCGCCGAGTGGAAGAACTCCCAATATTGGGGATACAAGCCGCCACCGGCCCAACCTAACCAAGCAGCCTCGTGTTTTTTCTCTAACATCACCTTAAAGCCACTGGCACCATCGACTAAGTTTAACTGCAAGTCGAGGCCTGCTTTGCGTGCTTCTTCTCGCAAAATAGCTAACCGAGGCGTGTGCTCTTGGGTGGTATAGGTCACGCTTAGGCTTAATACATCGCCCGCTTGATTTTGTAAAAAGCCACTGGGACCTTGTTGATCATAGCCCGCTTCGCTAAATAGCGCTCGCGCTTGTTTAATATCGTATGCTCTGGCCTTGATACCGGCATCGGTAAAGGCATCGTAACCCGTACCAAAGGTATTCATACGTTCATAATCGCCGCGCAAAATAGTATCTAACATACGCTGCATATTAAGTGCATGAGCCATGCCCTTACGGACTCGTACATCACTTAAACGTGGGTGCGCCGTATTCAGATGTAACCCTTGGGCTCCTTGTGGCATGTCGTTATAAAACCAAATACGATTAATTAAGCCTTTTTTATATTCTGGGGTATCGGTTTTATCGTGCCACCATTCGGGCAAGATCAAACCAAAGGTGTCGATATCGCCTTTTAGGAAATGACGATAAGAGATATTAAGATCACGAATTACCGTTAAGCGGATTTCATCGGGGTTAAAGCGGTGCTGATAGTATTTAAGATCATTACCCCACCAATCATCGAGGCGCTTAAAGCTAATAGTGCGCCCTCGCTTTACCTTATCCATCACATACGCGCCCGTCACTGGGACTTGTGACCAGTTATAACGGCGCACCCAATCGTCGGTCAACTCGTAAAAATGCTCAGGCTCGGGCGCCAATCCTAGGGTATTTAATAACTCGCGGGGGCTTTTCTCACTGCCAGCGGTAACCGAGATGGTGTGCTCATCAAAGACGGTGACATCAACAATCTCTTCACTGTAATAGTTATTGTACCAAGGGGCACGTATCACCTCAGAGCGCATCATTTTAAGTGCAAATAAGAAATCAGCACTGGTCACCGGCTTACCGTCAGACCAGCGCGCACTGGGATTTAGTTTAAAATACATGGTTTTATTATCGTCACCAAAGGCCCAATGGGTTGCTAAAGCCGGAATGGGATTTTGTGTCACGGGGTGCAGCGAATATAAGCCCAATTGGTTTTCTAAGATAAAAGAGCGAAAAGCCGTATTAGAATCAGGTCCTACAGTGCGAAAAGTCAACGGGAAGCTTAATAAGCTTAAGTTAAATACGCCGCCGCGCTTAGCCTCAGGCGAGGCAAAAATAGGATCGTCATTATTGGTTTCCCAAGTTAACTCCGAAGGAAGCTCGGCGGCATACGCGCTGCCCAATAACAGCGCCAGCATAGCGACTTTTAACTTTATAAAAAAACGACTCATGCTCTTCCCTGCCTATTCATAACGAGAAAAATGTTTGGGGTCTAAGGCTTCACGAATAGCCTCACCAATAAAAGAGACGGTAATTAATACCAAGGACACAGCTGTCACTACCGAGGCCACAATCCAAGGTGCATCTAAATGGTTCACGCCTTGGCGTAATAACTCTCCCCAGCTAGGAGTGGGGGAGCCAAACCAAAACCAAGATAATCTAGCGCGGTTAGCAATGATATATTCGCCACTACCGTAAAAGGAGCTAGTGTGATTATCATCACTAAGGTGTTGGGGAGAATATGGCGCACAATAATTCGCCCCAAGCTCGCCCCTTGCGCGCGTGCTGCCAGCACATAATCGCGCACTTTTTCTCGGTAAGTGAGCGTACGCATATACCAAGTAATGCCCATCCAGCCAAATAAGACGTTAATTCCCACAAATAGCATAAAGTTAGGTTGGGTAAGGGACACTAAAATCATAATGACATATAGAAATGGTACCTGAGACCAGACTTCAATAAAGCGCTGAAAAAGTAAATCAAACTTGCCGCCCACAAAACCCATCGCACACCCTAACAGTACGCCAATTACATAACTGGCGGTCAAGGCGATAAAGGCAAAGCCCACCGCGGTGCGAAAGCCATATACTAGGCGGGCTAAAATATCTCGCCCTGAACTGTCGGTACCTAAGTAATGACCCTGACTGGCATTGGGCGGCGTTGGCGGATAACCGCTGGCACTGTAATCTTGCTCATAAGCACTCCAAGGGACTAGGGGTAATAACACCCAGTTGTTGGTGCTCTGAGCTTGCTCGGCAAAGAGGGCTTTTAGCTCACGATAATTGGTTTCGTACTGATAGCCTAAGTCGAAAGTATCGCCGGTGATCACTTCCCCGTAGCTAGGGAAATAAAGTTGGCCTTCATAACTGACGATTAATGCGCGGTTGCTGGCCCAAAGTTCGGCAGTCAGTGCTAATAACACCATTAATAAAAACAAACAAAAAGCGTAATAGCCGCGGCGAATACTGCGAAAGCGCCGCCATTTTTTTAAGGTAGCATTGGACAATAACTTAGCCATCAAAGCGCACCCTAGGATCTACCAGCGCCACACAAATATCGGATAAAATATTGCCCACTAACATTAATATTGAAGTGACGGCTAAAATCCCCATCACCACCGGATAATCTCGCTCCACAATAGCTTCATAGCCTAATAGGCCAAGCCCGTCGATATTAAAGATCACTTCAATTAAAAACGAACCAGCAAAAAATACTGAAATCACATTACCAAAGTGGCTAGCGATGGGGATCATGCTGTTACGTAGCGCATGGCGCGTGACTGCTTTATGAAAGGGCAAACCTTTTGCAACTGCAGTGCGTACATAATCGGCAGACAAGTTTTCCATCAGGCTGTTTTTCATGGTCATGGTGAGCACGGCAAAATCGCCAATGGCATAGGCAATCAGCGGTAATAATGCATGATGAAATAAGTTAATGGTTTTCGGCCAAAAACCCTCCAAATAATCAAAGTCATCACCGACAAAGCCCCCCATGGGGAACCAGCCTAACTGAAAAGAAAAAATGGTTAGCAAGAAAATGCCCACCACATAGGCAGGCAGAGCATAACCTGCATAAATCAGCATAGAGGTTATGCTATCAAAGCGGCTGTTATGCTTTAGAGCTTTTAAGATACCCAGCGGGATAGAAACCAGATAGCTCAAAATGAAGGTACAAATACCAAAGAAGGCGGACACCGGCAGCCGCTCTTTTATCAGCTCCCATACTGGTAAAAAATAGCGGCTAGACTCACCCAAATCTAGGGTTACTAATTTAGTTAGCCAGTCGCGATACGCTTCAAATACGGGTTTATCTAAGCCATAAAAGGCCTTGAGTTCGTCGATTTGTTCTGCTGAAAGCACCTGACTGCCACGGGAGCTTTGGCTAAACTCGCTACTTTGCATCTGGCTTTCCATTAACATGCGCTCCACAGGGCCGCCCGGCACAAAGCGAGTAATGGCAAACACCACTAAGGTGATCCCTAAAAAAGTAGGGATCAGCAGCAATAAGCGCCGCAGAAAATACTGTGCCATTGGCTTCCTTCGTTTCCTTCCATGAGCGCGTGGAAATCGCGCTATTAGCACCCTAGCCTATCTAGTTGCAGATAAGCAAGAAAGCTCGCGACTTCTGCTGCTGCCCTTCACGCTAAACTTTCCGTTGACTCAGACATCCGGACGGCTTAGCATCGGCGGTTATTGGTCATACTTTTGTGACTTGTCACTACTAAGGTCTGGTAAAGTAGTGAATAACTAACCCGCAAAGGCCTTTCCTCCGATGATCAAGCTAATCAACATCAATAAACGCTACGGCGACGGCCCGCAAGCGGTGCATGCGGTACGTAATATTAATCTGTCAGTCAGTCCAGGCCAAATTATGGGCGTGATTGGCGAGTCTGGCGCTGGGAAAAGTACGCTGATCCGCTGTGTCAATATGCTAGAGCAGCCTACTTCGGGTCAAGTGTTAGTAGATAACCAAGACTTAACCTTATTGAAAGCCAATCAGTTACCTGCGGCACGGCGCAATATTGGCATGATTTTCCAGCACTTTAACTTGTTATCGTCACGCACCGTATTTGCTAATGTTGCCTTGCCTTTAGAGCTGGCAGGTATGAGTAAGGCAGCTATAAAAAATAGAGTCCATGAACTACTGGAATTAGTGGGCTTAAGCAATCGGGCTCATACTTATCCTAATGCCCTCTCGGGTGGGCAAAAACAACGCGTAGCCATAGCTCGTGCACTGGCGCCTAAGCCAAAAGTACTATTGTGCGACGAAGCGACTTCAGCGCTAGACCCTAATACCACTCACTCTATCTTAAACTTACTTAAAGACTTAAACCGCAAATTAGGGCTCACTATTTTACTGATCACGCACGAGATGCAAGTGGTAAAAAGTATTTGTGACCGAGTCGCGATTATTAGCGACGGTGAGCTTATTGAAGAAGGGGAAGTGGCGTGGTTTTTTGCTAATGCGAAAACAAAGTTAGCGCAACGCTTTATTTCCTCCACCATTAATTTAGCCATTCCACCCGAGTATCAAGCGCGCCTCAGTGCTGAGCCTAGCGCAGAAAGTTTACCCATAGTGCGCTTAGGCTTTAGTGGCGATACGGTCGATAGCCCCCTCATTTCTATTATTAGCCGAGAGCTTAATGTCGATGTCAGCATTTTAAGTGCAGATATGGAGTATGCCGGAGGGGTTAAATTTGGCTTTATGCTGGCTGAACTCGAAGGTAGCCAAGCGCAAACCCAAGCCGCATTGGCTTATCTTCAAGAACATAAAATTCAGGTAGAGGTATTAGGCTATGTCCGACGCCATGATTAACTTACTGTTGTCAGCCCTGTGGGAAACCTTGCTGATGACGTTTGGCTCAGGGCTGATTGCCGGTGTCATTGGTATCCCCTTGGGTATTGCTTTGCACGTCAGTAAGCCTGAGCAAATTTGGCAAAATAAAGCCTTTAATAAAGGCTTGGGCACCTTAGTTAATATAGGACGCTCGGTGCCATTTATTATTTTAATGGTCGCCATCATTCCCTTCACGCGTTTAGTGGCGGGGACCAGTATTGGTACTACAGCGGCCATCGTGCCTTTAACAGTGGCTGCCATACCCTTTGTTGCGCGCTTAATGGAAGCCGCCTTAATGGAAGTGCCAGCAGGGTTAGTGGAAGCCGCCCAAGCCATGGGCGCTAAACGACTACAAATTATTACTAAGGTATTATTGCCAGAAGCGCTGCCTGGCATGCTAAATGGCATTATTATCACGCTGGTTACTCTAGTGAATTATTCTGCTATGGCAGGCGCCATTGGCGGCGGTGGCTTAGGCGATGTGGGGATCCGCTATGGTTATCAGCGCTTTGATGGCCAGATAATGTTAATAACTGTGGTGATGCTCGTCGTATTAGTGCAAATTATCCAAAGTGCCGGTGAACGCCTGGTCACTTATGTGGATCATCGTTGATTAAAAGGAAAGACCAATGAAATTAGGCTTTAAATCTCTTACAACCGTCAGCCTATTAGCTGCAGCCCTCGCCTTAGCTGGTTGTGGTGAGCAAGCAAGTGATAGTGCCAACACCGACCAAGAAAATGCGAAACCACTTCGTCTGGGCGTCATTGCCGGTGCCGAAGAGCAAGTTGCTGAAGTCGCGGCTAAAGTCGCGAAAGAACAATATAATTTAGACGTGGAGCTAGTGGCCTTTAGTGACTATGTTACGCCTAACATTGCGCTCAACGATGGCAGTATCGATATTAATGCCTTTCAGCATCAGCCTTACTTAGATAAGCAAATTGCTGACCGAGGTTATGAGATTACCGCAGTTGGAAAAACGTTTGTTTATCCCATTGCCGCTTACTCTAAAGTTATCCAATCGGTCGATGAATTAGAAGATGGCGCTAAGGTCGCCGTGCCTAATGATCCTACCAACTTAGGACGCAGCTTACTGTTATTAGAACAACAAGGCTTACTAGAAATTAATGATGAGGCGGGCTTAGAAGCCACCCCTTTAGATATCACAGCTAACCCTAAAAATTTAAAAATAGTAGAGTTAGAAGCACCCCAATTACCTCGTTCGTTAGATGATGTGGCGTTTGCCATTATTAACACCACTTATGCTTCACAAATCGACTTATTGCCCGAGCGCGATGGCTTATTTGTAGAAGATAAAGACTCTCCCTACACCAACCTTATCGTCGCGCGCAAAGATAACCAAGATGACGAGCGTATCCAAACGTTTGTTAAAGCGTACCAAAGCGATGAAGTGTATGAAGCGGCAAAAGTCTTGTTTAAAGGTGGCGTAGTAAAAGGCTGGTAATAGATAGATAGCTAAATAAGCTTCTTACTTCATAATAAGTTCGTCTAAAGGTCACGCCACAGCGTGGCCTTTTTATATGGGGCTGTCATAATAAAGATCAGATTTATTTAGTAAGAGCTTAGTATGCACAAATGGTATTTGGCGCAGTGTCGGCCTCGTGAAGAGGAACGCGCCTTACAAAACCTAAGCAATCAAGGCATAGACGCCTTTTATCCTTATGCCGAAGTTAAAAAGCGCCAGCGCAACAAGCTAGTGACACGTGTAGAAGCCTTATTTCCTGGTTATCTGTTTGTGCGAGCAGATCTCGATATAGTGAGTGTCACGACCATTAGCTCCACGCGAGGCGTGCGCAGTTTAGTACGCTTTGGCGGCGGACCTTGTGTGGTGCCAAGCCACCTTGTGTACGATTTAATGGCGCATTGTGACAGTGATGCGCTGCGCGAGCAGTTAAGTGACTTGCCTAAAGCGGGAGAAAAAGTACGTATTGAGCAAGGACCTTTTAGTGGTTTAGAAGCCATTTATGTCCAAGCGGATGGCGATACTCGCGCTATTTTATTACTCACGCTCTTACAAAAAGAAACTCGCACCAGCTTTGCTAATCAAGAATTTTCTAAAGTGCTTAAGCCTGCTAAATAATAACCCTACTCTTTTGTTTTAACGCTGCTCAAGAACTAACACTGAGTGATGCTGTAGCGGTTGGTAGCTTTGATAATCACTGCTTTGCTGGGTATTTTTCCACCATAAGCCAGGTTTTAGACTAATAGGCAGCTCAACCCCTAAACGAAAACGGGTTTCAAACTTGTCTTTACTATTGCTAAGTACGGAGCTTTGCAGGCGAAGGATTTGCCAAGGTGCATAATTGAGCGACCATTTTCTTGACATAGTCGCCTTATATTTATCACCACTACCATACAAATTAAGCCGTTTTCCTTGCCACTGATAAAATTGACTCGACACACTTAAGCCCGGCAGCCAATCTAAACGGCCTTCACCAAACACCACTTGTCCGGCGGCAGCGCGCTCAAACTGACCCGCTTGCTGCTGCCAGCCCGATAAAGGGTAATAGCGTCCCGCACCCAGCGTCCAGTCGGGCTTGGAGACATATAATAATAAACCCCCTCTTTGATGCTCCCAGCTGGATTGATAATCCATTACCGGCTCTAAGTGTACATACGTCTGGGGTGTTAGCGCGTGCTCGATATTAAGGCCGGCTTGATAAGTAAGGCGCTGATCACGATAGTCAACGCCCACCTCCCCTTGTACTTGCTTAGTTAAGGGCAAGGCGAAACGACTATTAAACAACAACTCTTTATCAAATAGGGGTAACTGATAATCCCAACTCCAATGCTCTGGGCTGCCCCACAATAAATCACTGAGCTGTGCTGAGCCAAAGGATAAAGTGCTATCCGCCCAATGGCTGCTTTGCTGCTCTAAAAATTTATCTAACTTATCATCGGCGGCGGCTTTAGCCGCACTGGCTAGGGTTAGTTGCAGCTGGCTTGCTCTAGGCGCTTGCTTAGGATTAGGCCGCCCAAGCTGTGGAAGAGAGCTCTCATAAGAGGCAGACTTAGCCGTTGTTGGTGTTGGTGCTGGTTTTGATACTGTGGCAGCCACTGTAGGCTGATAGCTAATAGATAACGTCTTAGCGTGAGTAGGGAGTGGCGATGATATAACTTCTGAGCTAGGCAACCATATCCACTCGCCAGCGCTGAGCGGCGTCATAAAGCGCGCTTGGTTATAGCGAACCCGCAATTGGCGCTCACTAAGTTGATAACGCGCGGCCAGCACTGGCCAGGTTTCTCCTGCTTGCACTTGGTGTAATTTCATTTCTGGCCTTTTGGCGTGCACCGCAAAGCTGACCGCCATCAAGCAAGCCATTATTAGCCTCAAGGCCTGCCCTTTAGCGAGTGGCAAAAAATGCATAACTGCCAAGCTGCTGTTCATGGTTATGCTTTAGATCTCCTTATTAACAGTGAGCTAGCGCTGAAAACCACACAACAAACGGTATTCTTCTAACACATAGGTATCGGTCATGCCACTAACAAAGTCTAACAACAAGCGTACTCGAAAATACCACTCGCGCTCACTGGCTTGTTCAAACCAAGGGGCCTGCTGGCTATCTCTTTTATAGGCAGCAAGATGGCGCGGTGGCAAGCGGTGATATAAACGGCGCAATAATAAGCCTTGAGCATCTTGGCGACGTTCAAGGCTAGTAAACTCCTCGCCCGACAGTGCTAATAAGGGAGCAAATACCTCTAATATACCTTTTAAAGCAGCAAAACCGGCCAGCTCTAGCGCTTCTACCTCTCGGTGTTTAAAGACACTCTGGTGAGCAAAATCTTTTAGCCACTGTAAAGCCTGTGCGGCGGGCTGTTCCACTACCAGCAAAGGTTGGCCATGACTGCCATCTAAAATGGCACTGTGATGCAATAAGTACTGCTCACTCACTAATAGTAATAAGTCATCATTCAGTTGTTGGCGAAAGCGACTAAAAAAGCCTGCTTGTTGTGCGTTGGCTTGGCGAAAGTTGTGTTGTAAATAATCATTTCCCTCGCGCAATATCGCTTGCTCTAACTCCACTAGCGTTAGCACACCGCGATCGACGGCATCTTCTAAGTCGGCCACGCCATAGGCCATGTCATCCGCCGCTTCCATTAAAAAAGTCAGCGGATAGCGCCCGTGAGTTGTGCTTGGGAAATGCTGCCTAATTTGTTGCACTAAGGGGCGCTCACTAAAGTAATGCCCCGGTTTTTGGCGCCACGCCCCCTTATTTTTGCTCACACTGGGTGCCTGGTAGGCGCCGCGCACGTATTTTTGCAACGCCGCTAGCTGGCTTAAGGTCAGGTTTAAGTCTTGGAGGCTATGCAATAAGCGCAAGCTTTGCGCATTGCCTTCAAACTGTTGCAGATCCGCTAGCAACATGGGCCATTGCCGTGAGCCTTTGCCCACGGCTTTTTTAAAAAGCGCCGGCAAGTGGCTACGCAACCAGTCAATTAGCACCACTTCACCAAAGTGGCCAAAGGGAGGGTTGCCCACATCGTGTAGCAGACAGGCCATTTCCACTAAGCTCACAAAGGCTTGTTTATCGGCCCCGTCTTCTTGGGCGCTAGGCGAAAGCTTAGCTAACACTAATAAGGCGAGTTGGCGGCCGGTTTCTTTTACTTCCAGTGAGTGAGTTAAGCGACTGCGCACTGAGGCTTTCACATCTAAGGGAAAGACTTGGGTCTTTTGTTGTAAGCGACGTACCGGCGAGCATTGCACTATGCGCCCTCGATCAGCTTCAATAGCGCTCAGCGCAGAGCTTAGTGCTTGATCATTGGCGCTATCTTGACGGGTACTGGTAATAAAAGGCTGATAGTTTTTCATAAGCGTTGCTCAAGCCAATGGCGTAGTGTCGCTAAGTCACTCGGCAAGTGATGGTTTAGCTCTGCAGTCCAGTTAGGCATAGTTTGCCACCAGTTTTCTTGCTCAGGCGTTTGGATCAGCTGAGCGAGTTGCTGAATACGTTTTAGCCCCACCGAGCCCGCCGCTCCTTTTATTTTATGAGCTTCTTCTACTATTTCGGTTTGCTGTTTCGCGCTCACAAAATCGTTAAGTTTTTGTAAATAATCACTCGCCATGGTGTCGAGCATATCCACACTAGAGAGCAAAATGCGCGCGCCTACCGTATCCACATAATCATTTAAAAAAACACAATCTAGCACCTTATCTTGCTCACTTGGCTCGAGGCGCTCGTTAATAAAAGCGTGCGCTAGCGCGGGCTGTGTTTGGTCAGGTGCAGGCATGTTGGCCAATAGTCGCTCTCGGCTACTGACTCTGGGTTTATGGGCAAAAAAGCGCGCCAGCACCCCTTTAATGGCTTTAGATGACAACGGCTTACTAATGGCATCGTCCATACCTTTAGCCAAATATTCTTGCTTATCACTAATGACATTGGCCGTTAGCGCCACTAACGGCGGTAAACTGTGCCCTTGGCTAAGTGCTTGCTCGCGCAAGCGCTTAGCAATATCAAAGCCGGTCATATCTGGCAGCTGAATATCTAAAAATACTAAGTCAAAGTCTTGTTTGCTTAAGTGCTCAAAAGTTTGTTTACCATCACGAGCGACTGTGACTTGGTGGCCAAGCTTTTCTAATAAAGCACACGCCACGGTCACGTTGAGCTCGACATCTTCAACTAATAACACCGATAAGCAGGGCAGATCAGCCACCACAGGATCGTCTATCGGTGCCGTAGTTCTTGGCACTGTAATGGTAATGCTAAAGCAGGAGCCTTCATTAGGTTCGCTATCTAGTTCAATAGTGCCGCGCATCGCCTCAACCAGCTGCTTAGAGACGGCTAGGCCAATGCCAGTGCCGGTGGCGTATTTATCTCCCTCCACCTGAAAGTACAACGCAAAAATTTGCTGTTGTAGACTAAGCGGAATACCAATACCGGTATCCTCAATATCAAAGCGCAAGGTGATCTCACCCACCATCAGCTCATCGGCCATACAGCGAATGGTAACCCCTCCTTCATCGGTAAACTTCACCGCATTGCCTACCAAGTTCCACAGCACTTGGCGCAACCGAGTACCATCGGCCATGATCCAGTCGGGAATGTCACCGTCACGATCAAAATGTAAATACAGCCCTTTTTGTTCGGCTTGTAAGCGCGCTAAGCTTTCTAAGTCATCTAAAAAGCCTGGAAAATCCATTGGCTCCGGTGCCAGCTCAAGGCGGCTACGATCAATTTTATCGAGATCGATAATGTCGTTAAAAATATTACCCAAAGTCACAGCACTAAAGTGAATGGTTTTCATGTGCTGGCGCTGCTCTTTTGCTAGTTTTGTGGCGAGCAAAATACGGCTTAACCCTACAATGCCATTGAGTGGCGTGCGCAATTCATGGCTAATGGTCGAGATAAAAGTGGTTTTATCTCGACTGGCTTTCTCTAACTCTTCTTGGTAGCGCTTGCGCTCTGTAATATCTCGGCCAAAGCCCAATAAGCCT
Source organism: Oceanisphaera avium (assembly GCF_002157875.1). Taxonomy (NCBI): domain Bacteria; kingdom Pseudomonadati; phylum Pseudomonadota; class Gammaproteobacteria; order Aeromonadales; family Aeromonadaceae; genus Oceanisphaera; species Oceanisphaera avium. Next base: position 1,907,661 of record NZ_CP021376.1, read on the forward strand.
AGGCGTTTACCATTGCGATCAAAAAAGGGCACTTTGCGAAGCTCAAAACAGGCGCGGCGCAGATCAGGGTATTGCAGCCATTGCTCATAAGTTTGGCTTTCGTTGCGGGCAAAGACTTCTTTATCAGTCTCTACCACTTTTTCCGCCACATCGGCCGGGTACACATCATAGGGCGTTAAGCCAATCAGCTCTTTTTCTTGCTTACCTAATAAATTTTCCATGGCGCGATTACAGCCAGAAAACTCTTCTCGTTCGTTGCGGTAATAAACAAGATCCGGCGAGGTATCAATAAAAGAGCGCAACAAAGCAAGACGCTCTTGAGACTCCATTTGCGCTTTTTCTCGTTGGTAGACTTCCGCCTCTAAGTCTTCAATGGCTTGGTCGCGGCCAGTTTCTGCTTTATGAGTTTCTTCTATTTGCTTATTTAGCAGTTCTATTTTTTCTTGTAATTCATTATTAAGCTCAAGATCGCGCTCACGCATTTGTTGTAAGCGCTGCACCAAACGGCTAAGGCGCTGGCGCGAGTCTTCTAATTGATCAACCACCACCGATAAGAAATACACCGCCCACGGCGTGACTAATAAGCCAAAGAATACCGAGCGTACTAAATCCACTGACTCAACATTGCCGCGTAAAAATAACGTGACTCCCACTTGGATAAAAATGGCCAATAAAATGATACACGCAGCCAGCACTATGCTAAATCGCACTATGCCAAGCTTAGTCATTAGGTCTACGTAATATTGGGCCCAAGTTTTTATGGGTTTCATGACGTTTTTCCATCCGTGAGAGATAAAAGTAGGATACCGACTTAGCGCGGTGAAAACCAAGCTTTAGACAAGCACTGGCCGCGGTTCACTGCCGACCTTGTTAGGTGAAGCTATTTTCTATGATCGGCCTTTCGCTATGATGATGATAAACTGGCCTATATTTTTTATGACTAGAGCATCTATTATGACAATTGGCATTATCGGCGCCATGGAACAAGAAGTCGCCACTTTACGCGCAAACTTAACAGACGCCCACACCATCACAGTGGCCGGCTGTGAGTTTTATCAAGGCACCCTTAATGGTCAAGCAGTGGTGCTCACCCGCTCTGGTATTGGCAAAGTGGCGGCCAGCATGGCCACTACTATTTTATTAGAGCGCTTCTCTCCCACCGCCGTTATTAATACTGGCTCCGCTGGCGGCTTTGATCCTAGCCTTACCATTGGAGATGTCATTATTTCTAGTGAAGTGCGTTTTCATGATGTCGACGTCACTGCCTTTGGCTATGAAATAGGACAAATGGCGCAGCAACCCGCAGCCTTTGTGGCAGATGAGCAATTAATCGCGCTAGCGCAAGCCTGCTTAAAAGAGCAAAATGAAATTAACTCCGCACTGGGCTTAATTTGTACCGGTGATCAGTTTATGCATCGAGAAGATCAATTACGCCACGCCACTACTCAATTCCCGTTAATGAAAGCCTGTGACATGGAAGCCGCTGCCATTGCCCAAGTGTGCCATCAATTTGCAGTCCCCTTTGTCGTGGTACGTGCACTTTCCGACATAGCCGGTAAAGAACAAGCGCAATCTTTTGAAGCTTTCTTAGAAGTGGCCGCCCATCACTCCTCACTAATGGTGCAAGCCATGCTTGCCCGTTTAGCGCACTAACCATGCTACATCTAGCGCTGCTAGAGCAGCCGGTGGCCTTACTCACCTTAGCTATTTTACTTAGTCTTGCTTTGCCCGCCACTCGGCTACAAGCACTCTTAGTAGAAGGGTTGCAGCGCTTAGGTCGCAGACTAAACGGCACTCGCTACCAGCCTCGTTATCTAAAGTTTGCCGGCAGCGCCGCTATGTTGTGTTTATTGCTGCCCTTATTAGCCACTTATTGGGCATTGGCGGTCTTGGCACCTTGGCCGCATTTGCTTGAGCCTTTGCTATTGTGGTGTTGCCTAGACTTAGGGCGCCTTAGTCGCATTGTGCCCAGTGTGCTTGGTTACAGCCAGAGTAATAAACCGCTTGCCCGCCTAAGTTTGGCGCCAATTTGCTTACGTAATACCGACCCTCTCTCACCCTTGGGCTTATATAAAGCGCTAGCCGAGGTGAGCTTATTACGCTTAGCAACTGACTTTGCGCTACTGGTTTGCTATTTAGCCGGGGGGATTTATCTGGCCTTATTTTTTGGTTTGCTGCGTTATCTGGTACAAGCTTGGCCTTATAAATTAGTTCAGTGGCGCGCCTTTGGTATGCTGCCCTCTTATGCTTATCGACTGTTAGCTTGGTTACCCTTTCAACTATTAACGCTCAGTCTGTTTTTATATCCTGGCTCCTTGCGCGCGATGAAAGCTTGGCCTCAGGGTAAACTATGGGGCTATAGCGCAAGTGGGCGCTTATTAGCTGTTGCGGCTGGCGGAGTCAATGTTGGACTAGGCGGCCCCCGTCGCTATACAGAGGCCACCGATTACTATCCCAAGCTAGGTACTGCGCAATATATTAATGAAGTAGCCACGCGCGCCTTATTATGGCGTGTGGTTATTATTTTTATATTTTGGCTCTCGCTGGCGTGGGCTTATCTGCTTATTCCTTTAGTTCAAGACTCGCAATTATGGCCTTAAAGGGTTCTGCACCCCGCGCTGTTAAAGTGGCGTTATTATTGTATATGGCAGTGAGCGCGCCCGCGCTCGCTGATACTTCGTTTTCGGGCCTAAAAAATGGCCAGCATTTAAAAGATAAACCTGCTCAGCGAATTATTACTATTGTGCCTCATGCTACCGAGTTGCTGTTTGCTATTGGTGCGGGCAGCCAAGTTATCGCCACCGATGAAGCCAGCGACTATCCCGCTGGCGCTAAGACACTGCCTAAAGTAGCTAACTACCGCTCCCTGAATACTGAGCGTATTTTAGCGCTGCAACCCGACTTAATTGTGGCTTGGGGCGCCGCTCAGCAGCAAGCGGTACAACCGCTAGTGCAATTAGGCATTGCGGTATTTTTATCAGAGCCCGCCACCTTTAAAGACTTAAGTACCGAGCTTAAAAAGCTAGGTGAGCTAACCGGCCATAGCACACAAGCCGCCAAGGTAATTAATGATTATGAACATGCCTTGGCACAATTAAGCGCAACCTTTGAGCAGCGCCGCCCCGTGCGAGTTTTTTACCAAGTAGCAGAAGTGCCGCTCATGTCGGCTAATAATAGCACTTGGATGGGACAAGCGGTGCGTATGTGTGGTGGGGAAAATATTATGGCGCAAAGCCTTGCGCCCTATCCGCAGGTGAATGTAGAGCAAGTGATTGCACAAAATCCTGAAGCGATAGTGGGCGCCAGTGCGGCTGAGCTTAAGCATTGGCAGCAATGGCCGATGCTCAGTGCGGTACAAAACCAGCATTTGCTGAGCATAGATGCTAATTTATTGCATCGTTTTGGGCCGCGGATAACTCAAGGTATCACTCAGCTTTGCCAACAATTAGAGGCCGTGCGCAGCGCTTCTTCCATTGATTGAGTTCATCTAAGTGCCTCTATACAATAGCGCTCTTTTTTTAGCTTTTTAATAAGGTAGTCACGAATGCAGCCCTTGGTTGAGTCGGTGTTTTACTGGAGTGATCTGTTTGGCACGGCTGTATTCGCCTTTTCTGGCGTACTGGTGGCGGGACGTTTGCGCATGGATGGCTTTGGCGTCATCGTGCTGGCCGCCGTTACCGCTATTGGCGGCGGCACCATTCGCGACCTCATTATCCGCGCCGATCAGGTATTTTGGACGGCAGATACGCTGTATTTATGGGTAATTTTGGTAACTGCCTTATTAGGGCAATACATAGCAACCTTACCAAGGCGCTTACCTTGGTATATTTTACCTCTCGCCGACGCCTTTGGCTTAGCCACCTTTACTATTATCGGTACCGATAAAGCCCTCACTTATGGTACTTCGGGCATGGTAGCGGTAGTGATGGGCGTGATCACAGGAGTAGCAGGGGCATGATCCGTGATGTGTTAGCTCGCGAAGTACCCATGGTGTTACAGCGCGAAATTTATGCTACTGCCTGTATCTTAGGCGGCGTGCTTTATACCGGCTCTTTAGCGCTGGGCGTAGCGCCGTTATTGGCTACTCTCTTCGGCATGGCAGGTACCTTTATCTTAAGAGTGGCGGCGATTCGTTGGCATTTATCACTACCGGCGTTTTCACTTAATCGGTGAGGCATGAGGCGAAGTTTTAAACACACTATTAGAATGTGCAGCAAGGTTTGTGGCGCAAAGTAACAAGGCCTCCAATGGGGAGGCCTTTTTTGTGCTTGGGCGTAAAATACTAACACCTCAGTCTACAAATTCGGTGTATGACTCCTCACCATTTCCCTCACCCTAAAGTCACCTTAGCGAACTTACGCTTACCCACTTGATACACGGCGCTCCCTGCCTTCACTACTAACTTAGTATCCTCTAACTTATCGCCATCTATCTTAACCGCACCTTGTTTGATCATGCGCAGCGCCTCAGAAGTGGAAGCCACTAGGCCTGCTTCTTTCAAGAGATTCGCGATGGCCATGCCGCCTGCTTTAGCATTTAAGCTTAGCTCTGGTACTTCATCAGGAATGGCATTTTTTTGAAAACGGTTAATAAAGTCTTGATGGGCCTGCTCGGCGGCGGCGTCATCGTGGTAGCGGCTAATTATTTCTTTAGCGAGCAAAATTTTAATATCGCGCGGGTTAGCGCCCTGCGCAACTTGTTGTTTAAGGCCGGCCAGTTCTTCTAAGCTTAAGCGAGATAACAACTCAAAGTAGCGCCACATTAGCTCATCAGACAACGACATGATTTTGCCAAACATCTCACCCGGCGCTTCATCTACGCCAATGTAGTTGTGAGCTGACTTAGACATTTTCTTCACGCCATCTAAGCCTTCAAGTAAGGGCATGGTAATCACCACTTGCGCCGCTTGGCCCGCTTCTTTTTGTAACTCACGGCCCATTAATAAATTAAATTTCTGATCGGTCCCGCCAAGCTCAATATCCGCCTTTAATGCGACTGAGTCATGGCCTTGCAATAAGGGATAGATAAATTCATGAATGGCAATCGACTGGCCGCTGGCATAGCGTTTTTTAAAGTCATCACGCTCTAACATCCGCGCCACCGTCAGCTGAGAGGCCAGTTTGATCATGCCACTTGCGCCTAACTCACCTAACCAAGTGGAGTTATAAACAATCTCAGTTTTATCGGCATCTAGCACCTTAAATGCTTGCTCAGCGTAGGTTTTGGCATTTTCTAACACTTGTTCGCCGGTGAGTGGCGGGCGTGTGGTGTTTTTACCACTGGGATCACCGACTTGGGCGGTAAAGTCGCCAATGAGCAATAACACATGGTGACCTAAGTCTTGAAATTGGCGCAACTTGTTAAGGATAACCGTGTGGCCTAAATGAATATCTGGTGCCGTAGGATCCATGCCCAACTTCACACGCAGTGGTCGGCCCAGTTTGAGCTTAGCAATCAGCTCATCTTCAACCAATATTTCTTCTACACCACGCTTAATTTCAGCCAGTGCCGTTTCTAGTTCGGACATGACAACTATACTCCTGTGCTGTGCACCTAAAATAGCAATTACGTAGTGCTCGCCACTCGAAATGACTATTTAGATAAATCGAACAAAATAAGGCGAGCATATTACTGGAATGGCAGATAAATTGGAAAGCCTGTAAAATCTTTACCACTTTTTCGGAAGAGCTATTACTACTCATGATTAAACACTTCCAACAGTTTCCGCGACCGCATAAGGTCGCTATTTCAGTATTAAGCGTCTTGGTTGGCCTATTATCTTTAGCCCCCTCAGAGTCCGCACAAGCTGGCCGTGCTCAGCCCACCACTGTCATTTTAGAGCAAGTTGGCGAGCGCCAGCCTCTTACTTTATCCCTTGATTTAGTCGACACCGCCACTACTCAAGCCCCGGTATTAGTACAAGAGCGTACCGTCCAAGTGCGCAGTGGTGATACCCTATCGGCCATCTTTTCCCGTAATGGCTTACCTTCCACGCTCTTACATGACATTAATCAGCTTAACGGCGTGGCCAGCGAGCTCGCGAAACTCTACCCCGGTAAAATTCTCACTTTCGGTTTTGATGCAGAGCATCAATTTAAGAGTTTGCACTATCCATTAGATAACAGCCGCAGCTTACATATCAACTACACCAGTGAGGGACTTAGCTCACACATAGAACAAGCGGAGCTTGAAAAAAGAACGGAGTTTGCTCAGGCCACTGTTAGCTCTAACTTTTGGAATGCCGCCGCTGGCGCGGGCCTTAGCCCTAATCAAATTATGAGCTTGGCTGGCATGTTCGCTTGGGACGTGGACTTTGCTTTAGATATCCGCACTAATGACAATTTTACCGTTTTATATGAGCAGTATTTTAAAGACGGCATTTTAGTTAGCACCGGCAATATATTGGCAGCCTCTTTTACTAATCAGGGCAAAGTATACCAAGCGATTCGCCATCAAGATGGTAACTATTACTCCCCAGAGGGGCGCTATATGCGCAAGAGCTTTTTAAGAGCCCCCGTCAACTTTTCTCATATTAGCTCTAACTTTAACCCAAGACGTTTGCATCCGGTTACCGGTCAAGTCAAACCTCACCGTGGCATCGACTATGCCGCCCGTACTGGAACGCCAGTGGTGGCCGCCGGTAATGGCGTAGTAGTAGAGTCTGGTTTTAGCCGCTTTAATGGCAACTATGTGGTGATCCGCCACGACAGCACCTACACCACTAAATATTTGCACTTACATCAGCGCAAAGTTAATAAAGGAGAAAAAGTTAAGCAAGAACAGCAAATTGGCACGGTAGGGGCCACCGGACGGGTAACAGGGCCGCATTTACACTATGAGTTTCTAGTCAATGGCATTCATAAAGACCCTAAAAGCGTCGATCTTCCACAAGCGGCATTTTTATCGCCTGCTGAATTAGCGGTCTTTAAGCCCAAAGCCAAGCGCCTGATGGCACAGCTGTCAAAAGTGAGTGATATTATGCTGGCGCGCAATCCCTAGCTACTTTTAGTATCTGCACTAAACGGGAAGCTAAAATTAAAACTAACAATAATGAGTCCTTATTGTTAGGGACTCATTATTAAGCGCTAATAAAATCGGTAAGTTGGCGTAATCTTTGCTGCCATAGGCTGACTTGGCTGTGCGGTTTTTCATAGGGGTTGGCACTCACCTTGCCCCAAATAGGTGAAGGCCAAGCTGCATCATGACTAAAGCGTGCCACATGATGCACATGCAACTGGGGCACCATATTACCTAACGCCGCTATATTAATTTTTTCAGCGCCAACACAGGTCTCTAATAGTTGCGCCACGCCACAGGACTCAATCATGAGCTGCTGCTGATCAGAGGCACTTAAATGATGCGCTTCACGCAGCGAAGCGCGCTTAGGAACCAAGATTAACCAAGGGTAATGACTGTCGTTGGCCAGTAGCACTCGACATAAGGGCAGATCCCCTAGCACCAAACAATCCGCGGCTAACTGAGCATGCAATACAAAGCCCTGCTCAGCACCCGAATAATTACTCATGCTCGCGCTCGGCGTGGCAGCGTAAATAATGAATAATATCGGCCGACTCATAGAGCCAAAAATATTCTTGAGGCGCAGTTTCTATGCGCAGGCAAGGTACCATACGCTGACCGCCGCCTTGCATTAAAGCTTGCAAGTGTTCTGGTTGGCTAATATCACACTTTGCTATGGGCAGGTTCAGCTCTTTAATAACGCTTTTTACGCGCTCACAAAAGGGACACCAGTCTTTTTCATACAGCGCCAATTTGTCAACACTTGCCACTTCTGGGGCAGGGTTTGACTCTGGAGCGTCGCCTTTAAACCAATCGAGTACTGACATTACCCACCTCCAAAACTAGATACTAAACGAAGAGCCACAGCCACAGGTACTGGTCGCATTGGGGTTAGTCACCAAAAAGCGCGAGCCGGCTAAACCGTCAATATAATCAACGGTACCGCCAACTAAGTATTGTAGGCTCATACTATCTACCACCATAATCACGCCGTTTTTTTCAATCACGGTATCGCCATCATTGGTTTTTTCATCAAAGGTAAAGCCGTATTCAAAGCCCGAACATCCGCCGCCAGTGATATACACCCGTAAGCGCAAATTAGGATTTTCTTCTTCCGTGATCAAGGCTTGGATCTTAGTGGCTGCCGCATCACTCATTTGAATTGGCAAAGGGATTGCTTCACTCATCACTACCTCTTGAATTAGTTATCGGCTGAAATTATCTAATACCCGACTAAACAGATCAAGTATTGTCAGCCCAGTTCAATTACCCGTTTCACTTCATTCACTTTCAAAGGTGGGCCAATTTAAGCTAAGCGTACGCAGCGCTTTGCCATCCAAGTCTAACTGCAACTCTAGCGTTTGCGCCTGACTGTCGCTGGGCAACTGTAGTTGCCCGCTTAGCACTTGGAAATGGCGAAAATCCAAGGTAACAGGGGCTACGCCTAATACTTCATCATTGAGTACCACAGACACCCCATTTTGTAAGGCGCGTACTTTAATTCGCGCCACACCCGTAATACGTTTATCGGTCTTGCTCGGCTGTAACAATACCAGTCGGTAAGAAAATAAGCCCGTCTGCGATAAAGGGGTGATGTCTTCTTGGGCTAATAACAACTCAGCACTACCATCGCTGGCTAGCACTTGTCGATATAGCGCCAACTGCTGAGTCTGGGCGCTAAGTTGTTGCGATTGCTGCTCTAATTGGGCTAGCTGACTGGCTTGGGAAGCGAGTAATGCTTGCAGCTCTACTCTAAGAGCCAGCACTTCTTGGCGCTGGCGCTCCCCTTGGGCTTGCTGCTGAGCTAGCATTTGAGATTGTTCATAATAACCTTGGCCGCCGATAAGCAGCGCAATGCCTAAGAGTACGCAAGCCAGCCCACACCCGAGCAAACGCCGATCGATGGCTTTAGTCATAATGAACTCCTAGCGGATAAGAGCAAATTGTGCCAAAGGTCTTAGCCGCGCGCCAGCTTTAGCGTAATAAAGGACAACACAGCTGCATTCAAGCGCCGCCCAGTTTTTGTTATAGTCTGCCCACCTTGGCAGCAGTTGCCGCTTCAGCTCATTTCAAAGGATGCTTACATGTCTAAGTCTGATGACTTATTTGCAAAGGCCCGCCTCGTCATTCCTGGCGGCGTAAACTCTCCGGTGCGCGCCTTTAATGGTGTCGGCGGTACACCTCGCTTTATTGAACGCGCCGAAGGGGCTTATATTTTTGACGCCGATGGCCAATCCTATGTGGACTATATCGGCTCTTGGGGACCGATGATCTTAGGTCATAACGCGCCTGTAGTGCGTGAGGCTGTTATTGAAGCTGTGCAGCGCGGTTTAAGCTTCGGTGCGCCCACGGCCAGTGAAGTAACCATGGCAGAAAAAGTAAAAGAATTAGTGCCCTCCATGGAGCTGACCCGCATGGTGAACTCTGGCACCGAAGCGACCATGAGTGCAATCCGCTTAGCCCGCGGCTTTACTGGGCGCGATAAAATTTTAAAATTTGAAGGCTGCTACCACGGCCATGCGGACTGTTTATTAGTGAAAGCGGGCTCAGGTGCACTGACGCTAGGCCAACCTAACTCGCCTGGCGTACCGGCAGATTTTGCTAAACACACGCTTACCGCCACTTATAACGATGTAGACTCAGTAAGAGCGGCTTTTGCCGCCGCACCTAATGATATTGCCTGCATTATCGTCGAGCCCATTGCCGGTAATATGAATTGCATTCCGCCTGCAGACGGCTTCTTACAAGGCTTGCGCGAAATTTGTGATCAATACGGTGCTTTGCTTATTTTCGATGAGGTGATGTGCGGCTTTCGCGTGGCCTTAGGCGGTGCTCAGCAACGCTATGGCGTAACTCCTGACTTAACCACTTTGGGTAAAATCATCGGCGGCGGTATGCCAGTGGGTGCCTTTGGTGGTCGTCGTGAGGTAATGGAGCATTTAGCGCCTATGGGTCCTGTTTATCAGGCTGGGACGTTATCGGGCAACCCCATCGCCATGGCGGCGGGTCTGGCTACATTGAACGCCCTTAGCAAGCCAGGCCTTCATCAACAATTAGAAGCCAACACTCAAGCGCTCGTTAAGGGCTTGCAAGCGGCGGCAGATAAACATGGCATTGCTTTTACTACCACACAAGTGGGCGCTATGTTTGGCTTTTTCTTTACCACTGAAAAAGACATCCACAGTTATGAGCAAGTGATGAACTGTGATGTAGACGCCTTTAAACGCTTCTTCCATTTGATGTTAGAGCAAGGGGTATACTTAGCACCTTCTGCTTTTGAAGCAGGCTTTATGTCGCTCGCCCACGGCGAGCAAGAAATTGCCCACACCTTAGCAGCGGCAGAGAGTGCCTTTGCTGCAATGAAAGCTTAAGGGTTTTTTAAGGCGACAATTAACACAGCCCGCCTTTTACTTCTTAGTGGCGCTTACTTTAAGTGGGGCGCACTATCGCTAATAAAAAAGCCTCCTAATTAGGAGGCTTTAATATAAGCGGCTGCCATTATTATCTTGCGAAGTTAAAGATATCTTTTAGCCAATCACCAATTTGCTCACCCGCAGCCGGAATATCGTAAGTGGGCGTAGCCGGTCGACAACCCCGTATGGGCGGTAAGTCGGCAGACTTTGCCGGTAATAACCGCGTTTGCTCGCATCTTGGGTCGGCAGGCTGGCCATCGCTATATGCAAAATTCACCTGCTCAACCCCTTGCGGTTGAGTTAGCTCAAGTGAGTCGACACCTCGGCTATCTAAATAACGGCTATACACCCGCAGCGCGCCACTGGCACCCGTTAATCCGGTAGTGCCATTATTATCTAACCCTACCCACACACTGGCGAGCTCTTCATTATCTAAGCCGGCATACCAAGCATCCCGCAGATCGTTAGTGGTACCCGTTTTACCGGCCATTACTCGGTTAGGAAAGCGCGCCGCCAAATGGGCTGCGGTACCGCCACCGACCACTTTTGTCATGGCATATAGCGCTAAGTAACCCGCATCGGGATCTAAGACTTGGGTAGCTTTGGCCGTGTGTTGGTAAACCAGTTCACCTTGATTATCTTGAATTGCTCGAATAGAAGTAAGAGGCTGATATAAGCCTTGGTTAGCCAAAGTTAAGTACAGCTGGTTTACTTCAAACGGCGTTAACTCCAGGGTGCCTAACATTAACGACGGATAAGCCGGAATAGATTGGCGCACTCCCATGCGCTCTAAGCCTTTAATGATTTTATCTAAACCCACCGCCATCCCTATGTTGACGGTCGGTACGTTAAGAGATTTAGCAAGCGCATCCACAAACATCACCTGTCCGCGGAATTTACGATCATAGTTATTAGGCTTCCATACTTGTCCGCCTTCACTGCGCAAGCTTATCGGTTGGTCTTTAATGGCACTGCCTAAAGTAAAGCCGGATGCCAATGCTTGAGCATAGACAGGCGGCTTAATTAAGGAGCCAATGGCACGGCGTGCCGACAATGCTCGGTTAAAGCCAGCATAGCTGGGGTCGGCACCGCCCACGACGGCACTCACCTCTCCTTTTCGCCAATTACTGACCACCATGGCCGCTTCTAAATCCGATTTTTTAGTATTCGCACGCAGCTGTTTTACTTGCTCGGCGATAGCTTGCTCGGCGCTGTGCTGAGCAATAGGGTCAAGACTACTAAAAATCTTCAAGCCATTTTGATTTAAAAATTCATTACCAAATCGCTCTTGCAACTCTTGGCGCAACAAGCCCATAAATGCCGGCGTACGGCCATAGCCCATGCGTCCACGCTCAATGAGGCGCAGTGGCGCCCCACTGGCCTGCTCATAAGTGGCGCGATCAATATGGCCATCATTTGCCAGCAGGCGCAGCACCAAGTCACGGCGATCTCTCGCACGCTCACTGTTGCGCCAAGGATCGTAATAAGAGGGACCTTTTACCAAAGCCACCATTAACGCGATTTGATCGGGATTTAACTCATTAAGCGGTAAGCCAAAATAAAAATAACTGGCTAAACCAAATCCATAAACGCCTTGGTTACCATTTTGGCCTAAGTAAACCTCATTTAAGTAAGCTTCTAAGATTTCATCTTTGTCATAGCGAAAATCAATAATTAGCGCCATGTAGGCTTCTTGTACCTTGCGCCATAAGCTGCGATCGGGCGTTAAAAATAAGTTTTTAGCAAGTTGCTGGGTCAGCGTACTGCCCCCTTGTATAGTGCGACCCGCCTTTAAGTTAACCACCAAAGCCCGTATTATCGCCATGGGCGACACGCCATCATGTTTATAAAAATCTCGGTCTTCTACGGTGATTAGCGCAGTTTTTAATAACTCAGGCACTTGGTCTAAGCGCACCAGTAAGCGGTCTTCTCGCTTATCAACATTCAGTCGGTCTAACAGCACCGGGTCCATTCGCGCATAGCCCAACTCACGACCATTGACCGGATTTTTAATCGCTTGTAGGCGTTGTCCGGCAAAGGTAAGTGAAATTTGGCGCGCATCTTCTGGCCCATCAGAAAAGTTAAAAGAACGACGGTGAATATCAATGCGACTGTTATTCGCAAAATATTCCCCAGGTCCACTAGGACTGTCTACTTTACGATAATTAAGCATTTGCAGCTCACGCAGCATTTGAGCGTGAGAGAGCTTTTGTCCAGGGAATAATTCTAAGGGTCGGCTATATACTAATGCTGGCAATGCCCACTTTTGGCCTTCAAAACGCTCACGCACTTGGCTATCTAAATAGATACCAAAAACCCCCATCAGTACCGCCATCACCAGTGCGACCTTAAGCAACAAGCCCCAGCCAAAGCGGCGCTGTTCAAGCGGTTTTTTCTTGGTGCTTTTCTTAGTTCGAGTCTGTTTTGCCATAATCAGTGCTTATTATGCCTCTTGGTATACTGGGTTGGCGCTGTGGTAGCTGGATTATCAGGCCAGTGGTGTTTGGGGTAGCGCCCCCGCATTTCTTTTTTAACATCTTCATAAGACCCGGCCCAAAATGCTGCCAGATCTCGAGTAATTTGTAGTGGTCGCCGAGCGGGCGATAACAGCTCAAGCACTAAAGACACTCGACCTTGTGCTAGCTGAGGGCTATCAGAGCGGCCAAACATTTCTTGTAAGCGCACCGGCAGCACCGGATCTTGCTCTGCTCGATAGCGAATTCGCACTTGAGTGCCAGTCGCGAGCGTCAGTGAGCCGGGTAGCAGAGTATCCAGCAATTGCTGTTGTGACCAGTCCAGTTGTGCTTTAAATATTTGCAGCCAAGGCAGTCGTGATAACTCCTCCCAACGACTAAGCCCCATCAAATAAGGCAATAACCACAGCTCGGCCCTTGCCAACCAGTGTTTTTCATCAGCGGGAGAAAAGCCATGATCGGCCAGTTTTTGTCCTGCCAGCTTCAATCGCAACCAGTATTGCTGACTCTGTTCATCAAGAGGCAGCGCTTGCCACCCTCGTTTTTGGAGCTCTGCTAATAGACACTGGGCTTTTTGTTCGCCACTTAGGTTAGTTAAGGGCGTACGCTTTAAAATTAAGTTACCAAAACAGGCTTGTTGCTCGGCCCGCACCCGGTTAGCTTCATCATCCCACACTAAATAGGCTCGCTCAGAAAAATAGCTCGCTGCGGCTTCTTCAAGTTGAGCGAAGGTTATGGGCTCACTCGCTTGGATTATTACGCCATTATCATTTTTACTTAAGTCGGCCACGGCTAATAATTCTTTACCGCTTAGCGGACTGGCGAGGGGCAAGCTGGCCGTTAAACCATTGGCTAAGCCATATCGTTGGGCATTGCGAAGTAGCGCCACTCGTTGCGGATAAACACTGGCTAGTAATGCTCCAACATGCTGAGTGCTAGGCAGACTAGGTGTAGCATTTAAGCGCTTAAACCAACGCAGAGCGGTTTTTTTAAGTGCACTTTGCTGCGCTAAAATTTGCCCAGACAAAGGGCCGTTATCTAAGCGATGCTCTTCTAATAAGCTGACTAGATAAACACCGTCGGCCAACGCCCCTGCCTTGCCTTGTGCTTGCCACGCTTTTGCATTCACTAGCAACAAGCCCAAGGGAGCTTCGCTGCCTAAACGCCATACTTGTTGGCCTAATGCGGTGAGCTTATCGGCGTTTAATAAGCCTAGTGCGCTTAATTGTTGGCGGGCCGCAGCGAGCAAAGCAGCAGGCGGCGCACTGAGCAGTGCTAATTGTTCAGGGGCACAGCCCCATGCGGCACATTCCATCACAAAGCGGGTAAGACAACTGAGTTCAATCTCTGCAGGGCGGCGCTGGGCTAAGCGAGGCTGTTGCTCTTCGGACCATAGACGCACACACCATCCGGGCTGCATGCGCCCAGCGCGCCCTGCTCTTTGGGTAGCCGAGCCTTGGCTAATAAAGCGAGTGGTTAAGCGGCTAATATCTGATTGCGGCTCATACTCAGCGCGACGTTCCAAACCTGAGTCAACCACAATGCTAATGCCCTCAATCGTGAGTGAGGTTTCTGCCACATTGGTGGCTAACACCACTTTGCGCCGCCCCGCTGCACAGGCGCTAATGGCTCGCCGCTGTTCGGCCAAACTTAATCGGCCATATAAAGGCCTAAGCTCCACCTCATCACGGGCCGCCAAACCATGATGTTGTAGCCAGCGTAGCGTATCGGCAATTTCGCGCTCTCCCGGTAAAAAAGCCAATACGCTACCCGAGTGCTCTTCCAAGGCCGCTACAATAGCTCTGCCCATGCTTTCATCAAGAGGTTGCTGCAAATTGCGCGGCTGATAACTAACAGTGACCGGAAAACTACGTCCTTGGCTTTTAATAACAACGGCATTAGGTAATAGTTCATCCAACGCCAAGCCTTCTAGGGTGGCAGACATCACTAAAATACCAAGGTCATCGCGTAACTGCTGGCTTTCAAGGGCAAAGGCAAGAGCCAATTCCGCTTGTAGACTACGTTCATGAAACTCATCAAAAATCAGTAAGTCCACACCGCTCAGCTCAGGATCCGCTTGTAGCATACGGGTCAGCACCCCTTCGGTCACCACTTCTAAGCGCGTTGTACTACTCACTCGACTCTCGCCGCGCATGCGATAACCTACTTGGTTACCCAGCTCTTCCCCCAGTTGATTCGCCAAATATTGGGCAATAGTACGAGCCGCCAAGCGCCTTGGCTCCAATAGAATAATGCGCCCTACAAGCTCAGGTTGCGCCAACAACCATAATGGCAAGCCCGTAGACTTACCCGCCCCAGGCGGAGCTTCTAAGATAATGTGCGCAGCATTTAAGGCCGCCTTTAATTCTGGCAGCACGTGGGCGATGGGCAGCGACGAGATGTTTGAGCTTAAGATAGTGATACCTAAGGTGCATTAGCTTAACGAGGAGAAGACCGATAAAAAGCGGCTATATAGTGCCAAATATCCCGATAAATTGCATTACTCAGCACAGTTTTTTATCGCCATAATTCAGTGCATTTATGAGGGACAGCTTTTATAACAAGGGCGGTACTCTTTAGCGCTCAAAGACCTATCCTAGGAGTTAAGTGTCTGCTATCACGCCTTCTTTTTAATTTGCCAAAGTAACAGCCACTGGTCAGTATGCGGTTATTACTTACTATTAGGAGGTGGGTTTGAGCTGCGATTATTCCCGCTTATTCTTAGCATTCCCCGCCACTGAGCTCAGTGAGTCATTGAGCTTACTTCAAGACCAACTGGCGCTTCCTGGACGACGAGTCCCCGTTCATCAATTTCATTTAACTTTGCGTTTTTTAGGAGCGCTCACGCCTACACAGTTTGATTCTTTGCATCGGCAACTATCGGGGGTGCGCTTAGCTAAATTTCATTTACGTCTAGATAATTTAGGCTATTTCCCTAAGGCGCAAGTGGCTTGGTTAGGGCCGACCAGAGTACCTACAGCACTGAGCACTCTCTATCAAGAGTTGTTATTACGCTGTGCTTCGTTGCGTTTAGCTAAGCCCCATAAAGCTTATCGGCCGCACGTGAGTGTATATCGTAATACCCCCGCGCCTCCTCGGATTACCATTAGCCCGCTCGCCTTTAGCCCGCCCTATTTAGCCTTATACAATTCCACTGCCAGTGAGCAAGGTGTGCACTATGAAGAATTAGCACGCTGGCCCTTAGTAAAAAGTTAAGAGAGGACGAGGTCGGGCGCTAGCGAAAACGGCACAGGCGCTATTAGCTGCATGCCTTGAGGGTTAATGGTGGCGCGCCAAGCGAGACACTCGACCCCTAGCGCCATGGCTTTTTCGACTAAGGCGGCGTAGTCAGGATCGATGTGCGCAGCTGGGCTTACCCGTGTAATACCGGTATGTAAGACACAAAATAATAATACGGCTCTATGACCGTCGCGTACGCATTGCATTAACTCGCGCACATGCTTTTGTGCGCGCTCGCTTTTGGTATCAGGAAAATAGCCTTGTCCGGGACTGTGCTCTTCGGCCAATAAAGTAACGCTTTTTACTTCTACGTAGCAGTCTGGCAGCGAGCAGGCACTAAGTAAAAAATCAATGCGACTCTGCTCAGTGCCATAACGTACTTCCGCTTTCATGTCTTGATAAGCGCTAAGCGGCGTAATACGTTGCTCAGCTAATGCGCTGGCCACTAAGGCGTTGGCTTGCTGAGTATTAACACAGACAAAATCTCCCTGCTCATTTTCAACGAGCTCCCAAGTATGGGGGTATTTGCGCTTACGATTATTGGACTCAGAAAAATACACCGGCCACCCAGGCTCAGCGCAACCGGTCATTTTTCCGGTATTAGGGCAATGCAGAGTGAGTGTTTGGTCTTGTACTTGGACATCGGCTAAAAAACGTTTATAGCGACGCAGTAACTGTCCTTTTTGTAAAGAAGGTGAAAAGGCCACCATCACAGCTATCCTTCTTAGATTAATAATAAATACAGGGTGTTTTATAACTTGTCTCTTGAAAGCCCCACCATCGCCCCCATATGAGGAAACAACAAGCGATTCGCTCCGTTAATAGGGACAAGACTGAGACCCACTTTTAGCACCTAAAGTGGCCTATGTCCTGTTTCAAGTAGAATTATCATCGAAATAGCACGGCAAAATTGCCTTGCTAATAGGCTTTCTGCTATAGATAGCCGCTTAAAAAATTTGGTTGGCGCAATATTGCTTCTTAGGAGATACAGAATGCCAGCAATCGAACTCAAGAAATCTCTCGGTATTCTGGCCATTGCCGGTGTAGAGGCCTATCAGGCAAAGCCTGACGAAGAATACATGAACGAGCCACAAAAGACTCACTTTCGCAAGATTTTGGGCGCTTGGCGCACTCAATTGCGTGAAGAAGTGGACCGCACTGTGGGTTACATGAAAGATGAAGCAGCCAATTTCCCCGATCCGGTGGACAGAGCTGCGCAAGAAGAAGAATTTGCGCTTGAGTTGCGTGCTCGAGATCGTGAACGCAAACTGATTAAAAAAATTGAGAAAACACTGCAAAAGATCGAAGAAGATGACTTTGGCTTTTGCGAACATTGTGGTGTTGAAATCGGTATTCGCCGGTTAGAAGCAAGACCTACTGCCGATCTTTGTATCGATTGTAAGACACTTGCCGAAATTAAAGAAAAACAAATGGCCGGCTACTAAGTCGTTGTCATGAATACCACTGCGCCCAAGCCTTACATTGGGCGCTTTGCCCCCTCCCCCAGTGGCCCTTTGCATTTTGGTTCGTTAATTGCCGCACTTGGTAGTTTTTTACAAGCCAGACATCACCAAGGGCGCTGGTTATTGCGTATCGAAGATCTTGACCCTCCGCGAGAAGTGCCAGGGGCGGCCGATGAGATCCTCTTTAGCCTAGATGCGTTCGGATTACACTGGGACGGCCCCGTTTTATATCAAAGTCAGCGCTTAGACGTATATCAACACCTCCTCGAGCAATGGGAAAAGCGCGGCTTAACCTATTATTGCCATTGCAGCCGTAAAGAAATTGCTGAAAGCGGCGGTTTTTATAATGGCCACTGTCGCTACCTCAACTTAGGCGCTAAGGGCAGCGGCACGCGCCTTATCATGAGCAATCCGGTATATGAATTTGTGGATTTACTGCAAGGTAAGGTTAAAATAGACCGTGCGTTGGCAGAAGAAGATTTTATTGTGCGCCGCCGAGACGGTTTTTATGCGTATAATCTGGCCGTGGTCATCGACGATGCGCACACTGGCATTAGTGAAGTGGTACGAGGAGCGGATTTATTAGCGCCCACTGGCCGGCAAATATCGCTCTACCAACAACTTAATGCGCCGGTGCCAAGCTGGTTACATTTGCCATTGGCTACCGTAGCCGGCAATAAATTATCTAAGCAAAATCATGCACCTGCCTTAGATATAAATCATGCAAGTAACCAGTTATGCCAAGCCTTGAGGTTTTTAGGCCAAGCGCCACCTGCGACATTAGCCACAGCGCCGGTCGCAGAAGTACTAGCGTGGGCGATAGCTCACTGGCAATTACAGCAGGTGCCTAAGACCACACAGATTGCACTGTAACTGCGCCAAAGTTCGCATTTGCACTGCCGTGCGCTATTATAGTGCGCGCATTTTTAAGCTAAAGGCCATGCGAGGTGTCCTATTTTTTCCCAGATTGCTGGCTTTTGTAAGAAGCTACTAAACCGAACTCCATCGTCGTCCACTGCACAGGAGACGTTACCGTTGCAACCCGTTATTTTAACGCGCGATCAACACGGTATCTCACGTCAACAAATCAGTGATAACGCCCTCAAAGTATTATACCGCCTGAATAAAGCGGGTTTTGAGGCGTACTTAGTAGGCGGTGGCGTACGCGACTTACTCTTGGGCCGCCAGCCCAAGGACTTTGATATTGCCACCAGTGCTACGCCCGAGCAGGTGAAAGCGCTGTTTAGTAACAGCCGTTTAGTGGGTCGGCGCTTTCGTTTGGCCCATATCTTGTTTGGCCGAGATGTCATTGAAGTGGCGACTTTTCGCGGGCACCACCATGAAGTGAATAATAATAAAAACATCTCCTCTCAATCGTCAGAGGGCATGCTGCTGCGCGATAATGTCTATGGCACCATAGAAGAAGATGCTGAGCGTCGCGACTTTAGTGTTAATGCGCTCTACTACAATATTGCTGACTTTAGCGTGGTCGGTTTCTCTAATGGCCTACAAGACTTAGACAATAAACGCTTAGAGCTCATTGGTGACCCAGAAACCCGGTATCGCGAAGACCCAGTGCGCATGATCCGCGCGGTACGCTTTTCGGCCAAGTTGGGCCTGACCATAAGCCCACGCACCGCCGCTCCTATTCGCGAGCTGGCGCCGCTATTAGGCGATATTCCTCCAGCACGCTTGTTTGAGGAAACGCTAAAATTATTAATGGCCGGCTACGGCCTAGAAACCTATCGCTTACTCCAACATTATCAGTTGTTTGCGCCGTTATTTCCGGAAGCAGCCGACATTATAGGCCAAGAAGACAATGACTATCATCGCTTTCTTGAACTAGCGCTGACAAATACCGATGAACGTATCGCTCAAGGCTTGCGCGTTACGCCCGCATTCTTATATGCCGCTCTCCTATGGGGACCGGTAGAAATGCATACCCAACAGTTTATGCATGAAGGCGGCCTTAATTATTATGATGCCTTCTTACTGGCGATGGATGAAGTGTTGGCTCGCCAAGTGAAGAGTGTGGCCATTCCGCGGCGCTTTAGCTCAGTGGTACGTGATATTTGGATGATGCAAGAGCGCTTAACTAAGCGCAGCGGCAAACGACCGCACCGTTTACTGGAGCACCCTAAGTTTCGCGCCGGCTACGACTTTTTACTATTGCGTGCCGAGCTAGACCCTAAGCTTCAAGAATTAGCTCAGTGGTGGACCGAGTTTCAACAAGCTAACCCGGTAGATCGCAAACAGCTTTCTCGCCATGCTCAGTCGCGTCATAACCAATTAGGGGAGGAGCCGGCCAGTAAGCGCAAGCGCCCTCGCCGCCGCCCGCGTAAGAAAAAAGAAGCATGACTCGGGTCTTTGTCGGCTTAGGTGCTAATTTAGCCCAGCCCGTCGCGCAAATTCGCGCCGCCCAAGTGGCTTTAGAAGCGCTGGCGCTACCCAATAGCTTACGTCACTCGCCGCTTTATCAAAGCCTGCCGATGGGGCCCTCAGATCAGCCGCTCTATATCAATGGCGTGAGTGAGTTTGTGACTAAGCTTGCGCCTCATGCCCTATTAGATGCGCTCCAAGCCATAGAGCAAGCACAGGGCCGAGAGCGCAAGGAGCAGCGCTGGGGTGCCCGTACACTAGATTTAGATATCTTGTTGTATGGCAACCAACGCATCATTGATGAGCGATTAACGGTGCCCCATTACGGTATGAAGCAACGAGAATTTGTCTTATATCCACTGGCCGATCTATGCCCAGACTTAGTGTTACCTTGCACTACCCCACTGGCAGATTTGCTACTGACTTGCCCGCTTAATGGCATGACGCTATTAAGCTCAAGCCAAAGGAAGATTGATGAGTAAAATAACCACGGCTCGTTTGCTGGCCATGAAGCAAGAGCGCAGCAAAATTGCCATGATCACCGCTTACGATGCCACCTTTGCTACCCTCTTTGAGCAAGCCGGTGCCCACGCCATTTTGATTGGCGACTCACTCGGCATGGTTTTACAAGGTGAAGAGAGCACCTTAGGGGTCTCGGTGGCAGACATGGCATATCACACCCGTTGTGTAGCCAAAGGTACGGACAAAGCACTGGTGGTCGCCGACCTTCCCTTTATGTCCTATAGCAACCCCGAGCTAGCATGTCACAATGCGGCCATTTTAATGCGCGCCGGTGCGCACATGGTTAAATTAGAAGGGGGCGCTTGGCTCACCGACACCATTACTCAATTAACCCGCCAAGGCGTGCCGGTGTGCGGCCATTTGGGCCTAACGCCACAATCGGTGCATGTGTTTGGGGGCTTTAAACTCCAAGGTCGCCAGCAAGATCAAGCGGCGCAAATTAAAGATGATGCTAAAGTCTTAGAAGCGGCGGGTATTCAGTTGCTGGTCTTAGAATGTGTGCCAAGCCCGCTTGCTAAAGAAATTACCGAGTTATTAACCATACCGGTGATCGGTATCGGCGCAGGCCCACATACCGACGGCCAAGTGCTGGTTATGCAAGATGCCTTGGGCTTAACCACCGGTTATGTGCCTAAATTCACTAAAAACTTTCTTGCCGAGCAAGGCAACGTAAAAGCCGCCATTAGCGCCTATGTGAGTGATGTGGCTACGGGGCGCTTCCCAGGCCCTGAGCACAGTTTTAATTAAGCCGAGATACCAATGCCATGTTGCCAATTGCTGAAATAACAACGCTGCGCGCTACTGTACAAGACTGGCGTCAACAAGGGCTCAAGGTGGGATTTGTGCCCACTATGGGTAACTTGCATGCCGGCCACCTCGAGCTGGTCAAAACGGCGCGCCACCACTGCGATAAAGTCATAGTGAGTATTTTTATTAACCCACTACAATTTGATCGCGCCGCTGACTTACATGCTTATCCGCGCACGCTTGAGCAAGATTGTGCCCAGCTAGCAGAGCTGGCCGATGCCGTGTTCACGCCTACGGCTGAGCTGATGTATCCCCAAGGTCAAACTCAGCAAACGCGAGTCTTAGTGCCAGGCATTAGCCAAGTATTAGAAGGCGCACTGCGCCCAGGCCATTTTGATGGCGTAAGTACAGTCGTGTGTAAGCTGTTTAATCTAGTCCAGCCTGATGTGGCCTGCTTTGGTGAAAAAGACTATCAGCAGTTGGCACTGATCCGTAAGATGGTGACAGACTTAAATATGCCCATAGACATTATCAGTGTGCCAACGGTACGTGCGAGTAATGGTTTAGCATTAAGCTCACGCAATGGCTACTTAACCGCTGCTGAGCTGGCATTAGCTCCGCAACTCGCCCGTACTATGCATCACATCGCCCAGCAGATACGCGAGGGGAGTCGAGATTTTACGGCATTAATAAATAGTGCGCGTGCCCAATTAAATGCGCACGGTTTTCGCACCGATGCCATTGATATTGTGGATGCTACTCACTTATTAGCCGTTGATGAACACTCAACAGCAGTGGTTATTTTAATGGCGGCCTTTTTAGGCAATGCACGATTAATAGACAATCAGGTAGTCTCTTTATAAGATGCGCCTACTTTTTCATACTACTTTTGGCAGAACGGTCTGATAAGCACTGGTATTAGCTAGCGCTTAGACAATGACTAACTAATTAGTCTCAGACTGAACTCGCCTCGTGCTCTTTGCTGAGCACTGTTACGGAGACCAAACATGGATATGCAACGCGTTATGCTAAGAGGCAAGCTGCATCAGGCACGAGTGACTCATGCTGAGCTAAATTACGAAGGCTCGTGCGCCATCGATCAAGACTTGTTAGATGCAGTGAACATTCGCGAATACGAACAAATCGATATTTATAATATCGAAAATGGTGAGCGCTTTCATACTTATGCCATTTCTGGTGAGCGTGGCTCTAAGATGATCTCACTTAATGGTGCGGCTGCCCGCAAAGCCGCGGTAGGCGATCGTATTATTATCTGTGCCTATGCGCCTATGTCTGAACAGCAGATCGAGCAGTATCACCCAAGCTTGGTCTATCTGGATGTAGACAATAACATAGTGCGCACCAGCAAAAATATTCCGCTGCAATTAGCTTAAACACAGCCGTGCGCTATACGTAGTGCGCCTTACGTTAAACGCTGTATGTTAAACGAAAAACACCGAGCCTTGAGCTCGGTGTTCTTGTTGATAGGCTAACTGTTGGTAAGCTAATTTAAGATACCTCGGAGCCAACTTCATTCATTATGCTACCAATGACCGTTAGTCTCACGCCGTTACGCCCACCCGATATTGAACAAGCGGCAGCGCTGTGTGCCGAGGCCATGCTAGATAATCCTTTGCATATTCGGGTGTTTGGCAATGATGCTATGCGGCGTAAACGCCGGCTAACATGCTTATTTAATGGTTTGCTGCCTTATATATTGGCTAAAGGTGAGCTGATGGGGGCCTACGACGGCCAGCAATTGCAAGGGGTATTAGGTCGGTTAGCACCTCATAGTTGCCAACCTAATTGGCAAGAGACGGTGAGCTTAGCGCCCGCCTTAATAAGCAGCAACTCACCGCTCGGCTGGTTACGCACACTACGCTGGTTATCAAGTTGGGCTAAACTTGACCCCAGTCTGCCTCACTGGCATTTAGGCCCGCTAGCCGTGGCACCTCAGCATCAGCGCCAAGGCATTGGCCGTACCTTAATAGAGTACGCCATTCGCGAGGCCAATGAAGCCTGCTTATATTTAGAAACCGATAAGCTCAGTAATGTGCAGTTTTATCAAAGCTTAGGCTTTACTATTACCGCCACGCTCACACTGCTAGGTATTCAGACATGGTTAATGCAAAAAAGAAAGCCGTCCGTCATACGCTATATGCCCTAGGTAAACGACAAACATTATCTTGTTTCACGATCGACGTATCGCGTCCCACTGAGGTTTACTCATAAAAATGGCAGCTCATTGGCTGCCATCGAAAATCATCTCTCTTTTACTTACAGTGTACGGCGTTAAACGTACAGCTTCCCGAAGGGGCAAAGACTTAGGTTCGTAGTCCTTTACCAATGTGGATCAAATACCAAGCCCAGCTATAAAAAATTACAATAAAGCCAATAATAATGGTGTAGGCCACGCTTAAGCGCACATCAGAAATACCCAAAAAGCCATAACGAAAGGCGTTCACCATATAGAGGACTGGGTTGATATGGGAAATATTTTGCCAAATTTGGGGCAATAAACTAATAGAGTAAAACACTCCCCCTAAATAGGTGAGTGGCGTAAGAATAAAAGTGGGGATAATGCTGACATCATCAAAACTACGAGCATAAATAGCGTTTAATAAGCCGGCTAGTGCAAATAAAACCGAAGTTAAAAACACCGTAAAAATAACGCTAAATAAATGCTCGATGTGCAAATCAACAAAAAATAATGATACCAAGCTTACAATTAGACCCACCAGCAAGCCGCGTACTACGCCACCGCCCACATAACCGGCGATAATCACATAAGTGGGCACAGGTGCGACTAATAGCTCTTCGACGTTATTTTGAAACTTACTACTAAAAAAAGAGGAGGCCACATTCGAGTAAGAGTTAGTGATCACCGACATCATAATTAAACCGGGGACGATAAAGGCCATATAAGAAAAGCCATCCATCTCGCCAATACGCCCGCCAATTAAATTACCAAAGATAACAAAATATAACGACATAGTAATAGCGGGCGGTACTAAGGTTTGTAACCATATACGACCAAAGCGCACTACTTCGCGGATCAAGATGCTCTTAAAGGCCACATAATAATGCTTACCGCTCATACTGCTGCTCTCCCATGCTCTACCAGTGACACAAATAACTCTTCTAGGCGGTTAGCCTTATTACGCATACTTAATACCCGCACGCCTTGCTCGTTGAGTTGAGCAAAGACATTATTTAAACCTTGGTCTTTTTTAACTTCAACTTCTAGCGTGTGATCGTCTAAGAGCTGCCAGTTAAAGCCCGATAAGAAGGGCTCTCGACCATCGGCTGCTAAATCTAGAATAAAGGTTTCTACTGTCAACTTGCCCAGTAAGCCTTTCATACTGGTATTTTCAACCAATAATCCTTTATCAATAATACCGATATGGCGACATAGTAATTCCGCCTCTTCTAAATAATGAGTGGTTAATATAATGGTGATGCCTTGCTCATTAATGTGTTTAAGAAAATCCCACATAGCACGGCGGATCTCGATATCTACCCCAGCGGTCGGCTCATCAAGGATCAATAGCTTAGGCTCATGCATAAGCGCGCGCGCTATCATTAAGCGGCGCTTCATACCGCCCGATAAGGTGCGGGAGGTAACTTGGCGCTTATCCCATAAATCCAGCTGTTTTAGGTATTTTTCAGCGCGTATTTTGGCTTCTTTGCGATCTACGCCATACAGTCCTGCTTGGTTGATCACCACCTGTTCTACTTTCTCAAACTGATTAAAGTTAAACTCTTGCGGCACTAATCCAATGTGAGTTTTAGCCGCCTCTAAGTCAGTATCGAGATCGTAACTAAACACCTTAACACTGCCCGCGGTTTTGTTAACCAGAGAAGAGATAATACCAATGGTGGTGGACTTACCTGCTCCATTAGGACCAAGAAGCGCATAAAAGTCGCCCTGCTCTACGGTTAAATCGATGCCTTTCAGGGCCTCTACCCCGCCGGCATAAGTTTTACGCAAGCCGGTAATTTCCAGTGCTTTGGTCATCAATAGCTCCATAACATAAAAAGCCTAGAGACGGTCAACGAGTAAACTTCGTCGCCTGATCCCTAAGCTGAGAGTAATAGTGAGAGGTATGAAGTGCAGTGTGAGGAGAAAGACATACACCTCGCTCCTCACGCTTTACACCTCACAAAAAATCATTCCAGCGGTATTACCTTGCCGATGTAAGGCAGGTTGCGATAGCGCTGGGCATAATCGATGCCATAGCCCACCACAAATTCATCGGGAATGGTAAAACCCACCCAGTCTACCGGCACCTGTACTTCTCGCCGCTCAGGCTTATCTAATAATGAGCAGATCGTTAGCGAGGCGGGTGCTCTTAACGATAAAATCTCTCGCACTTTACTTAAGGTGTAACCGGTGTCGATAATATCTTCCACTATGATGACGTGTTTACCGTGAATTTCATCATCCAAGTCTTTTAAGATACGCACATCGCGATTACTTTCAGTGTTGCTGCCATAACTGGACGCCGTCATAAAGTCTAGGCGCACCGGCAACGGGATCTGGCGACACAAATCGGCCATAAAGACACAAGAGCCGCGCAGTAAACCCACCATCACCAGTTCGTCTACCCCTTGATAATGCTCGGTAATTTGCTCGCCTAACGCTTTAATCCTTGCCGTTACTTCTTCCGTACTCAGCAGGACCTCCACTGTGTGTTTCATTTTCGCTCCGTTGGGGTGCACCCACTAATTAAAGAGACATTCTATCGGAAATCTAACTGAGCTGCATGTGGCATACCTAAGGCGTAACTTCTCGCCTTACCCCTCACCTTGTTTCGCGCCATATCCCCAGCGTGACATCAGCGCGTGGTCCAAGTCGAGGTGATCTAAGATGCGCGCCACCATAAAGTCTACTAAGTCTTGAATAGTTTTCGGCTGATGATAAAAGCCCGGTGAGGCCGGCATAATAGTGACGTTTAACTGAGCCAGCTTTAGCATGTTTTCTAAATGCAGCGCCGAGTAAGGTGACTCCCGAGGCACAATAATTAACTGCCCTTTTTCTTTGATCACGACATCGGCCGCGCGCTCAATTAAATTATCTGAATTGCCCATGGCAATAGCAGCGACCGTGCCCATGGAGCAGGGGCAAATAACCATGCGCCTTGGTGCACCTGAGCCAGAGGCTACCGGCGAAAACCACTCTTCTTTGCCATAGACTTTTAGTTGCTCAGATTTGGCCTGAAAACGCTCGGTCAATAATGTTGCCAGTGCCTCAGGCTTAGCCGGCCACTGTTCTTGTTGTTCGGTGGCCATCACTACCCTAGCGGCACTCGAGACTAATAAGTGCACTTGTAAGTCGGCAGCTAATAAACGCTTTAACAACTCAAGGGCATAAGGCGCCCCCGAGGCGCCCGATAATGCCAGCGTAATTTGCTGATCTCTTGGGTAGTTAGGCACTAAATTAAGTGCGCTCATAGTGAGGCTCCTGCACGTAGTGCTAAGGCATCTAATAGGCGCTGATGAATGCCGCCAAAGCCGCCATTGCTCATCACCAAGATATGATCTTGGTCTTGGACATCTTGAATAAGTGCGGCGATAAGAATATCTAAGTCTTCATAGATTTTTCCTTGCGGGCAGGCTTGAGCTACTGCGCTTAAGTCCCAATCTAAGCCGCTGGGTTTAAAGAAATAGGTGGCATCGGCTAATTGCAATGAATCGGCTAGAGGTTGTTCGTGAATGCCCATTTTCATGGTGTTAGAGCGCAGCTCTAACACCGCCAAGATGCG
Organism: Oceanisphaera avium; assembly: GCF_002157875.1. Lineage (NCBI taxonomy): Bacteria > Pseudomonadati > Pseudomonadota > Gammaproteobacteria > Aeromonadales > Aeromonadaceae > Oceanisphaera > Oceanisphaera avium. The sequence goes on from NZ_CP021376.1 coordinate 1,934,681, forward strand.
CGGGCGCACAGCTAAATTTCCTTGGGCTTTTATTTGGGCATTAAGGCCGGCAAGGGTAGTAGCAATTGCGGTAGGATGATGAGCAAAGTCATCCCATACCCGCACGCTCCCTACTTCGCCTTTTAGCTCCATGCGCCGCTTTGGTGAAATAAAAGCATTGAGCGAGCGAATGGCCTCGCTGACAGGTACTCCCGCATGGCGGGCTGCGGCTAAGGCCATTAAGCCGTTGTTCACATTATGTAAGCCCATGCAGCCCCAATGTACTTCTCCCACTTGCACCCCATCGAGCCATACCGCAAAGGCACTGCCATCGGCGGCTAAAGGATTCGCTAGCCACTTACCGTCTAGCCCAAGGTATTCCACTTCACTCCAGCAGCCCATGGCCAATACTTCATCTACCGCGGGGGTTTGGGTAGGCACTAATACGCGGCCATGGCTCGGCACCATCCGTAATAAATGGTGAAATTGGCGCTGAATGGCGCTTAAGTCAGGAAAAATATCTGCATGATCAAATTCTAAATTGTTCACAATTAAGGTACTGGGACGATAGTGCACAAACTTAGAGCGCTTATCGAAAAAGGCACTGTCATATTCATCGGCTTCAATGACAAAAAATGGCGCATCGCCTAAGCGCGCCGAGACATCAAAATTGCCAGGCACGCCGCCAATTAGGAATCCCGGCTTAAGGCCACAATCTTCTAAAATCCACGCCAACATGCCAGCGGTGGTCGTCTTGCCATGAGTGCCGGATACCGCTAGCACCCAGCGCTCTTGTAAAACATGCTCCAACAACCACTGCGGACCAGAGGTATAAGGCAGGCGACGGTTTAGCACCGCTTCTACACAAGGATTACCTCGGCTCATGGCATTGCCAATCACCACTAAGTCGGGCGTATCGTCAAGCTGAGCGACGTCATAGCCCTCAATTAGCTCAATACCTTGGGCTAAAAGTTGACTGCTCATGGGCGGATAGACATTGGCATCACTGCCCGTTACACGATAGCCAAGTTGTTTGGCAAGAACGGCGAGGCCACCCATAAAGGTGCCACAAATACCGAGAATATGAATATGCATAAGGTGCCTCTGGCTGCGAAATTGAGCTTATTCTAACAATCTGCCCGCACTTTGGGCACTTGTATGGCGATCTCTACGACACTAGTTATAATATCGGCCTATAAAGCGGCGTAGTTGTATTATCAAACTCGCATGCTAAGCGTGGTAAACTCAACTTAAAGTTTGTAACACACTATTAAAGGAACTCTCATGAGTCTGAAAAACGTCCCTGCTGGCCTTAATTTGCCAGAAGATATTTATGTTGTAATTGAAATTCCCCAAAATGCCGATCCTATTAAATACGAAGTAGATAAAGACACAGGCGCGCTTTTTGTTGACCGTTTCATGTCTACGCCGATGTTTTATCCTTGTAACTACGGTTATGTTAACAACACGCTGTCACTTGATGGTGACCCAGTAGACGTATTGGTACACACTCCTTACCCACTGGAAGCCGGCTCTGTGATCCGTTGTCGCCCAGTAGGCGTACTGAATATGACCGATGAGTCTGGTGAAGATGCAAAAATCATCGCCGTGCCTCACACTAAGCTAAGCAAAGAGTATGAGCACATCCAAGACATTAATGATGTGTCTGAGCTACTTAAAGCCCAAATTCAACACTTCTTTGAGCATTACAAAGATTTAGAAGCAGGCAAGTGGGTTAAGTTAGCCGGCTGGGGCGATAAAGCCGCCGCTAAAGATGAAATCTTAAGCTCTGCTGAGCGCTTCAACAAAGGCTAAACTGTGGTTAGTCAGATTAAAGCCCCCTGTTAGGGGGCTTTTTTATGGCTAATAGCTAAGGGTGCATAGTGGCACTCGGCTTAGTAGTTAATAAGTAAGGTTAATTTTTTAGTAGGAAGGGTTTATTAGCAGCTAAGCAAAGAAAGCTTTCTTTACTTAATTAAAATGCGCTGCAATAGAAGAGCATTAGAGCTACAAAAAATGGAAAATGCGGACATTAGGCGAGATAAAGAGAATGCAGACGCTGAATAATTAAAAGATAAGCCCCATCACGTTATTACCTTTTGATTAGGCTTATTCTATGATGGCAATGATGGCTGCTAAAATACCTAAGCTTGATAAATAGCCCACCATTAATAACACTCTAGCCATACTGTTTTTCCCTTTTGGATTTTGTTGCATATACATGCGCCACTCCATTTTCTGATAAGGCGCAATTTTAACATGGAACCAACATGGTTAACAATAGAAACTGATGACACGAAAAAACGCAACACTCGAAAATAAGCTCAAAAATCGTCGAGCACTTCTCCAGCAAATTGCCGAACAACGAGGCATTGCAGGAACTTTGCATGGCGATAATAAAATTAGCTTGGGTGAGCGTTTTAAAATTCGCCAACAGCTAGACGATGCTGCGCGGCAAAAAAATTTAGAAACTATTGTTGAATTGGCCAGTCGTCAAGATAAGGGAGAGTTAGGTCACGAGCCCGATCCAGATTGGCTTAGCCACTTTCTCGGTCTGGCAGAAAATATTCGCCACCCCGCTATGCAACAATTTTGGGCAAATATTTTATCTCAAGAAATGCTAAGCCCCGGCCATTGTTCTGTTCAAGCCTTAAGCCGCTTGCAAGTAATGACGCAAAAAGACGCGCTGCTCCTACAAAAAGCCAGTGCACTGGCCTGTCATTTTGGCGATGATAACTTGCGCCTTCTCTTTGGTTATCAATATCGCACTATCTTACAAGGCCAGCGCCAACAACGTCTTAACTTAGGCCGCTACCGCTTACCTTATGCGGGAATGTTGCAATTATTCGAGTTGGGTTTATTACATCAAGCGGAATTAGAGTCAGGGGAATTATCACAAGCAAGCCCGCTAAAGGTCATTTTACAAAACCAAACTCTCACCTTACAGCCACAGCGTAAAGGCATTCGCTTGCTTTATTATCGTTTCACTACTGTGGGTAATGAGCTAGCGGCACTCATTACTGACACGCCCCCTGTTGATTATCGCAATGATCTACAAGACTTATTAGCGCCATTAGGCCAACTGAGTGCTAAAAATCCGTCTTAATACGCTGAGATAAAAAATACCGGCTCAAGGCCGATATAAAGGGGGTATATAAGACAGTGCTTCATTTTTTAGCTGGCGCTCAGCACTGTCACTTACGCGTATTGTTCTTGAGCTTCTGCTGGAAGTGCTGCGCCCTGTTGCGGTTTAAACCAAGCCAATGAGTCGGCTAAAGTAGTTACCTCGCCAATGACCATTAATGAGGGGCTGACTACTTGCTCAGCTAAGCTGGCTAGCTCTTGTAAGCTGCCGCGCACCACTCGCTGCTCAGGTGTGGTACCGCGCTCAATTAAGGCCACCGGCGTGTTCGCTGACAAGCCATGTTCAATAAGACGCTGTTGAATATGTGCGGAGCGCATTAATCCCATATAAATAACCAGCGTTTGACGACTTTGCGCCAATGACGCCCAGTTTGGCTCTTTGCCGTCGACTTTGCTGTGGCCGGTAATAAAGACCGCACTTTGCGCAAAATCGCGATGAGTTAGCGGAATACCCGCATAGGCAGTAGCACCTGCGGCGGCGGTAATACCGGGCACCACCTGATAAGCAATCCCTGCCGCTTTTAAGATTTCTAACTCTTCGGCGCCGCGCCCAAACATAAAGGGGTCACCGCCTTTAAGACGCACCACCCGCTTGCCGGTTTGGGCTTGCTCAACTAATAACTCATTAATTCTATCTTGAGGCACACTATGGTGACCGGCTTTTTTACCGACCGCAATCAGCTCGGCTTCAGGGCGGATCAAGGCCATGATCTCTGGCGACACTAGCTGGTCGTATAATACCACTTCCGCTTTTTGTAATTCGTTTAAGGCCTTAACGGTAAGTAGCTCAGGATCGCCTGGCCCCGCTCCTACCAATATCACTTCACCTAATTGCGGCTTAGTAATCGCCTGCTCTAACCAGCGCTCTGCCGCTGCCGTTTCACCTTGGGCTAACAAATTATTAAGAGTGGCGTCATCTTGAGCACGCGCCCAGAAACGTCGACGCTGCTCGCTGCTAGCAAAACTGGCTTGCACTTTATGGCGCAGCTTGCCGGCAACGCGGCTCAGATCACCCCAGTGTTTGGGCAATAAGGCATTGAGGCGCGCGCGTAATAATCGTGCTAACCAAGGCGCATCGCCGCCGGTGCTAAAGGCTAATTGCAGCGGAAAGCGCTCTACAATCGAGGGGAAAATCACCGCTGAGCGCTTGCTATCATCGGCTTTATTAACCAATAAACCGCGCAAATTAGCACTTTGATACACCCGCGCATTCACTTCCTTTTTATCAGTTGCGGCCACTACTAAAAATTGCTCGTCTAAATAATGCTCTTCAAATACATCGTTTTGCCAAACAAACTGACTTTGCAACTGAGCTAACTCTTCACCTAACTGAGGCGCCACTATAGTTAAGCGCGCACCACGGGCTAGCAACACCCGCGCTTTACGCGCGGCCACCCCACCTCCGCCTACGATTAAGCAAGGACGGTGTTTGATTTTAATAAACAGAGGCAGGTGTTCCATGAGGTAATCCATAAATACGATGTAGTAATAGCTCTACTATAAAGCAGACCAACTAGATCTCAAAAGAATGGATAATGACTTTTTATTACTAAAAAGAATAAGTGAAAAATAACGCTGTCAGCCGTACGTTATAAGCCATACGTTGCAACTCAAGATCGCTTCGCAGCTGACACATTGCTGCTTAGGTGCGTTAAACTTATTTTTAACGGTCGGCTAATAACTGCTCTTCAAAAACAAATGCCGAGCAATCACTGCTCGGCATTTGTTGGATGTTACCTTTGTCTTTAACTGACAGCGTACAGCGATTAACGTACAGCTATGTCTTTATTTGATCACTTGACGCAATAGATCTTTCCAAGACACTAACCCTTGCAGTTTGCCATTTTCCATAACGGGTAAACAGCCGATATTATGCTCTAACATAATACGCGCCGCTGTTTGCAAGGTAGCCGCACCGGTAATAGTAATGACGTTGCGGCTCATGACCTGATGCACTCGACGTTGCAAGGTATCTCGATCGCGCTCCACTTCAGCATCTGTGCCTAGGTAAGGGCTCAGCGCCCACCCCATATCTGCATGGCTAATAATGCCACATAGCTGTTCTTGGCTATCCAGAACTAATAGATGGCGAAACGCCGACTGAGTGAAAATATCATGCACAAACTCCAACCGATCATCTTGATGAACGGTGGCAATACGTCGCGTCATTATTTCTTGAACACGCATACTTGCTCCTTAAGCTTAATCACTCAAGAAGCGGCTGCGTTTAGATGCCACTGCCATCGGCTTCTTGGGTGTCATGAAGACCACATTCACGCTTCATACCAAAAAAGCGCGTATCTGACTCCGACATGCCCGGCTCCCATTTAGCCGTAGTATGCACATCGCCAACAGAAACGTAGCCTTGCTCCCATAACGGATGATAAGGCAAATCATACTGTTGCAAGTAATAATGCACGTCTTTGTTGCTCCAGTCGATGATCGGCAAGAACTTAAAGCGCCCACCTTGCACGCCCAGCACTTCCAGTTTGCCTCTCGTATCAGACTGACTACGGCGCAAGCCCGAAAACCAAATGCCCGCGTCTAATTCGCGCAAGGCACGTTGCATCGGCTCCACTTTGTTCAGTTGATTATAACGGCTAAGGCCCTCTTCTCCTTGACACCACAGCTGACCGTAGCGCGCTTCTTGCCAAGCAGGAGAGCAACTGGCTTGGTAAACCTTCAGGTTTAGCCCTAAGCGTTCAGTCAGATCATCAATAAAGCGATACGTTTCTGGAAATAAGTAACCCGTATCGGTCAAAATCACCGGCACATCCGCTTTTTCTTGAGTGACTAAATGCAGCATGACCGCCGCTTGAATACCAAAACTTGAGGACAGCACCGCAGCACCCGGCAAATGCTCTAAGGCCCAGCGCACCCGCTCAGGTGCGCTCATCCCAGCAAGCTCTTGATTGAGCGGCGCTAAGGCCGCCGCTCGCTCAGCTACACTCAAGTTAGTTAGCTCACTTAAGCTAATTAACAGACTAGACTGCGGCATAAAAATCCCTCGCCGAATCGATGACAGGTGCGATAATGCCGGCGCGGATCACGAAGTCTCCAAAACCTTCGCCGCTATTACGCTCCGCCGACCAACGACCAATCAAAGTATCTAGCTCTTCCATGATCTGGCGATCGGTGATGTTTTCTTTGTACATACGCGGAATACGCGTGCCTTCGCGGTTACCACCTAAGTGCAAGTTATAACGCCCCGGTGCCTTACCCACTAAGCCCACTTCCGCCAACATGGCGCGACCACAGCCGTTCGGGCAGCCGGTCACACGGAAGATAATATTGTCATCAGTAATATTATGCTTAGCTAAGTAGCCCTCAAGCTCAGTGACATATTCAGGTAACACCCGCTCCGACTCCGCCATGGCCAGCGGGCAAGTAGGTAGAGCCACACACGCCATCGAGCTTTTGCGCTGCTCAGATACTGAGTCTTCAATTAAACCATGCTCACGAGCGAGCTGCTCAATTTGAGCTTTTTGCTCGGTGGGCACTCCGGCAATAATCAAGTTTTGGTTGGCGGTAATTCTAAAGTCACCTTGGTGAATTTTAGCAATTTCGCGCAAGCCCGTTTTTAAAGGTTTACCTGGATAATCCAGAATTCGACCGTTTTCAATAAACAGCGTTAAGTGCTGCTTGCCGTCTATGCCCTCAACCCACCCGAAGCGATCGCCACGGCTAGTAAACTTATAAGGACGAATGGCACCAAATTCGATACCGGCCCGCTTTTCCACTTCCGCTTTAAAGACCTCAACACCCACCCGCTCTAGCGTATATTTGGTCTTGGCGTTTTTACGATCCACACGGTTACCCATGTCACGCTGAGTGGTCACGACCGCTTCGGCAATAGCAATAGTATGTGACAGTGGGATAAAGCCAAACTCGGTGGCTTTGCGCGGATAGGTCGCGGTATCGCCGTGGGTCATGGCCAAGCCACCGCCCACTAACACGTTAAAGCCGACCAGCTTGCCATTTTCAGCAATGGCCACGAAGTTTAAATCGTTAGCGTGCAAGTCCACATCGTTATGCGGAGGGACCACCACCGTGGTTTTAAACTTACGCGGCAGGTAAGTGGCCCCTAAGATGGGCTCTTCTTCTGGCGTATTTAAGCGCTCGCCATCTAACCAAATCTCAAGATAGGCACGGGTTTTTGGCAACAGGTGCTCAGAGATCTGCTTCGCCCATTCATAGGCTTCTTGGTGCAGATGCGACTCAACAGGGTTACTGGTGCACAGTACGTTACGGTTTACATCACCCGCTGTGGCAATGGAGTCGATGCCGGTACTGTTCAGCGTTTGGTGCATGTGCTTAATATCACGTTTTAACACGCCGTGATATTGGAAAGTCTGGCGAGTAGTTAAGCGAATACTGCCATAGATGCTGCTTTCTTCAGCAAACTTATCTACCACTAGCCACTGCTCAGGCTTAATAATGCCACCCGGCAAGCGCGCGCGCAGCATGACATTATGCAAAGGCTCTAACTTTTGTGCGGTACGCTCATTACGAATATCGCGGTCATCTTGTTGATACATGCCGTGCACACGGATCAGATGATAGTTATCACCGGTAAAACCACCGGTTAAGTCATCTTGTAAGTCTTGCTCTATGGTGCCGCGCAGAAAATTACTTTCTCTTTTGGCGCGTTCGTTATCGGATAGTTTTAATTCGCTCATTAGTATACATCCCTCTGGTAACGCTTAGCGGCGCGCAGTGCATCAACATATTCGGTTGCTTGTTCAATAGTCTTATTGCCGTGCTCAGCCACAATATCCACTAAGGCATCGTGCACATCTTTGGCCATCTTGTTGGCATCGCCACACACATAAAAGTGCGCGCCTTCTTCTAACCAAGCGTAAACCTCGGCGCCTTGCTCGCGTAGTTTGTGCTGTACGTAAATCTTTTCTTGTTGGTCACGGCTAAAGGCTAAAGAGATCTTGTTTAATAAGCCGGATTTTACGAACCGCTGCCATTCTAGTTGATATAAAAAGTCTTGAGTAAAGTGTGGGTTACCAAAAAATAACCAGTTCTTACCACTGGCATCGCGAGCATCGCGCTCTTGCATAAAGGCACGAAACGGCGCTATGCCAGTGCCTGGGCCTACCATGATCACTGGCGTGTCATCATTAGCGGGCAGACGGAAGTTATCATTATGTTCGATAAACACCCGCACTTGGCCGCCTTCTGCTAAGCGATCAGCCAGATAAGAAGAAGCGCCGCCGCTGCGAGCAAAGCCATCTTGTTCAAAGCGCACCACACCCACGGTTAAATGCACTTCCTCTTCGACTTCAGCTTGTGACGAGGCAATGGAATATAGACGCGGTGTTAAGCGGCGCAGACTGGCTTGCAGTTGCTCGGCAGTGAGCGCGCCTTGTTGCTCACGAGCAATATCTAAGATTTGGTGAGTAGCGCAGTACTCGCGCAGAGCTGCTTTATCATCTACTAATGCACGCAACTTAGGCGCATCGGTCAACTCAGAATAAGACTGCACGAAGCTGGCATACCCTTGGGTTAACTCATAGCTGTGAATTAGCGCTTCTCGGATAGTGACGCTTTGCTCATCAACTATCACTTTGCTATCTGCAGCCACTCCCGTTTGCGCGAGTAAGTCATCGACTAATTGCTCATCGTTACTAAACCACACGCCTAAGGAGTCGCCCGGCTGATAAGTTAAGTCTGAGCCTTCTAAAGAAATCTCAAAGTGGCGTACATCACGGTCTGAGTCACGCCCCACTATGGCTTGATTAGTTAACAGCTCAGCGGTGAAGGGATGCTTTTTATTATATAAGCTAGTGGCACCGGCAGTTAGCGGCACCACGGCGGCCGATACATCGTTTGCGGCATCTGACTTAAGCGCTTCTTTTACTAGCGCCACCGACTCTTGGATCCAGCTTTGGCACACCGCATCATAGTCAACGTCGGCATCAAGACGGGCTAATAATGGCTTAGCACCGGCTTTACTTAAGTATTCGTCGAAGTCTTTACCGGTTTGGCAATAAAACTCATAAGAAGAGTCGCCTAAACCAATGACACCATACTGCAGACCATCTAACTTGCCTGCCTTACCGGCTTTTAATTCTTTATGAAACTCTATGGCATCATCGGGGGCTTCGCCCTCGCCGTTGGTACTGGCGACGATGAGCACATGCGTTTCTTTTTTCAGGTTGCGCACTTTAAAATCGGCGGCATTAAATAGGCTCACCGCCACACCATTAGCGCTGGCGGCCGCTTGCAACTCTTCGGCCACGCCTTTGGCGTTGCCGGTCTGTGACGCATAGATAATGGTAAGCTTACCAGCGGGGGCGGCAACAGCAGCAGGCGCAGGCGCTGCTAGGGCGGCACCGCCATGTTGGCTAATACCGTAAAAATAACCGCTTACCCACGCCAGTTGAGTCGCGCTTAGCTCGGCTGCCACCTGAGTAAGCTTATGGACTTGTTGTTCGTTTAGCGGGCTGGCAGACGCCGCGAGTTCTTTTAACAGCATAAGATTTGCTTCCACTTTTCCAGATGCATATAGCATAAACGATGCTTGAGACAACAAGAAAGAATAAAAGATGATTTTTTATGCTTTAAAAGAATAAGAGAAAAAATAAAGCCTTCAGCGATCAGCTTTAAGCTGTCAGCTAAAGATAAATACGCACAGTGTTGGATTTTAGCTGATCGCTTACGGCTGACAGCTGACGGCTTTTTTTTGCCCTACTAAGGGCAAAAAAAAGGCCCCCTTGCGGGAGCCTTTGTTATCAGCGAGTCGAGATTCGTTGCTTATTACTTACTTAGCTGCATTCAACAGATCAGCCAGATTTTGTTCGGCTTCATCGGCCGAGACAGTTACTGCTTGATCCGGATTACGCTGAGCATTGCGGGTTTGATGGTAAGCAAAGCCCGTACCTGCAGGAACTAAACGGCCCACAATTACGTTCTCTTTCAGACCACGCAAGTTATCTACCTTGCCAGACACCGCAGCTTCAGTTAGCACGCGAGTGGTTTCCTGGAAAGACGCCGCCGAGATAAAGGATTCGGTGCTTAACGAGGCCTTAGTGATACCCATCAAGACATGGCGATATTCTACCGGTTGCTTATTCGCAGCAATGAGTGCGCGGTTAGCTTGGCGAATACGTACCACCTCTGCTTGCTCACCGTTAATGAAGTCGGAATCTCCGGCATTCATAATTTCGGCGCGGCGCAGCATCTGACGTACGATAGTTTCAATGTGCTTATCGTTGATCTTAACGCCTTGCAAGCGGTAAACCTCTTGCACTTCGTTAACGATATAGTTAGCAACGGGGCTAATGCCACGCAAGCGCAAGATATCGTGGGCAGATTCTGGACCATCGGCCAAGACTTCACCCTTTTCAACTTTCTCACCTTCAAACACGTTCACATGGCGCCATTTGTGGATCATTTCCTCAAAGGCATCACCACCATCTAACGGCGTAATCACCAAGCGGCGTTTGCCTTTGGTTTCTTTACCGAAAGAAATGGTACCGGAGATTTCCGCCAAAATGGCCGGCTCCTTCGGTAAACGTGCTTCAAATAAGTCAGCAACTCGTGGCAGACCACCGGTAATATCTTTAGTACCACTGGACTCTTGTGGGATACGCGCAATCGCATCACCCACGTTTACCACAGCACCATCTTCCAAGCTCACAATAGAGCGACCTGGTAAGAAGTACAGCGCAGATAAGTCAGTACCTGGAATGATGACGTCATTATTGTTGTCATCAATGAGCTTAACGGTCGGACGTAAGTCTTTACCAGAAGCGGGACGCTCATTCACATCCATCACTACGATACTAGACAGACCCGTTAGCTCATCGGTTTGTCGACTAATGGTCACGCCATCAATCATGTCGATAAACTTAACGTGACCGGCTACTTCGGTAACGATAGGGTGAGTGTGCGGGTCCCAAGTGGCGACCAACTGACCCACTTGAACTTCTTCACCGTCCGCTTTATCCAACAAGGCACCGTAGGGTAGCTTGTGGTTTTCACGAGTTTGGCCTAGTTCATCGATAATGGTCAGCTCAGAAGAGCGCGACACAATAACGGTTTTGTCTTCATTGTTGGTCACATATTTCGCGTTTAACAGCTTAACAGTACCGGCATTTTTCACCTGAATACTGTTTTCTGCGGCCGCTCTCGATGCGGCACCACCAATGTGGAAGGTACGCATCGTTAACTGGGTACCCGGCTCACCGATAGATTGAGCAGCGATAACGCCCACCGCTTCACCTTGGTTAACCAAGTGGCCACGAGCCAAATCACGACCGTAACAATGGGCACACACGCCATGGTCATTGTCACAGGTGATAACCGAGCGCACCATAATGCCATCGACGGAGCTGTCTTCTACCACATCACACCACTTCTCATCGAGCAGGGTGTTACGGGCAACCAACACTTCATCTTCGGTACCAGGGCGGATCACATCTTCAGCCACCACTCGGCCTAATACGCGCTCACGTAATGGCTCAACAACGTCACCGCCTTCAATCAGGGAAGTAATCCACAGACCGTCGAAAGTGCCACAGTCATCAGAGGTAATCACCAAATCTTGGGCAACGTCTACCAAGCGGCGTGTTAGGTAACCGGAGTTCGCCGTCTTCAAGGCGGTATCCGCTAGACCCTTACGAGCACCGTGGGTGGAGTTAAAGTACTGAAGTACGTTCAAGCCTTCACGGAAGTTAGCAATGATCGGTGTTTCAATGATGGAGCCATCGGGTTTTGCCATCAGGCCACGCATCCCCGCGAGCTGGCGGATCTGGGCGGCACTACCACGAGCACCGGAGTCGGCCATCATAAAGATACTGTTAAATGAGTCTTGCAGTACTTCATTGCCTTCAGCGTCGATCACCTTATCTTTCGATAAGTTTTCCATCATCGCTTTAGACACGCGCTCGTTAGCACTGGCCCAAATATCGATAACTTTGTTATAACGCTCACCCGCGGTCACCAGACCAGACTGGAATTGATCTTGGATCTCGGTTACTTCGGCTTCAGCTTCATCAATGATGTGTTTCTTCGCATCTGGAATCACCATGTCGTTAATACCAACGGACACGCCAGACAGCGTTGCATAATGGAAACCGGTATACATCAATTGGTCAGCAAAGATAACGGAGTCTTTCAACCCTAAACGACGGTAACAAGCGTTCAGTAATTTTGAGATCTGCTTCTTACCCATAGGGTGATCGATCATGCTAAAAGGTAAGCCCTTTGGCACAATCAAGCTCAAGATAGCGCGACCGATAGTGGTATCACGAATAGACGTGGTTTCGACTTCGGTGCCATCTTCCATGCGTTCAAAATCCGTAATCCGAATTTTAACTTTAGCATGCAGCTCAGCATGACCACCGCGATAGACCTTTTCCGCTTCTTTAGCGCTGGTTAAGATCATGCCTTCACCTTTGGCATTCACTTTATCGCGGGTCATGTAGTACAAACCTAATACCACGTCTTGCGAGGGTACAATAATAGGTTCGCCGTTAGCCGGAGACAGTATGTTGTTGGTGGACATCATAAGTGCACGCGCTTCAAGCTGTGCTTCTATGGTCAGCGGTACGTGGACCGCCATTTGGTCACCATCAAAGTCGGCGTTATAGGCCGCACACACGAGTGGGTGCAACTGAATCGCTTTACCTTCGATCAACACTGGCTCAAACGCTTGAATACCCAAACGGTGCAAAGTAGGTGCACGGTTCAGTAATACTGGGTGTTCGCGGATCACGTCATCTAAAACGTCCCACACCACAGCTTCTTCACGCTCAACCATCTTCTTAGCCGCTTTAATGGTAGTGGCTAAACCACGGCCTTCTAGCTTGCCATAGATAAATGGCTTAAATAACTCGAGGGCCATTTTCTTCGGCAGACCGCACTGATGCAAACGCAAGGTCGGTCCTACTACGATGACCGAACGACCGGAGTAGTCAACACGCTTACCAAGCAAGTTCTGACGGAAACGACCCTGCTTACCTTTGATCATATCGGCCAAGGATTTCAGTGGGCGCTTGTTAGAGCCAGTAATGGCACGACCGCGACGACCGTTATCAAGCAAGGCATCTACAGACTCTTGCAGCATCCGCTTTTCGTTACGCACGATAATATCGGGCGCCGCTAAATCCAGCAGACGTTTTAAACGGTTGTTACGGTTGATCACACGACGATATAAATCGTTCAGATCTGAAGTCGCAAAGCGACCCCCGTCCAGCGGTACTAGCGGACGTAAGTCCGGTGGCAATACTGGCAATACGGTCAGTACCATCCACTCTGGCTTGTTGCCTGAGCCGAAGAAAGCTTCCATCAGTTTGAAGCGCTTGGTAATTTTCTTACGCTTAGTTTCTGAGTTAGTTTGGCTCAGCTCTTCGCGCATGGCTTCAATTTCAGCACCTAAATCAATGGCGCTTAGCAAAGACAGTACCGCTTCGGCACCCATCTTGGCGTCAAATTCATCGCCCCACTCTTCGAGTGCATCTAAATACTGTTCTTCTGACAGCATTTGGCCACGCTCAAGACTGGTCATACCCGCTTCGATCACCACAAAGGATTCGAAGTACAGGACGCGCTCGATATCACGCAAGGTCATATCCAGCAATAAACCGATACGGCTTGGCAGGGACTTCAAGAACCAGATATGGGCAACAGGGCTGGCTAGCTCAATGTGGCCCATGCGCTCACGGCGCACTTTGGTCTGGGTAACTTCAACGCCACATTTTTCGCAGATAACACCACGATGTTTAAGGCGTTTGTACTTACCACACAGACACTCATAGTCCTTGACCGGACCAAAGATCCGAGCACAGAAAAGGCCGTCACGCTCCGGTTTGAAGGTACGGTAGTTAATGGTCTCAGGCTTTTTGACTTCGCCAAAAGACCAAGAGCGGATCATGTCTGGGGAGGCCAGACCAATTTTGATCCCATCAAACTCTTCTGTCTTATTCTGCGCTTTCAAAAACTTAAGTAAGTCTTTCACGTTAGTCTCCTGTGAGGAGTTCTACCTAGGCGCCCTATTTTTAAAAAAAAGGGCGCCGTTATTTCTTCAGCAGTCTGTGCTTTAGCTTTCGTCTAATTCGATGTTGATACCGAGCGAGCGAATTTCTTTCAACAAGACGTTGAAGGACTCGGGCATGCCCGGCTCCATGCGGTGATCACCATCGACGATGTTTTTATACATCTTAGTACGACCGTTAACGTCATCGGACTTCACCGTCAACATTTCTTGCAAGGTGTAAGCGGCACCATATGCTTCCAGTGCCCACACTTCCATCTCACCGAAACGCTGACCACCAAACTGAGCTTTACCACCCAGTGGCTGTTGCGTTACCAGACTGTAAGAACCAGTAGAACGGGCGTGCATCTTGTCGTCCACTAAGTGGTTCAACTTCAGCATGTACATATAGCCCACGGTCACTGGGCGCTCAAAGGCATTACCAGTACGACCGTCATAGAGCGTGATCTGACCAGAATCTGGCAGATCAGCCAGTAGCAACATGCGCTTGATTTCGCCTTCATCAGCACCATCAAACGCCGGCGTTGCCATTGGCATGCCGTGGCGCAAGTTATGAGCCAGTGTTTGCACTTCGGCATCAGTAAAGCTAGAGATATCGACTTTCTGACGAGTACCATCACCCAAGTTATAAACTTCTTGGATAAATTCACGCAAACGAGCGATATCTTGCTGCTCTTTGATCATGCGATCGATCTTCTCGCCAATGCCCTTAGCTGCTAAGCCTAAGTGCGTCTCGAGTATCTGACCGATGTTCATCCGCGACGGTACACCCAATGGGTTCAGAACGATATCAACCGGCGTGCCGTGCACGTCGTAAGGCATATCTTCTACTGGAACTATAGTAGAGACCACACCCTTGTTACCGTGACGACCGGCCATCTTATCACCAGGCTGAATTTGGCGTTTAACGGCCAAGTACACCTTAACGATCTTCAGCACGCCCGGCGCCAAATCATCCCCTTGGGTGATTTTACGACGTTTGTTTTCAAACATCTTATCGAAGTCGGCTTTTAGTTCAGCTTGTTGCTCGGCGAGTTGCTCCAGCTCAATTTGCTTAGCTTCGTCATCAATCGCTTGCTCTAACAGCTTATTACGATCGATTTTAGCAACTTGCTCAGCAGACATACCGGAGGCAATTAACACACCGCGAGCACGGGCATATACACCGTCTTCAAGGATGCTAAATTCTTCAGTTAAGTCTTTCTTAGCTTGCTTCAACTGCATGTGCTCAATATCTTGGGCACGCTTGTCTTTTTCTACGCCATCACGGGTAAAGACTTGAACGTCGATGACAGTACCAAACACAGAGTTAGGCACACGTAATGACGAGTCTTTCACATCAGAGGCTTTTTCACCGAAGATAGCGCGCAGCAGCTTCTCTTCTGGTGTGAGCTGGCTTTCACCCTTAGGAGTGACTTTACCCACCAAGATATCGCCAGGACGCATCTCTGCACCCACATAAACGATACCAGACTCATCCAGTTTGCTCAGCGCAGACTCACCTACGTTAGGGATATCGGCGGTGATCTCTTCTGGACCCAACTTAGTATCACGAGAGATACAAGTGAGTTCTTGAATATGAATGGTGGTTAAGCGGTCTTGTTCTACCAAACGCTCATTTAATAAGATGGAGTCTTCAAAGTTGTAACCATTCCATGGCATAAAGGCCACGCGCAGGTTCTGACCCAGAGCGAGTTCGCCCAAGTCAGTAGAAGGACCATCGGCCAGTACGTCGCCACCCAGCACGCGCTCACCTGGCATCACACACGGACGCTGGTTAATACAAGTGTTCTGGTTAGAACGGGTGTACTTGGTCAGGTTATAGATGTCGATCCCAGCTTCGCCAGGCGTCATCTCTTCTTCGTTAACTTTAACTACAATGCGTGACGCATCGGCGTAATCGACGATACCACCACGCTTAGCTACCACGGTCACACCTGAGTCGACGGCTACGGCGCGCTCAATACCGGTACCTACTAACGGCTTATCGGCACGCAGTGTAGGCACAGCTTGGCGTTGCATGTTCGAGCCCATCAAGGCGCGGTTAGCATCATCGTGCTCAAGGAAGGGGATCAGAGATGCTGCAACTGACACTACCTGCTGTGGGCTCACATCCATGTACTGGATTTGATCCGCGTTCATATAGGTAGCTTCACCTTTATGACGCGAGGCTACCAGCTCATCGATTAAGCGGTTGTTCTCATCAGAGGCGGCGTTGGCCTGAGCGATCACAAAGTGACCTTCCTCGATAGCAGACAAGTAATCCACTTCATCGGTAATTTGGCCATCCACCACTTTACGATACGGCGTCTCAAGGAAACCATATTCGTTGGTGCGCGAGTAGCACGCCAGTGAGTTGATCAAACCAATGTTTGGACCTTCCGGCGTTTCGATAGGACACAAACGACCGTAGTGAGTGGTATGGACGTCTCGAACTTCAAAGCCAGCACGCTCACGAGTCAAACCACCTGGGCCTAATGCAGAAATACGACGCTTGTGCGTCACTTCTGATAGCGGGTTGTTTTGATCCATAAACTGCGATAATTGGCTAGAGCCAAAGAACTCTTTCACCGCCGCCGAAATCGGCTTGGCGTTGATCAAGTCTTGGGGCATTAAGGTATCTAAATCACCTAATGACAAGCGCTCACGCACTGCACGCTCTACGCGCACTAAACCAACACGGAATTGGTTTTCTGCCATCTCGCCTACCGAGCGAATACGACGGTTACCCAAGTGGTCAATATCATCCACTTCATCATTACCGTTACGGATGTCGATCAAACGCTTCATCACATCCACGATATCTGACTTAGTCAGGGTACCCGGACCATCAATCTCATCACGGAACAGACGACGGTTAAATTTCATCCGGCCCACGGTGGAGAGGTCATATCTGTCTTCTGAGAAGAATAAGTTCTCAAACAGCGTATCGGCAGCATCACGAGTAGGTGGCTCGCCTGGGCGCATCATGCGATATACTTCAACCAAGGCTTCTACACGGTTAGTTGAAGAGTCAATACGCAGTGTCTCAGACATATAAGCGCCGTGATCCAGTTCGTTAGTGAACAAGGTCTCAAACTGCTTAATACCGGCCACAGACATATTGGCTAAGGCTTCCAGCGTTAACTCTTGGTTAGCACCAATGATTAGCTCGCCCGTATCGGGATTAACATAATCTTTGGCCACCACTTTACCGACGGCATATTCCACCGGTACTTCAATTTTTTCGATGCCGGCTTTTTCTAGCTGACGAATATGGCGCGCAGTAATACGACGACCGGTTTCCACTAGTACTTCGCCATCAACCAAAATATCAAACGAGGCAGTTTCACCACGTAGACGCTCTGGCTTTAATTCCATCATCATTTTGCCATCGATCACTTCAAAAGAAGTCATATCGAAGAACATGGCCAAAATTTCTTCGGTCGTGAACTCCAATGCACGCAGCATGATGGATGCAGGTAACTTGCGACGACGGTCGATACGAACAAACAAGTTATCTTTGGCATCAAACTCAAAATCGAGCCAGGAACCACGGTAAGGGATCACACGGGCGTTATACAAAACCTTACCTGAAGAGTGGGTTTTGCCACGGTCGTGATCGAAAAACACACCCGGGCTGCGATGCAGCTGGGAGACTATTACCCGCTCGGTGCCGTTAATAACAAAGGTACCGTTTTCAGTCATGAGCGGGATTTCGCCCATGTAGACTTCTTGCTCTTTAATGTCTTTGACAGTGCCAGGTGCGGCTTCTCTGTCATACAACACCATGCGCAATTTAACGCGCAGCGGTGCCGAATAAGTAACACCACGAATTTGACATTCTTGAACGTCAAATACAGGCTCGCCTAAACGGAAACTAACATATTGCAATTCAGCATTGCCAGAATAGCTGGCGATGGGGAAAACGCTTCGAAAAGCCGCTTCCAAACCGTGTTCGCCGCGCGGATCTGCTTCAATAAATTGTTTGAAGGAATCAAGCTGGATTGATAGCAGGTAAGGCGTGTCCAAGACTTGGTCACGTTTACCGAAGTCCTTACGAATGCGCTTTTTCTCTGTGTAAGAGTAAACCATAGGGTTCCTCAGCTCGCTGATAAGTGACCCACCTGTCCAAATGGGACAGCTCTAAATAACATCGTTTTTCTAGGACACGGACGTCTCGACAACATCCGATATGTGGTGCTAATAAGAGGCATAAACGATGTGAAAAATCCTCTCATCATACAGCGCAAAAGGGCTGGTGAATATATATTCACCAGCCCTAGCCTAATTGCTTAGGCCGCTAAGCTAAAATTCAGCTTATTTAAGATCAACAGAAGCACCTGCTTCTTCGAGCTCTTTCTTCAACGCTTCGGCTTCGCCTTTGCTCAGTGCTTCTTTAACAGCACAAGGAGCAGACTCTACCAAGCCTTTGGCTTCTTTCAGGCCAAGACCGGTTGCAGCACGTACGGCTTTGATTACAGATACTTTGTTGGCGCCGATTTCAGTCAGCATAACGTCGAATTCAGTCTGCTCTTCAGCAGCGGCACCGGCGTCACCAGCAACAGCAACAGCAGCAGCGGCAGAAACGCCGAACTTCTCTTCCATTGCTTCGATCAGTTCAACAACTTGCATTACAGACATTTCTGCAACGGCTTCAATGATTTGGTCTTTAGTGATAGACATGACTCAAATTCCTAATGTTCTGAAGTTTGGGGTTATCAAGCAACAAATTGCAGCTTAAGCTGCGGCTTGTTTTTGGTCGCGCAAAGCAGCGATAGTACGTACCAGCTTGCCAGCAGAAGCTTCTTTCATAGTCGCCATCAGCTTTGCAATTGCTTCGTCGTACGTCGGCAGTTTTGCGAGACGGTCAATTTCGGCTGCGGGAATAAAAGCACCCTCGTAAGCCAGACCTTTTACCTCGAATGCGCTTTGCTCTTTAGCAAAATCTTTGAACAAACGAGCGGCAGCGCCCGGGTGTTCATTAGAGAACGCAATCAGGGTAGGACCAACGAATACCTCATTAAGGCACTCATAGCTGGTCTCTTTAACTGCAATGCGAGCTAACGTGTTACGAACTACCTTAAGGTAAACTCCGTTATCACGTGCTTGCTGGCGCAGTTGGGTCATGGCAGCTACAGTAACGCCACGTGCATCGGCTACTACTGCAGACAGGGCGCCCTTGGCAACTTCGTTGACTTCAGCAACTATTGCCTTTTTGTCTTCGAGTCTTAATGCCATTGGCTAAACTCCTGGATCTACCTGGGAAAACCCCAGATTAAACACACGCCTCTGTCAATTCAGAGACACCAAGATGACAGATTCCAGAAGAAAAAATCTTTTCTAACTGGGTCCCGGCACCATCTACGCTGGAACATTAAGACGTTAACGTCTCCAGCGGTCTTGGACGGGAGTCGAAGCCCCCAACCAAATCACAAGGCGCAAAATACTACGTGAGTCGTTGCGCCTTGTAAATGCTTATTTCTTTTCGTCTAGGCTTGCTTGATCAATGGCAACACCGGCACCCATAGTGGTAGACAGGGTTACTTTCTTGATGAAGACACCTTTAGAAGTCGCAGGCTTAGCACGCTTCAATGCAACTAACAGCGCTTCTAAGTTACCTTTCAGCTTCTCAACGGTAAAATCAACCTTACCGATAGTGGTGTGGATGATACCGTTCTTATCGTTACGATAGCGAACCTGACCGGCTTTAGCATTCTTAACGGCTTCAGCAACGTTAGGGGTAACTGTGCCTACTTTAGGGTTAGGCATTAAACCGCGTGGGCCTAATACTTGACCTAATTGACCTACTACGCGCATCGCATCAGGAGAAGCGATAACCACGTCGAAGTTCATTTCGCCTGCTTTAATTTGCTCGGCCAGATCTTCCATGCCAACCAATTCAGCGCCGGCTTCTTTAGCGGCTTCGGCGTTTGCGCCTTGAGCAAATACAGCAACACGCACATCACGACCCGTACCGTTTGGCAACACAGTGGCGCCACGGACGTTTTGGTCTGATTTACGTGCATCAATACCGAGGTTAACAGCAACGTCTACGCTTTCTACAAACTTAGCAGTGGCCAATTCTTGTAACAGAGTAACGGCTTCGTTGATGTCGTAATCTTTAGTGCTTTCTACGCGGTCACGGATAACACGCATACGCTTAGTTAATTTAGCCATCGTCTTAACCCTCCACTGCCAGGCCCATGGACCGAGCAGTACCTTCGATTGTACGAACGCGGGCATCAACATCGGCACCGGTCATGTCTTTTTCTTTGATCTCAGCAATTTCTTCTAACTGAGCGCGGGTCACAGTGCCCACTTTATCAGTGTTAGGCTTCGCCGAGCCAGACTTAGTGCCGGCTGCCTTCAACAACAAGTACGCCGCAGGCGGAGTCTTAGTTTCGAAGGTGAAAGAACGGTCGCTGTACACAGTAATGATTACTGGGATTGGCGAGCCTTTTTCTAGGCTTTCTGTACGAGCGTTAAACGCCTTACAGAATTCCATGATGTTAACGCCGTGCTGACCCAGAGCGGGACCAACCGGAGGACTTGGGTTTGCTGCACCGGCTGCAACTTGCAGCTTGATGTAGGCTTGGACTTTCTTAGCCATTGAGATTACCTCGTTATTGGGTGATAGCGCCGTTGAGCATGGCTCAAAATCGGCTCCCCTGTATTAAAAGGGCGGCAAATTCTAGTACTATTTACTGCCACTCGCAAGTGCTATGAGCAAATTTTAATCAGGACTTTTCAACCTGACCAAACTCCAGCTCAACCGGAGTAGAGCGACCAAAAATCATTACCGATACCTTGATGCGGCTCTTCTCATAATCGACCGACTCCACCACGCCGTTAAAGTCGGCAAACGGACCTTCAGACACTCGTACCAGTTCACCGGGTTCAAACAGTGTTTTTGGTTTTGGCTTATCAATCGCATCTTGCAGACGATTTAAGATCAAGTCTGCTTCTTTATCAGAAATAGGCGCGGGACGCTCAGGCGTGCCGCCAATAAAGCCCATCACTCGTGGAATGCTGCGCACTAAATGCCATGAAGCATCGTTCATCTGCATTTGTACCAATACGTAGCCTGGGAAAAACTTGCGCTCACTTTTGCGCTTTTGCCCAGCGCGCATTTCCACTACTTCTTCAGTTGGCACCAAAATTTCGCCAAACTGATCTTCCATTTCATTTAGCCGGATATGTTCGATAAGCGATTTCTGAACGCGGCCTTCGTATCCGGAAAACGCTTGGATCACGTACCAACGCATTCTTTGTTCTGGTTCAGACATGGTTAATCCTTATACTCCGGTGACCAGATTGACCAGCCATACTAGCAAGCCATCCAGCATAAACAGAAACAGGCCCACCACAGCGGTGACAGCCAGTACAATCAGGGTAGTTTGGATAGCTTCTTGGCGGTTAGGCCACACTACTTTGCGCATTTCCAGACGAGATTCTTTAGCAAAGGCAACGGTGTTTTTGCCTTTGTTAGTTTGGTAAGCCAGCAAACCAGCTACGCCTAAGGCAACCACCACGGCTGCGGCACGAATGGCCACCGACAGCTCGCTATAAAGAGAGTTAGCCACCACAGCAGCTACTAAAATAATAAACACTAGTCCCCATAACAGGGAATCTTTGGCCCCGCTTTGGCTCTCAATATTTGCACTCATAAGGCTACCTGTCTAAAACTTGGGTCCATGTCGGACGCGAAGACCCCGCTATTGCGAGGTATATGGCAGGGGCGGAGGGACTCGAACCCCCAGCCGTCGGTTTTGGAGACCGCCGTTCTACCAATTGGAACTACGCCCCTATACACAATAAGGGCGGCATTATAAGGGCTTTTGGTTGGGATTGTAAGCGTAATTATTCGCTGATTTATAACCAGCCGTAGTGGATTTAGTAAGAGATCGAAAAAGCACACGCTTAAGTGTGTATTTTAATAATGGAAAATGAGAGGAATAAATAACATGGTGCTGATACCCGGATTCGAACTGGGGACCTCACCCTTACCAAGGGTGCGCTCTACCAACTGAGCTATATCAGCAATGCTTAATACTGGAGCGGGCAGCGGGAATCGAACCCGCATCATCAGCTTGGAAGGCTGAGGTAATAGCCATTATACGATGCCCGCAAAGCTTGCGTTTAATCTGGCAATTAAACTTAAATAACGCTGGTGCATTATTTATAAATTTGGTGGAGGAGGCTGGATTCGAACCAGCGAAGGCGGAGCCGTCAGATTTACAGTCTGATCCCTTTAGCCACTCGGGAACTCCTCCAATGTTTGGTGCCGGCACCAAGAGTCGAACTCGGGACCTACTGATTACAAGTCAGTTGCTCTACCAACTGAGCTATGCCGGCATTGGAACGAAGCGAATTCTAGGCTATGCACCGACCGTGTTGCAAGGGCTGAATGCGAAGTTTTTGTTATTCTGGGTTTAAGTGCGCAATAAATCAGCAATAATGACATTAATTATGTTCTTCTCAGCAAATCGACCTAGTATTAGCCCTCGTCTTTCACTACTACAGGGGAGTTGACTTGTCGCCACTGAGCCCTTGGTGTATCGTGCCAAGCGACTCTCAGCACTGGTTTATGACCTGATACTTATGACGCTAGATAACGACTCTCCCTATCTTGTTTTTTCTCGCCAAGCTTGGTCTGAGCTGCGCGATACTGTGCATCAGCCACTCACTGAGGCGGAGCTTGCTCGCCTGCGTGGCATAAATGACAAAGTATCTCCCGCTGAAGTTAGAGATATTTACCTGCCGCTGTCGCGCTTATTAAATCTTTATATAAAAGCAAAACAAAGACGCAGCAAGGTCTTAGATCAGTTCTTAAGAAAAGAACCCCGTCATTTACCCTACATTATTAGCTTGGCGGGTTCAGTAGCGGTGGGTAAAAGTACTACAGCACGAATTATGGCTGCATTATTAGCGCGCTGGCCGCAACACCCCAAGGTGGCATTAGTAACGACCGATGGCTTTTTGTATCCCAATAGCGAGCTAGAAGCGCGCGGGCTGATGCATAAGAAAGGTTTCCCTGAGTCGTATGATATTCGACGACTGGTACAGTTTGTATCAGACATAAAGTCAGGCAAGCCCAGAGTCACGGCCCCCGTTTATTCTCATTTAAGCTATGACGTTATTCCCGGTGCTGAAGAAGTAGTAGAACAGCCCGATATCGTTATTATTGAGGGGTTAAACGTATTACAAAGCGGCATGGATTACCCTCATGAGCCCCACCGCGTGTTTGTGTCAGATTTTGTGGATTTTTCTATTTTTGTCGATGCCGAGCCTTCATTGTTAAAGACTTGGTATGTAGAGCGCTTTTTAAAGCTGCGCGACGGCGCCTTTAGTGATCCCGACTCTTATTTTCATCATTACGCTCAACTATCACAGGCAGAAGCCGTGGCCACCGCCAGTCGTATTTGGCAAGAAATTAACTACCAAAATTTAAAGCAAAATATTCTGCCCACCAAAGACAGAGCCGAATTAATTTTAACGAAAGGCCAAGCACATGGCATAGAACAGGTATGGCTTAAGAAGTGACTGCGGTGAAGCGGAATGTGTGAGGAGGATAAGGCACTGCGCCTCACCCTCACTCGCCGCGCAACGACACTTCACCGCCAAGGTAGCGTTGTATGCTGCCATTACTCAATTCCAGTAACAAGGCGCCCTGCTCGTCTATACCGCGCGCTATGCCATGAATAACTTGCTCACTCATTAATACCTTTACCGCTTTACCATTGAAATAATCTAAGCGGTTCCATTGCTCTTGAAAAGCCGCGATACCTTGAGCTTCAAAGATAGCTAAGCAGTGTTGTAGATGTTGACTAAGCGCTATCACCAAGCCATTGCGATCCTTAATCTCGCCTAGCTCAGCGAGCTCGGCCACCGGCTGACTGATATGCGCCTGCTCGGGTGTCGGTAATAATAAATTCAATCCGACACCAATCACCAAATGGCAGGAGCCACCAGCAGTACCGGACATCTCGACCAAAATACCCGCTAATTTACGGCCATTCACATATAAGTCATTGGGCCACTTAAGCGCTACTCCTTTAAAACCTTGGGCATTTAATGCCTCTACTATGGCTATTCCCACTACTAAACTTAAGCCCATAGCGGCGGCCATACCTTGCTCTAAACGCCAATACATACTCATAATCAGCTGCCCGCCAAAAGGGGACACCCAAGCGCGACCACGACGCCCGCGCCCCGCGGTTTGGCATTCAGCAACACAGATATCACCGTTATTAAGATGGGCTAATTGACTTAACCAGTGTTGATTAGTCGAGCCAATCACAGGTTTTAGCTCTACCCGTTGCGGTGCCAACGCTTGGCTTAAGCGAGGGTGATCTAATAATTGTAAGGGCACGGCCAAACGGTAACCTTTGCCGCTGACACTATAAATCTCTAAACCCAGCGCTTTAATTGCTTGAATATGCTTACTAATGGCGGCGCGACTGACTAATAATTGCTCACCGAGTTGTTCACCAGAGTGAAATTGGCCATCGGCTAATAAGGCAACTAATGCTTGGCGTAAGGGACTTAGCTCAGACACGCTAACGCCTCATCCAAATAGGTTTCACCCTGCTCGCCTATCATGCGCACTTCTGGCTCAAGACGTACACCGAACATCTGCTCCACTCGCTCACGCACTAAGGCTGCCAGACGCAGCACATCTTCGGCGCTGGCATCACCGTGGTTCACTAACACTAAGGCTTGTTGCGTATGCACGCCGGCGCCGCCAATTTTTACACCTTTAAGCCCCGCTTGTTCAATTAGCCAGCCCGCTGCCAGTTTACTTAACCCCGCCTCGGCGGCAAAAACGGGCAAGGCTGGCCAAGCTAATTTAAGCGCCTGTGCTTGAGCACTTATCACTTTAGGATTTTTAAAAAAACTTCCTGCATTGCCAAGCTTAGCGGGATCAGGCAATTTGGCTTGGCGAGTGGCACACACTTTTTCGAAGACTTGCTTAGGAGTCGCTCTCTCACCTAGCTCAGCCAAGGGGCCATAACCCAGCACAGGTTGCCAAGCTTTAGGTAAGCAAAAAGTGACGCTTACAATAAAGTGGCTACGCGCTTCATGCTTAAAAACACTGTCACGATAACCAAAAGCGCATTCTTCTTTAGACCAAATTTTATACTCGCCACTTTGCCAATCAAAGCTTTCTACTTGATGACAAAACTGCGCCAGCTCTACACCATAAGCACCAATGTTTTGTACCGGAGAGGCGCCTACTGTGCCTGGGATCAGACTTAAATTTTCTAAGCCTGGCATATTATTGTCTAAGCACCAGCACACCAGTTGATGCCAATTCTCGCCCCCCTCAACGGTTAATAGCCACGCATCGGGTGTTTCGCTCACCTGCTTACCTTTAAGGCGATTCACTAAGACTAAACTTTTAAAATGCTTAGTAAAAAGCAAGTTTGAGCCCTCGCCCACCAGCAAGGGCAGTTCAGGATTGGCTTGCCATAAGCTTGATAATTGGGCACGTTCGCTTAACTCCACCAGATGCTGTGCATTAAGCGCCAGACCAAAGGTGTTATAAGGTGCGAGAGAGAGGGGGGTTGAGGTCGCGGACATATGAGTTTCCTAAATAAATGCTCGCTCAGTGTACCTTAAGTTAGGCTTAGAGAGGAATGCGCGCTTCTGAGGCTAAGTGAGTTAATGCTATTTAAGAATAAATATAAGAGGCCACTTTTATAATAATAAGCGAAGTAAATTCTTGCTTGCGCGGTCTGCTTAAATCTAGAGAGTGTATGGTTCGCTCTTTTTTCTAATTATATATCGACTAAGCACAAGGACAGCTCATGCCCCTACCCACTTTAAAATACAGACTCAAGCGGCTAAATGCGCTAAGCGTCGTTAGCCTGCTCAGCGTAGGATTATTATTTGCTTGTGGCGAAGTGTCTAATGCTCAACCTAGCGCTGATGGCAAGGTTTCCCAAAAGAGCGCTCATACCTCTTCACGAGATATGTTGCCTTCACAGATGCTCACGCGCTTACAAGCCTTGCCACAAATCACTCAAGGCTTAGGTGAGCAAGGGAGTGACGTGATTGATACCCACAAACCGACCTTAGTAAAATTTTGGGCCAGTTGGTGTCCACTGTGTTTGGGCACGCTCGAGGAAAGCGAAAATTGGCGTAGCGATGCTAAGTTTGCCAGCCTTAACTTAGTGACGCTGACCAGCCCTGGGCATTTGGGCGAAAAAGCCGAGCCTAAATTTAGTGCTTGGTATAGCGGCGTACAAGGAGATTACCCCCAGCTGCCAGTATTAACCGACGACACAGGCGTTCTGATCAAGCAGCTGGGCATACAAGTTTATCCCAGCTGGGCCTTATTGGATAAGAACGGCAATTTAGTACAACTTATCAAAGGCAATATGACGCCTAAACAAGCCTATGCTTTAGCCGATAGCGCCAGCACTAACGTGCGTAGTATTAATCAGCGCCGAGCTACCCCCGCCTCTAGTCAGACTAGCGAAGTTGCTGTTAGCAAGCCTAAGCAGGAAGAGGGGGTTTATTATAACGAGCAAGGACTGCCCATCGAGACCCGTACTATATATCTAGCCGGTGGCTGCTTTTGGGGTGTAGAAGCTTATATGGAGCGTATTACTGGGGTGGTAGATGCAATATCTGGCTATGCTAATGGCGATCCTAAACTCAACAATCCAAGCTATGAGCAAGTGATTGGCGGCTCCGGCCATGCTGAGGCGGTGCAAGTTATCTATGACGCCAATAAAATAAGCTTAGAAAAGCTGTTGCAGTATTATTTTAGGGTCATTGATCCCACTAGCCTCAATAAACAAGGCAACGATCGCGGGATTCAGTATCGCACCGG
Organism: Oceanisphaera avium; assembly: GCF_002157875.1. Taxonomy (NCBI): domain Bacteria; kingdom Pseudomonadati; phylum Pseudomonadota; class Gammaproteobacteria; order Aeromonadales; family Aeromonadaceae; genus Oceanisphaera; species Oceanisphaera avium. The sequence continues at coordinate 1,961,635 of NZ_CP021376.1, forward strand.
TATTTATTATATCGATAACAGCGAGCGCACCGTGATCGACAAAGTCATTAAAGAGCAGCAAGGGAAATATAAGCAAAAAATTGTGGTAGAAGAGCAGCCACTCGAACATTTTTATAAAGCCGAAATTTACCATCAAGATTATTTAGCTAAAAATCCTAATGGCTATTGTCATGTGGACTTAAGCTTGGCCGACGATGAGCTTGAAGATGCTACTCCCATTACGCCTGCGGCAAAGCTCGCACCGGCGGATACGGTTAACCAAGCATTAGAGGCTAAGCGTTACGCAAACTTTGATAAGAGTGCGCTCAAAACTACGCTGACTAAGGCGCAATATAATATTACTCAAAAAGCCGGCACCGAGCGCGCCTATAGCCATGAATATGATTATCTGTTTGCGCCAGGTATTTATGTCGACGTGGTCAGCGGCGAGCCATTATTTTTATCTAACGATAAATATGACTCACAGTGTGGCTGGCCTAGCTTTACCAAGCCAATAGCTAGCCAAGTGGTGACCGAACATGAAGATAGAGCCTTTAATATGCGCCGCATCGAAGTTCGCTCTCGCGTAGCTGATTCCCACTTAGGTCATGTATTTGAGGATGGGCCTAAAGACCGTGGCGGCTTACGTTATTGCATCAATGGTGGCGCGCTGCAATTTATTCCTTTAGAAGTCATGCCCCAGTCCGGCTACGGCGCCTTGGTAGAACTGGTAAAGCAGAGTTAATAAAAGCATACGTCTACATAACGCCGCGCTTAAGGCTAACACTCGCTTTTGTATTATGCCGTTATACCGGACTTGTTCCGGTATGACGCTGTGAGGTGTTAACGCTAGAGCAAGCGCTATATTGACACTTGCCCTTCTACGCCACTAAGTCTCTAGTCTCTTTGTTTAGCTCGGCGCCTGGGACTTGCAGCCTTAGACTTTCGTTTTTTACGAAACGGCTGGCCGTGGCCTTTTAAGCCGGTAAAGACGATGTTATCTACCTGATTAATTAACACATTTAAGCCCTCGAGCAGGGGGCTCATAAATTGCTGATAACTGATGCGTTTTTCGGCAATGGCTTCTAACTGCGACTCCCAATGAGCTGTCATATCCGGCAATGCCATGATCGGCGGCAGCGATAAGATTAAGCGTCGTCCCACTTCGGTGGCGTGAATTTCCTTACCCGATTTTACAAGAAACTCTCGCTTAAACAGCAATTCGATAATGCCCGCTCGCGTAGCTTCTGTGCCTAAGCCATCTGTCTCTCTGAGTACTTTTTTAATCTCAGGATCCGAAACATAGCGGGCGATGCCTGTCATGGCCGCTAATAAAGTGGCATCGGTGAAATGTCTTGGTGGACTAGTCTGCTTTTCATCCAAGCGGCCATCGATACACTGCACGTCTTGGCCTTTTTTTACCTCTGGCAGTTTAACGTCGGAAAATTCAGCGTCTTCGCTATTCGTTTTCCCCTTAGTGGTACGCTCGGGGAAAAGCGCCTTCCACCCTTTGCTCACCACTTCCTTTTGCCGACTAATAAAAAGGCCACCGGCCACTTGAGTATCAATCTGCTTTTCTTGATATTGAAAAGGCGGATAAAACTGCATTAAATATTGGCGAGCCACGAGTTCATAAATTTTTAGCTCATCCCCCGATAACCGGCTGCCATCCAGCTTGCGGCTGGTAGGGATAATGGCATGGTGCGCCCCCACCTTGCCATCATTCCACGCCTTAGATTTAAGGCTTAAGTCGGCATTAGCCGCCGCATCGGCAAGGGCGCGGCTGGTGTGGCCAATCGCTTGGCTAACGTGGTGCTTGTCTTGATAATGGCCACTGGGCAAATAACGACAATCTGAACGCGGATAGGTAATAAGCTTATGGCGTTCATAAAGCTGCTGACAAATATCTAGCGTTTTTTGCGCCGTTAAGTTAAAGCGCTTAGCGGCATCAATTTGTAAAGCCGATAAATTATAAGGCAAAGGCGGCGCTTGTTTTTTTATGCTCTCAGACACGGCCGTCACTTGTCCTGGTTGACCTGTAACTTTACTGAGCACGGTTTGGGCAAGTTTTTTTAATAATACACGCCCCTCTTCGTCCATATAAGGCTTACAGGCAAGGCTTGGCTGCCACTTGGCGATATAGGTTTCATTAGTCGTAGTTTGCAGCGTAATAAAGACCTCATAAAAAGGCGCAGAGATAAAGTTTTCAATCTCCAGATCGCGATGCACGACCAAGCCTAGAATGGGGGTTTGTACTCGCCCTACCGACAGCACGCCTTGATATCCTGCCGCCTGACCTTGCAAAGTACAAAGGCGAGTCATATTAATGCCATACAGCCAATCGGCGCGCGCCCGCGCCAGTGCAGAGGTAGCCAGTGGTATAAAGTCAGTATTTGGCCGTAAGTCTTGTAAAGAGCGCTTAATGGCCTCAGGATTCATATCATTAATTAAACAACGCAGCGCGGCCGCTCGCTTAGCTTTAGGCACTTGGCAATAATTAATGATTTCATCAACTAGTATTTGCCCTACGCGATCGGGATCCCCCATATTAACTAAGGTGTCCGCTTGTTTAACCAGCTTTTTAACGACGTTAAATTGCTTTTTTGTCGCAGCCTTAACACTGTGCTGCCAAACATCAGGCACTATAGGTAAATGTTCTTTACGCCATTTTTTATAGTCAGCGTTATAAGCTTGGGGCTCGGCTTGCTCCAATAAATGCCCTATACACCAAGTTACTACATCCCCATTCGCCACTTTAATAAAGCCATCGCCTTTTTGATGTGGCTTAGGTAGCACGTCAGCTACAGCTCGCCCTACACTGGGCTTTTCCGCTATATAAAGCATCACTGACTCGGTTTCTCCATCACGACTAGCACTGAGCAAAAATAGGGAGGACGCTACAAAATTCTAAGAAGCGCTAGTAATCGTCTTGCAGTAAGAAGTCATCCATACACTCCACCATATAAATCCAATCATCTTCCATGACCGGGGTGACGGGATCTTCATCTCCTTCTCCATATTCTTGCCAATAAAAAGCGCGCAGCGCCAGGGGGAAGTCACCATAATCTTCGGCTAAGGAGGCTAGCGGACCAAACCATAAGATACGAGTTAGGCCGGCGGTCAAATCGTTTAAATACTCAGTAAGCACTTCTGGCTCAGGATATTGTTCAACGAGTAAATTAAAGCGCTCGGTAGCCACCTCGATTTGTTCCGGTTCGAGCTCGCCAAGTTCCGCCACATAATGTAGATAATCACTTAATAAATAGTCATAAGCCTGTTCTTTATCTTCTAACCATTGGCAGCGAGTTTCTTTACGACTGATCACCGATAAAGCCACGCCCTCATCTAAAAAACACAATGCCCATGCCTTATTATCCATTCACTACTCCGCCATTTGTTGTTCACTCACCTATCTGGCGGTCAGTTTAGCCCAACCAACTCGACAGAGGAACCTAAGTACTCAGCGCATTATAAACCGGCTTTGTTATCGATAAGGCGGGATCACTCCTTGTTGCAATCAAAATAAAAAACGGCCTAAATGGCCGTTTTTAAAATACTTATAAGCACTAACAATTTACTGTTGGCGCTTTTCTTTATAAGTACTGGCTTCAATATTATGCCGGCTTAATAGTTTATAAAAATCAGTCCGGTTGCGCCCCGCTAATTGTGCGGCTTGGCTGACGTTACCATCTGTCATGCGTAATATTTTATGTAAATAGAGCCGCTCAAATTCGGCTCTAGCTTCATTAAAGGTAGGGAAATCCTCACCACTGTCCGCTAAGATACTTTCAAGTAACTGAGTGCCAATCACCGGCACTGAAGCCATGGCAACCGCTTGCTCTACCACATTTAATAATTGGCGAACATTGCCCGGCCAACTCGCTGAAGCCAACATAGAAAGCGCCTCAGGAGAAAAGCCGGTGACGGGGGTTTGCTGGCGGCTTTTCAACTGTTCAAGTGCTTGGCGAGCTAATAAAGGAATGTCTTCAGGTCTTTCTTCTAGTGCTGGTAACTGCAGGTTCATTACATTTAGCCGGTAGAACAAGTCTTCTCGAAATGTACCTTGCTCCATGGCTGTGACTAAATCCCGACTGGTGGAAGACAATACTCGCACGTCGGTAGTGGCGTCTTGGCTAGCCCCCAAGCCCGCACTTGTTGCTGAGTAAGAACCTGCACCAATTTACCCTGTAAGGCAGGACTTAACTCGCCCACATCTTCTAGCAATAAAGTACCACCAGTAGCGGTAATAAAAGCGCCAGGATGATCAGAAACAGCGCCCGCAAAAGCCCCCTTAACGTGCCCAAATAGCTCAGCTTCTAGCAGCTGTTCTGTCATGGCTCCGCAGTTTAAAGAGATAAAAGGATAATCTTGGCGAGGGCTAGCGTCATGCAGCGCCTGTGCCATTAGTCCTTTACCCGCACCAGAAGGCCCGGTGATTAAGACGTTAATATCTAACGGAGCAATACGTCGCGCCTGATCTAATAGCGCAATCATAATGGGGCTTCTGGTTTGCACTCTTTGTTGCCAATCATCCACTACTGCGGGTAAAGATACCGCCAGCGCCTCATTAATCGTTTTGCGTAACTCTTCTTTATCGATAGGCTTAGTTAAAAAACCAAACACGCCTGAGCGAGTAGCCGTTATGGCATCGGTAATAGAACCATGGGCGGTCATGATCACTACCGGCAGGCCTACATGCTGGCGCTGGATTCGCTCAAATAACGCTAAGCCGTCCATGCCATCCATACGCAAGTCACTAAGCACTAAATCAGGGCGCTCATGCTCTAGCCAAGCTAGCGCTTCAGTGCCGTTAGCCGCGGTGGTGACCGCAAAGCCTTCACTCTTTAGGCGCAGTCCCAATAACTTTAGTAAGCTGACATCATCGTCTACCAGCAGTATTCTGGCTTTACGCTTCATGGCGGTTACTCTTGAAATTTACGATCGTTAATTTGCTGATCTATGCTGGCTAGCTCTTTTAACTTTTGAGTTAAATTATTCACCTGTTGCTGGCGTTCAGCTAGCTGGCGCTGCATATTTATCATTTCTTGATTATAGGCTTGATAGGTTCCTAACAATTTTTGTTCGCTAGAAGAAGCGCTACTTAAATGTTGCTGAAATAATTGTTGAGCTTGCTGGCGCTGGTTAAGCGATGCTTTAGGATGGCTTAGCCACAGCGCTTTTTTTAGCTGCGCGTTGGAAGTATTTGGTAGTTGATTCAATGCCTGTTGGCGCTGGTTTGGGTTGCTATGTAGCACTTTATCCGATAGAGCTAACCAAGCGTTTAATTGCTTAGTTTGCGAAGGCACTCTTATTTCGACCTTAGTTTCGGGCGATTTAGATTGCGGAAAAGGCAAGGTACAGCCAGAAAGTGCCAATGCGAAGGCGGTGCAATACCATGCTTTATTCATCTGTATTCCCTTTTATATTATGGTTTGGCAGGCTAAGTTCAAAACAAACTAGCTCTGTAATATCGGTGTCTAAAATCAGGCAGCCACCCATGCTTAAGGCCGCCTCTCGAGCAATACTGAGTCCAATCCCTGAACCTTTCAATACCCCTTTTCTTACTTGATTTCCTTGCACAAAAGGTTCAAAAATTCGCTCCTTATCGGCCTCTGGAATGGGTTGGCCGGTATTAGCGACCGTCAGTACATATTCAGCTTGTGGCTCACGGCGGTGAGAAATAATTTGTAGCACACCGCCAGGATCTGCATAGTTCACCGCATTTGAGATTAAATTATCGAGTACCAGCTTTAAACGATGACCATCGGCAAGGGGGCACTCATCAATCAAGGCGAGATTAACTTGTAGACTTTTATTCTCAATCGTTAATTTGTGAGCTTCTAAGCTTTGCTCTACCAGCGGCACTATATCCACGTCTTCTTTATAAACTTGAACTTGTTGAATACGGTTATAGTCTAGCAACTGTTCAATCAGCTCTTGCAAACGAAAGCTATTATGGACTAACAGCTCACAAATCTCATTTTGTTCTAGAGTGAGCGGCCCTGTTACTTGCTCCAATAACAAATCTGCCCCTTCGCGCAGACTGGCCAGAGGTGTTTTTAATTCGTGAGAAAGATGGCGTAAAAATTGTAATTTTTGCGCTTCCAATTCTCGCAAGCGTAAATGCAGCCATTGCAGCTTATCGCCAAGCTCCACCAATTCAGCGGGCCCACGTATTGGTTTAGTCTCAGGCTCCACCCCTGCCCCTAAGTTCAAAATCCTTTTTTCAAGCTGGCGTACGGGGCGAATAATAAGATAAGTAAACAGCAAGGCTAACAGCAAGCTGGCGCCACCTAAAGCACCACTGAGCCACCATAATTGATGTCGAACCACAATGACATGATCGCGTTCTTCTTGAATTCGTTCATCAATTTGGGCGCGAGTTAATTTATCTAGCGCTAGTGTCGCACTACTAAACGCATTAAAAATAACCACTCGCTCGCGAATTTCATCCGCACTGGCTTGGGCAAGATCAACCAGATAAATAAGTTGATGCTGCAAAGAAATGCCTAAGTCTGCGCCGTCAATGCTAGTCAAAAGCTGTTCCAGTTCAATTCGGTAGCGCTCTAACAGACGCAAATAAGACTCGCGGATCTCCGGACTCTCTAGCACCGCATAACGGCGAATTGCCCGCTCCATTTCTAGCGCCAGATCGTTCAAGTCAGTGGCACGCCGGGTATCCACAACCGAGCTTTCAATGCCTGCTTGAGCAGATAAAATGACGCGCTCTAAGCTACGACCATTTTGTATCACCAATAAAATGAGTGGCAATAACACTAAAGTAAAGGCCACCAATACTAAGCGCAGTAAAGATCGAGGGATAAATCCTCGTATGGCAGAAGACATCTTAAGGCACTCAAATATTTAACGGGCGCTAATCATAACAAAATTCAAGGAAAAGGCAGACAATATAATATTAAACGGCCGCCTTAAGGCAGCCGTGGTTAAATAATAGTTAAGGATAATAATATAATTAATATCACTTATTCAATTAGCTCTTATAACAAGCTGTGCTTGTCTAATAAGCGATAAAGAGTGGCTCGTGAAATATTTAACTGCTTAGCTACCTTACTTACCTTACCTTGTGTTTCATTAAGCGCTCTCGCTAATGCCCCACGCTCCGCTTCTTCGCGAATTGACTTTAAACACTCTCCCATGCTCAAAGGTTTAGCTAACGCAATTTCTAAGTCCAGAGGCTGAATAAAGCGCCCATTAGCCATCACGGTGGCTCGCTGAACGCGATTTAATAGCTCTCGTACATTTCCAGGCCAGCTATGTTGCAAAAGCGCCACTTCGGCAGTTTCAGAAAAATTTAAGCGCTGTGTCTGTTGTTGCTGACTTAAAAAATGGCGAGCGAGCAATAGAATGTCTTCACCACGCTCACGCAAGGGCGGAATTTTTAAGCGAATAACATTAAGGCGAAAATATAAATCTTCACGAAAACGACCCTCTTTAACCGCGGTTTCTAAATCTACATGAGTCGCGGCAATAATGCGCACATTTAAGTGAATGGATTGGTGAGATCCCACCCGCTCTATGGTTTTTTCTTGTAAAAAACGCAATAAATTAACTTGTGCCTCTAGCGGCAAATCACCAATTTCATCTAAAAATAAAGAACCATTATCGGCGGCTTCAATTTTACCAATTTTGCGTTGGGCAGCGCCGGTAAAGGCGCCTTTTTCATGCCCAAATAACTCAGATTGCACCAGCTGGCTAGGCAAAGCGCCACAGTTCACCGCAATAAAAGGACCAGCTGCACATTCTGATAAAGCATGTAATTTTTTCGCCACTAACTCTTTACCAGTCCCACTTTCACCGGTAATTAATACCGGTAACTGGCAATGAGAAAGCTTAGTTAGCTGTTGCTTTAGCTCAAACATATTATGACTTTGACCAAGAATAATTTCATTGGTATTAATTAAATGCTGAGCAGGAGGTTGAGCCAGACACAATCTCGCCATGCCGAGTGCATGACCAAGAACATATTGCAGCCGGGTAAAGTCTGGCGGGCTAGTATGAAAATCATAAAAATAGTTTCTCAGTAAGTCACGCACTGACTCATGCTGTAATTGGACTTTATCAATCATTGCCACCCAAAAAATTGCGTCGTTCATCCTGATAAAATGCTCTATAGACTCAAGATGAGCAGATTCTGTAATCTCTATCACACCTACGTTGACACCTTTCATCACAGATCTAGGCGGGGGATTGACAAGATTAGTGCTTTGTCTCACTTCCCATTGTTGCTGGCTAAGCGCCTGCACTAACTTAGGGTCGCTATGACAAATAAATAAAATAGGGGGGTGGGATGCCGGTAGGTCATTCGCTAATCCTTGCTTAATAATGATGCCGGAGTGCCACTAATAGTAGCTCATAAAGGCAATCTACTCCTGTTCCCACAAAATTAACGATAACCCCCCTAACTCATCAATGGCTTAGGGCTAAATAATTAGCCGCGTCTTAATTATGATACTGACTTTTAAAACTGAGATTTCTATATAAGCACTTGATTTCAAAGATTTTTTATAAAAAAAACTAAAGCCTTGTCTCTTAAATGAGACGAAAAAAAATGGCACTTATAAAATTTCCTTTATTATCAATGACTTAAAAGTTGGCCTCTTTATTGCAATCTTATTATTGTAAACGGTTCATAACTGACGTCGCTGGATAGCAATGAAATGGGGGCAGCTAATGAATAACAAAAATACAGTCAAAGCAGGCTGTCATAATCTGCTCGCTTTCGCAGTTGCAAGCTTAGCACTCGCATCTTTTACTGCGACAGCGACTAATATCTATTCTGATATTACCAAAATAGAAAGCAATACCCTAAACAATGTGACGGGTACTATTAGTATTAATATGGCGGCAGGCGATCATAATATTCAATCAAATAATAAAAGCCTTGCGATGGGAGAAAACGCACTATCTACTTTGACAAATTCCGCTTCCACTGCAAACCTAGAAAATACTAGTCTTATTAGTGATGCAGCTAAAAGTGTAAGGATTGAAGCTCATACGCTTCATAATGCTAAAGGATTAATATCTATAAATCAGGTAGCAGGCGCTAGCAACATTCAGATAAATGATATTGGTATAGCATTAGGAAATAATGCACAAGTAATATCAGACTTATCACTAAGCACGCATGCCACTTATAATCCTGAGCCATTATCTTTAGAGGATAATAAAAATAGCATTTATATAGACAAAGATTCACTTAAAGGTGCACAAGGTGTAATTCAAATAAGCCAAATTGCGGGAAACAGCAATATAGTAGTAAACCGGGTATCTATGCCCATTCAGTAATCGACGGTATTAATATAAAAATTAATTACCGTTAACTTAGCAATGTAAATAAAAAATAATTGCTTTCAAGGAGAGAGACAATGAAAAAATTTATTATAGCCCCAGTTGCTGCAGTAGTTATGCTTGGTTTAAGTGGCACTGCTTTTGCCCAAGACAGCGATCAAACAGGCGTGGATATTTACAAGCGTGTTAGTGTAACCAATAAAATGGATTATAAAGGCACAGCCCTTATTGGTGGCACAGTGGGCATTAATCAACTGGGCATGGCGGTCATTGACAGCTATCAAAACACTTCAGGCAACAATGTCACTAATAACCGTAATGAAAATAGCGCTAGAATAAGTGATGGCTCGGGTACAGGTCTCTCTGGGAATATGGGGCTAAACGTATCTGCGGGTGACAATAACGTACAGGCCAATAATACGGCGATGACGGTATTAGCAGATGTAGAATTTGATAAAGGTGAGCCATCTGACGGTAACAACGGTAATGGTAACGGCCAAGAGACTGATAGACCAACAACGTCAGGCCTAAACTTATTCGGTGGTAAAGGTGCGTCTGTGGATGCAGAGATTGGCACCGGTCAAGTTTCTACAGCGAATAACGTAAGCAACCGCGGCAACCATAATAACGCAAATATTTCTGGCGGATCACTCAATGGTGCGGCCGGTAATTTAGGCGCTAACGTAGCAGCAGGCAGTGGCAACGCACAAGTTAATAACTTTGCTTTATCTTATGGAGAAAAAGCTCACCTAGCCGTTTCTACAGTGGATAATAAGCAATTTACTACCGGCAATAATACCACTAACCAAAGCTTAATGGATAAGACTAAAGCAGAAACTGTCAAAGTGAAACTGTCCGGAAATATCTCGGGCGAATACACAGGCAAGAGTGCCCAAAGTAATGACGTCTATCCAGAAATTTGGTACGGCGGTAGTCAAGACACCCCGCATCCTGATGGCAATCAATATGCAGGTCATATCGACTTTGACGATAAAAACCCAAATAAACCAGGTCGTTTCGAATTTGAGGAATCAGGAACGATTGATTTAGGTAAGGTTTCTTTATCGGGTAAATTAGCAACCATTAATCACACCGTAGGACGTATGAACGTAAATAATGCGAGCATTAGTGGCGGTTCATTAAATAACGCTGCTGGTAACATTGGTGTGAACGTTGCTGCAGGTACTAATAACTTGCAAAGCAATAGCATGGCACTGAGTGTAGGTAACTTATAATACAACTATCGGCTCCGGCATAGTCCGGAGCCAATTAATTGCTGAGGGAACGGCAATGAAACTAATATTAATTAGTATCTTACTCTTTGCTTCATGCTCTACTTTTGCAGCCCACCTTAATATGACAGGTACAGTACCCGGCATAGGCGGTGCAGGTAAGAAAGTAATAAGTTTGGCAGAACGTAAATTTATTGGCGTAGAACAGCAGCAAACAGATTTCAGTTGTGGCGCAGCTTCTCTTGCGACTATCTTAAAATATTCATACAACATTAAAACTAATGAAAAGTGGGTAATGGATGGCATGTTAGCCATGTCAGATCCTGAGCTGGTTGCTCAATATGGTTTTTCAATGTTAGATATGAAAAATTATGTAGAAATGCTCGGCATGGAAGCAAAAGGCTTTAAAGTTGCTGCCGAAAATATTCACCAATTAACTATTCCCGCGATCGTGCTACTTAACTTAAAAGGCTTTCATCACTTTGTGGTCTTAAAAAAAGTGGATGATGAAGGTCGTGTATATTTAGCCGACCCAGCGCTAGGGAATAAGGTAATTGAAATGGAAGAGTTTTTAGCTGGCTGGAATAACGTCATACTGGCGGTAGTAGGCTCAGGTTATGATAAACACTCCATTTTAGCCAACCCATCATTGCCATTAACGGCTCGCGGTAGAGACGGACGTTTTGTCCCCGTATCTGATGCAGCATTAATGGAATTTGGCTTTAGCCATAAAGACTTATTGTGAGGCGACCATGAAAAAAATCGTCATGTTCCTAACATTAATATCCACTGCCGGATTAGTCCAAGCTGCAGAATTAGCTAATCCATTTTCAAATGATATTGGCATATTATTAAGTGATGAAGTACTCAGCGGGCAGCGAGGTAAGTTTGTTGCAGGGCCTAAACCTCATTACTTTGGTATTGAGTTTATCACTTCAATAGCCGGACCTAATGGCATAATTACCAGCGGCATGCAATTAAATGTCGATCTCAATAGTCGTAACCCAAAGCTAAATGTATCCGCTTACACGGATGAAAACACATTAGCTAGTAACATAAATAGTAAAAATGATCCTCACACTGCTAATAATTTGCCTAATGGCAGTGGCTTAGTTCAAGGCGCGCAAGTAACTGGCAATAATAACATTGGTATCAATGATTTAAGTTTTATTGCGGGCAATATGTCAGTAAAAGGACAGACGCTAAACCAAGGACACTACCAAATAAAATTACCTGATGGGCTAGTCCGCTATGATTTTAATAGTGGCGGTTTAGGCATGTCTTACTCCACCAGCACCAGCAGTGCCACACAAATGCTACGCAATGATAAAAATAATAATGGTTTAGTCCAACAACTTAGCATTAATGGCAATAGTCAGCTACTTTCTAATCAGGCTAAATTTTATATAGGCGACCAACTCGGTGTCTATACCGATCTAGCTGAAACGTTAAGACAACAATTACCGACGGGGATCAGGTAATCACCATCATTTAAACGCAGGGAATGCGCATGAAAAAAACAACTTTGACCTTAGCTTTGTTAGGGTGTTGTTCAACGGCAGTATTAGCACAAGAAGCCTCTTTGGGATCCGAAGAGGCTTTATTGCAACAACAATTAGATAACTTACGCCAGCAACTAATTCAGCAAAATCAACAGTTGCATCAATTACAAAACCAATTAGTGACCAGCCAAGCGCCAGTACAAACTATTGACTCAAGTACGCGGGCTAGCGGTGAGCGCCATGATCCTGCGCCCAGCCGCTCTACAGAAGACTTATTACTCGAGCAACATAATGTATTCGACCGTAAATTTAGCCTAGATTTTGGTGTAAGCTATGCCTATTACGATCGTAAACAACTATTACTGCGTGGCCTAGTCGTTTATGACGCGATATTTCTTGGAAAAATTGATACCGATCGTATTCGCTCTCACCAATGGACCGCCGATATTACTGGGCGTTATACTTTTAACGACAGATGGCAGGCTGAACTAAAAATTCCTTATATTTACCGTTATATGGACTTTAACGCCGCGGATGACAAAAACCTCACCACAGTAGCAAGTATAAAAGATGGCGATATTGGAGATATCAGTGCCGCTGTTTATTATCGTTTATTAACTGAAACGAATAGCCGCCCAGATTTAGTCTGGAACCTAAGAGCCACCGCACCCACAGGGCGGGATCCTTTTGGCATTCCAAATACTCCTAACGCCAACACTAATTTAAACGATGTTCCTTCCAAACTTGCCACTGGTACCGGTTTATGGGGACTGTCCACCGGTTTTTCAGCCGTTAAAACCGTGGACCCGGCCATTTTATTTGCAAGCTTCGATTACTCTCATTACTTAAAAGGTAGCTTCGACGATATTTCTGCAGGCAAGCAACAGCCTGGCGATGTGCAACTAGGTGATTCTTTTGGCTATGGGCTTGGCATCGCTTTTGCTTTGAGTGAGCGCTTAAGTTTATCGCTTAACTTTAATCAAAGTTTCAGCTTGGAAGCCAAACAGACAGATGGGAACAATAACTTAATTAAAGTACCCGGTAGTAACGGCAACTCGGCCACTATGGGTATGGGCGTTACTTGGGCTATTGATGATAACTTATCCATGGTCGTGAACTGGGCGGCAGGCTTAACCCAAGATGCACCGGATTATGTAGTGGGTATTCGACTGCCATATCGGTTTTAAGCGCCGGGTTAATAATGGCAGCTGTGATACTGTTCATAGCTTATAGCGCAATCACAGTTTAAGAAGGCTGCATTACACTATAATCGTAGACAGTTACCCATTAGCGTTTAGAGCGTTCACCGTAAAATTAGCTTACTTCGCTAAGTAGTGGCACACTCATAGCTAAGCGTTTTTTAAGGAGAGTTATCATGGTAATGGCAACGGTAAGCGAGATTATGCGGCGTAGTATACCGCTGCTAACGGCGGACATGACGATTACTGAGGCACTAGATAAACTGCTGGCCTCCAACCTCAGTGGTTTACCTGTGGTAGATAGTCAGCGCAAGATTATCGGCTTTCTTTCTGAACAAGATTGCATCCCACAATTGGTTAAAGCCAGCTATCACTGCGACAGCCGCGTGACAGTTAACGAACTCATGTATAAAGAGCCTTTAACCGTCGCCCCTAATAGTGATGTTTTTGAACTGGCTAGGCTCATGGGCGGCCCTAAGCCGAAAATTTATCCGGTGGTGGAAGATAGTAAAGTAATAGGGATTGTCACTCGTCATCAAGTTATGCAATTTCTTAACGAACAATTACAAAACTGTACTATTAGCTTTTAGTTAATCAGCATAGTTTATAAAAAAACGGGAGCCGCTAGGCTCCCGTTTTTATTAACGCTTAACAACATAAGTTAGAGAATCGCATCCACAGAGTGGTAAAGCTCTGCTGGCCACACCCCACATTGCACTTGGCCAATATGTGATAGCTGTAGCAGTAACATCGCTAAGCGCGACTGTCCTATGCCACCCCCCACAGTTTGCGGCAGCTCACCGGCTAACAAAGCTTGGTGCCATTCTTGAGTAGCTCTGTCTTCTTGTCCCATTAGCGCCAACTGATAACGCAAAGCTTCTTGATCAACTCGGATCCCCATAGAAGACAGCTCAAAGGCATTTTCTAGAATAGGGTTCCACACTAAAATATCACCGTTTAAGCCACATAAGCCATCTTCACTGGCGCTTGACCAATCATCATAATCAGGCGCGCGCATGTCGTGACTGTCACCATGACTTAATTGACAACCAATACCGATTAAAAATACGGCTCCAAACTCTTTAGCGATAGCACACTCTCGGCCTTTTGCATCTAAATCCGGATAGCGATTTAATAATTCCTCAGCGTGCAAAATATGGATCTGCTCAGGTAAAAAGGGAGTAAGTCCATATTGTGCGGCTGCGGCCATTTCAGTTTGCTTAATTGCACTATAAATTTTATTAACAACGGTTTTTAGGTAGTCGGTATTACGGTCTTGCTCCGTCATTACCAGCTCCCAGTCCCACTGATCCACATACACTGAGTGAATAGGGCTTAAACTGTCTTCGTCAGGGCGTAGCGCCTTCATGTTGGTATAAATACCCTCACCTGGCTCAAATTCAAAACGCGCTAACGTATGGCGCTTCCACTTTGCTAATGAATGCACCACTTCAAAGGTAGACTGAGGAAGAGCTTTGACTTTTACTTGCACCGCTTTTTCTGAGCCAGATAAGTTATCTTGCATGCCATCACCAAGGCGGCTGAGAATAGGTGCTTGCACTTCCAATAAATTGAGTTGCTCAGCCAACAGATTAGAAAAATACTCTTTTACAAAACGGATCTGGCGCTGGCGTTCAATATAGGACTGCTTCATCTCATGTACCTAGTTGGTTAATGGGTTTTAATGAATTCTCAAGTAAAAGCCTAATAAATTCAATATTACATAGGGAAAATACCAACAAAGTTTTATATTCAACAATTAAAGAGCCTAATTATAAGGAAAGCGCAAAATATGGCGATAAAACGTGAGCTAAATTATCAAATCGATAATTTGGATAAGTCGATATTAATCGCGCTAATGGATAATGCCCGCACCGCCTATGCGGAGCTAGCTAAGCGACTGGCTGTTAGTCCTGGCACCATACATGTGCGAGTTGAGAAGATGAAGCAGGCAGGAATTATTGAAGGCACGCGCGTGCAAGTTAATGCTAAACAGCTCGGCTACGATGTCTGTTGTTTTATTGGCATTATCTTAAAAAGTGCTCGCGATTACCCAAGCGCCTTGGCTAAATTAGACCAACTTGAAGAAGTGGTAGAGGCTTACTACACCACGGGGCAATACAATATTTTTATTAAAGTCATGACTCGTTCTATTGATGAACTTCAGCAAGTGTTGATTAATCGTTTACAAACCATAGATGAAATCCAATCTACAGAAACGTTGATCTCACTACAACAGCCCATTGATCGGGACGTGATACCTTAAGAACAGCGTTAAACCATGACGAACAGCCAATAAAAAAGCACTGCGGCCATGGGCATAGGTGCTTTTTACGTTAGCTATCAGTTTAATATTAGGGGTTTAACGTGGGATAAAGCGCTGTTACTGCTTTGCTTTAGTCAACAAGTCTTGAAGCTGCTGATTACGCAGTTGTTTGAGCTTATAATCGGCGGCAATTTTTTCTAGAGTGGCTTCTTTAATGGCCTTATCTTCTAGCTGGTTCGCCTTATGTTTCGCCATTAGCATGCGTAACTGCGCCTGCTCGGCTTGAGCCGTTAAGCGGGCTTGGCTTGCTTTAATAAATTGCGCTTTAAGCTCAGAGTTATCTAGTTTAGCTAAGCGCTTATCTAGGTATTTGGCAAAGCGCTCTGGTTTCATCTGTTTTTCTTGGTAGCCATGATGGTACTTGCTGCCTTGCCCTTTATGCGCCTGATAACCGTGATGGCTAAGCATCTGATGATGTTGGTGTGCTATATCTGCAGTTGCTTCTTGTTGAACCGGTTGTTCAGCAATAACTTGCTTAGATGAGGTTTCTTTAGCATTTTCAGCCAGTGCCCAAGTGGGCGCAGCTAATAAGGTAGTGGCTAATACTAACGCGCTATATTTCATGTTCATGGCCTCTATCAAGGGGATGTGTAAGGTATTAAAGCAGAGTTTTGTCAGCAAACTGTGTCAGATAAGCCGGAGCTTGTCACAAAATGTGTCGCTATTAAGGCTTGTCATACTTTGACATTCTTTATTTAAGCTCTGCGCTTATACTGGCCACTGGGTGTCATAAGGAGGCAGCATGACTCAGGCTAAGCACTTACTGGTGGTGGATGATCACGCAGAAATTCGCGACTTACTAAAACGGTTTTTAGAACAACACGGCTATCAAATTAGTACGGTTGCTGAGGGAAATGCTATGCGCCAGCATTTAGCGCACCAGCAGCCCGATCTTATTATTCTTGATCTTATGTTGCCCGGCGATGATGGCTTAACTTTATGTCGAGAGCTGCGCGGTCAAGGCAATCCAGTGCCTATTATTATGCTAACCGCAATAGGTGAAGAAACTGATCGCATCGTGGGTTTAGAAATGGGCGCCGATGATTACTTACCTAAGCCTTTTAATCCACGAGAGTTATTAGCGCGTGTTAAAGCGGTATTAAGGCGCCAATCAATGGTAGAAAGTCCAGTAGAGCATACCGACTCTGCAAGCCTGTACTTTGATCGCTGGTGTCTAGACTTAAATCGGCGAGAGTTGCGCGACGAACGCGGCATCACCGTTAGTTTAAGCACGGCAGAATTTGATTTATTGCGAGTCTTTACTCAGCATCCTCATCATGTACTGAGTCGTGATCAACTGCTCGACTTAGCGCGAGGCCGCGAAGCCCAAGCCTTCGATAGAGCCATTGATACTTTAGTAAGCCGCTTGCGGCGCAAGCTTGAGCATGACTCTAAACAGCCCACGTTAATTAAAACTATTTGGGGTGGCGGTTATATGTTAGTTGCCGATGTACGCCATGGTCAGTAAACGATGGCGCTTTTGGCTAAGCGGCTTAAGCGGCCAAGTGATCATGTTGGCGCTGTCGGTACTGGTGGTTATCCAGCTAGTGGGCATCCAGATTTATCGTATTGAACGTGAAGAAACTTTAGGATTGGTGAATAGTCGCTTTGCTTTGCAAAGAGTAGTATCAGCCATTCGCTTACTCAATCAATCTCCAGCCAATTTAGAAGATGAAATATTACGTGCCACACGCAGCGAAACGCTGCGCCTTAGGATCCGTGCGCAAGGCACCACACCTAAGCTGCGTAATGAACATTTTGAGCAATTAATACGCAAAGTATTAGAGTATCCAGATCCACTTGCCATTCAGATTAGCGCAGAGCGTCGGTTAGCAAATGAGCAATTATACCCTAATAGTAAAGATGAGCGCGGACAAGCTAAACCCATTCGCCGCCATCCTGGGATGGCTCCCGATGTGCGCTTACAAGGCAGCATAGAGCTAGCTGATGGCCGCTGGCTTGATTTCACCTCGCTACGAGATAATGAAATGCCCGGATGGTCGGCAAAGTATATTATCTCTTTTGTGTTATTAGCCGCGCTATTAGCCGCTCTAATGATTTGGCTATTACAACGCGCGACTCGGCCTTTAAAACAACTAGCACAACAAGCAGAACGGCTTGGGCGCGGAGATAAAGCCGAAGCCATTAATGAAACAGGCCCGCGAGAAATTCGTGACACTCTAAGTGCCTTTAACCGCATGCAAGAACGTCTAGATCGCTTTGTTTCTGATCGCACCCGTATGTTAGCCGCTATCTCTCACGACTTACGCACGCCGCTCACCACCTTAAAACTGCGCTGCGAGTTTTTGGCCGAGGGAGAAGATAAACAAAAAATACAACAAAGCTTAGCGATTATGGAGCAGATGCTCAGCGCGACGTTACAATTTGCTCAACAAGACGGGGTAGCGGAGCCACTAAGTCATCTAGACTTACCCAGCTTATTGCAAAGCTTATGTGATGACTTAGAAGATAATGGTCATCAAGTAAGCTTAGTTAGCCAACAACCGGTGGTGTATCGGGGGCGAGCAATGGCATTGCGTCGCGCCTTACAAAATTTACTGGATAATGGCGTAAAATATGGCAATCGTGTTACCGCCGAACTCAAGGTCAGTGACCAACAAATTACAATTAATATTCGCGATTTTGGTCCAGGTATAGCGCCTGAGCAATTAGAAGAAGTCTTTAAACCTTTTACCCGCCTCGATACGGCACGTAATGTAGAAGATGGTAGCATAGGGTTAGGCTTAGCTATTGCTCGCACCCTAATCCACCAACATGGCGGCCAATTGTTGCTTAGTAATCATCCGCAAGGCGGCTTAGTGGCACAGATTTTTCTACCTCGTTAATAGGGGCTGATGCCCCCTTTACAGCCCAGAAGAAAATTCCTACATTGGTTATCTCTCTCATCAAGGACACCATTTAATGAAAGACGAAACACTCGCAGTTCACCATGGTTACACTACAGACCCCACTACTAAGTCAGTAGCCGTACCTATTTATCAAACAGTCGCTTACGAATTTGATAGCGCTCAGCATGGCGCCGATTTATTTAATCTTGAAGTCCCAGGTAATATTTATACGCGGATCATGAATCCGACTAACGATGTGATTGAAAAGCGTGTAGCCGCCCTAGAAGGGGGTATTGCCGGTTTAGCCGTATCTGCTGGTAGCGCAGCTATTCATTATGCGCTGATTAACTTAGCGCAAAACGGTGACAATATTGTCACCACGCCGCAGCTTTATGGCGGCACTTACACCTTATTTGCCCATATGCTGCCGAGCATGGGCATTGAAGTGCGCTTTGCAGAAGATGCCAGTGCCGGCGCTATTGCTAAGCTCATTGACGATAAAACGAAAGCCGTATTTTGTGAAAGTATTGGCAACCCTGCCGGCAATATTACCGACTTGCAAGGTTTAGCCGAT
Organism: Oceanisphaera avium; assembly: GCF_002157875.1. Taxonomy (NCBI): domain Bacteria; kingdom Pseudomonadati; phylum Pseudomonadota; class Gammaproteobacteria; order Aeromonadales; family Aeromonadaceae; genus Oceanisphaera; species Oceanisphaera avium. The sequence continues at coordinate 1,980,605 of NZ_CP021376.1, forward strand.
GCTGCACACGCTCAAGGCGTGCCTTTAGTGGTCGATAATACAGTCGCTAGCCCAGTGCTGTGCAAGCCCATTGAATTTGGTGCAGACATAGTGGTGCACTCTCTTACTAAATATATTGGCGGCCACGGCAACTCCTTAGGTGGCGTTATTGTAGATAGTGGTAAATTTGACTGGGCAAAAAACAAAGCGCGTTTCCCCCAATTTACCACTCCAGAGCCTGCCTACCACGGCGTGGTGTATACAGAGTCCTTTGGCGAAGCGGCCTTTATTGCGCGTGCACGCACCGTGCCACTGCGTAATACGGGTAGCGCTTTATCGCCCATGAATACCTTCTTATTGCTACAAGGCCTAGAAACCTTACCACTGCGAATGGAGCGCCATGTAGAAAATACGTTTAAGATTGTGGAGTATTTGCAAGCACATCCTCAAGTGGACTGGGTTAACTATGCAGGCTTAAAAGGCCACGCTGACTATGAGCTGGCTCAGCGTTACATGAAAGGTAAGCCTTCTGCATTATTCTCTTTTGGCTTAAAAGGGGGATATGAGGCTGGCGTGCGTTTTTACGATGCACTGAACTTGATTAAACGCTTAGTGAATATTGGTGATACTCGTACCTTAGCCTGTCACCCAGCTTCTACCACTCATCGCCAAATGAGTGAAGCCGAGCAGGCCCAAGCGGGAGTAAAGCCGGAGATGATCCGCTTATCCATTGGTATTGAACACATTGACGATATCATCGCCGACCTAGATCAAGCGCTGAAAGCATAAAAGTAAAGGTGTGAGGTGCAGTAGCACAGTGATAGCTCACACCTTTAGCCTAAAAAGCCCCCATCATGTCAGTGACGGGGGCTTTTTCATGCTAATTACGGGCGGCTAATTATTTATCTGCAGGCAAGGAAAGTTGCGGGCGCACACCTAAGCTATGGCAAATGGCATAGGTTAAATCTGAACGATTCAGCGTATAAAAATGAAAGTCCTTCACCCCTTCTTGGCTTAATACTCGCACCTGATCCATGGCGATACTGGCACCCACTAAGTTACGAGTATTTTGATCGTTTTCCAAACCTTGAAAGCGCTGATGCATCCAATTAGGAATGCGTACGTTAGAAAATCCAGCAAATTTTAACAGTGTTTGGTAGTTAGATACCGGCAAAATACCCGGTACTATCTCAGTATCTATGCCCACCGTTACGCAACGATCGCGAAAGCGTAAATAAGACTCTACATCAAAGAAAAACTGCGTAATAGCACGGCTAGCTCCCGCATCTATTTTACGCTTTAAGCTCAATAAGTCGGCTTGGGCACTCTTTGCCTCGGGATGCACTTCAGGATAAGCAGCCACCGATATATCAAAGTCAGCTTCTTCTTTAAGCAGGCGCACTAAGTCTTCGGCGTACATATCGGGCTTGGCTAGGCCCTCTGGTAAGTCACCGCGCAGCGCCACAATGGAGCGAATGCCACTATTCCAATAATCTTTAGCAATGTCTCGAAGTTCGCTACGGCTGGCGTCAATACAGGTTAGGTGAGGCACGGCAATCAGGCCGGTTTTTTCCTGAATGTCTTTAATGACATTATGAGTTCTGTCACGAGTGCCGGAGTTTGCCCCATAGGTCACAGAGACAAACTTGGGCGCCAAAGTACTGAGCCGCTCGATGGAATCCCATAAGGTTTTCTCCATTTTTTCACTGTTTGGCGGAAAAAACTCAAATGAAACATTAATATTAGTACCCAGTTCAGCCATTGTCTGGTTCAGCGCTTCTACATGCCGCGCGCTAGTAAACCCCATGTTGTTCTCCTGACTATTTAAATTAAATCGGTTTCTTTATGCCGTCGCTGGCGTAGGTCTTAGACACACTGGCTACCACTGACAGGGCTGAAGAGATACGGTATACCCTTAGATAAACCTTATTGAGATAGGCAACATCGTAACCTATTCCGTCATGCCAGATTAAGGCTTAAGGTTTCAGCCGTGCTCACTGCTGCATGCGCTTGGCAATAAAGACTGCCATTTAACGGCGCTCAGAATAACACATATATTGCGGCTCTAAGTACAGTCCGCCACCTAGATGCGAGTAAAAATAAGTTTTTTTGCGCTGTTTAAACAAGCCGTTTCACAGCCACGTTATTTCACTAACACCGGATAATCGCATTGATAGTGGCATTGGTAATGACAAATATTAGTCACAAAAAAGGCAGATCCTAAGACCTGCCTTTGGCACTAGGCCAATGCCTCACAATTTAAGATAGTCAGCCTTAGAAGCGATAACCTAAGCCAATCATAACGCCCACTGGGTCTATGCTGGTTTTAATCGCAGGCCCGCCATTAACAGTTACCTCAGTATCAATATCCATATACCAAATTGAGCTATTAACAAATAATCTATCGGTCACGGCCATGTCTATACCGGCCTGAGCGGCTAAGCCCCATGAGTCACTAGCTTTAACTTTAGCACCGTCAAGTGCACCACGACCTTCTTCGTCGAAGAAAAAGGTATAGTTAATACCGGCGCCTACATAAGGACGCACCTTACTTTGCGCATTACCAAAGTAATATTGAGCGACTAGCGTTGGCGGCAAGTGTTTAACCTTAGCCACCTCATCCAGTCCTGCCGTGCCAACAGAATGAGAGAAAGGTGTGGCGCCCAGTAATTCTACGCCCCAATTATCAGTTAACATGTAGGAAAAAGTTAAACCAAGCTGTGTATTGTTTTCAGCTTCTAAATGACCTGTGCCCGGAACGTTATCACCACTGCTATTAGGGCTAACCATAACAGCGCCGCCACGAACTAAGAAATCACCTGCTTGATGGGCGAAAGCAGAAGGAGCCAATAAGGCAGCGGCAACCAGCAGAGAAACTTTTTTCATGTTTAATCCTTAATTATTATTATGGTGTTATATAACTTATTAGCGATAGTTTGGCGCACTCCCCATAGCTTTCTTTTGATTTAGCGCAAGTTTAAGAAAGAAATATTACTTATTACTTCCCGCTGCTTACAAATTTAAAAATAGCGAGCACGTCGCTAGCAAAAGTAGTCGCAATAGGGTATATCTAAAGTATCGGGTTCAGGCAGCGCTTTTAGCGTTGCCTGCTTTTTTATGGAGGTTTATATGGCTCAGTTGCCACCTATTACTATTTCTTCTCTAGATTTAATACGTCTAGAAGCCTTGCTAGAAAAACAGCCCGAGTCCGACGCCATCACTCGGCTAGAAAATGAGCTTGACCGTGCCAATGTGGTGCCTCCGACCGAGGTGCCAGATAATATCGTGACGATGAATTCAACTATTACTTTCGCCATGGCGACGGGCAAAGAGAGTTTTACCAAAACACTCTGCTATCCAAGAGATATGGATAACGGCAATGAAAAAATTTCCGTGCTAGCCCCCATAGGTGCTGCATTACTTGGCTTAAGCGTAGGGCAAAGCATTGAATGGCCTGCTCCTAACGGCAAGCCAATGCAGGTCAGCATCTCTGCGGTCGATTTCCAACCAGAGCGTGCAGGCGATTATAAATCATAAATAGAAAAAGGCGCATGTTTGCGCCTTTTTCTATTTATGATTTAAGTATAAAATTTTCTATCATCTTCTTTTAAAACACGACTCCTGCATAATGTTACTAATTAATAGCCTGCTATTTGCTTTATCTATCACTGGCCCAATCTGTTTATTATTGTTATTAGGTTTTATTCTACGTCGCAGCCAGATGATGAACACAGGTTTTATAGAAGGTGCCAGTAAGCTAGTATTTAATATAGCGCTACCTATGTTGTTATTTACCAGCATAGCGCAAAGTGATTTTAGTGAGATAATTAGTCTTTCATTAATAGGCTATGGGTTAGCGATTACATTAATTATTTATCTTTTACTGGAATGGTGGGCAAGTCTTGCGATCAGCAATCGACTATTAAGAGGAATTGCAGTTCAAGGCGCGTTTCGCGCTAATATGGCAATTATTGGCTTAGCTTATGTTAACAATGCTTATGGTTCCACAGGAGTAGCTGCAGCGGCTATGTATGTCGCCTGTCTTACTATTTTATATAACATTTTAGCGGTAATTACCTTAAGTCGCAGCCTTAACCAAGGTGAAGCGCTGCGAGCAAAACATCTCATTATAGGCATTGCGAAAAACCCTATTATTATTGGTATTTTACTTGCATTGCCCTTTGCGTTTATAGAATGGTCTATTCCTGCGGCTTTAATTAAAACCGGTGATTATTTAGCTCAATTAACCCTGCCTTTAGCGTTATTATGCGCCGGAGCCAGCCTACAATTAAAAACCAATACTGAAGAAACTCGTCTCTTGCCTACAATAGCGCTGTTGCGCTTAGTAGCGATCCCCTTGGTGATTACTCTTGGTGGTTACTTACTCGGCTTTAGAGACATGGAGTTAACATTGTTATTTCTCATCAACGCGACTCCCACTGCAGCAGCCAGTTATGTCATGGTGAGTGCCATGAAAGGAAATAGTGTATTGGCGGCCAATATTATCGCCATGACCACCTTAGGTTCATTATTTACTACCAGCCTAGGGGCGGCCCTATTTAAGGCGCTAGGCTGGTTACAATAACAGCAGCGGCCTAACTTTTGCTAAGAGGAGGCAGACGTTTATCTAACCAAACGAGCAAGCTGTCAAACACGCCAGTGTGCATTAGCCATGCCATCCCTACACTTGCCACCGATAAAGCGCCTACATATATGTCTGTCCACCAGTGAGCACCGGCCATATAACGGGGTGCTGAAAAAACCACGACAAATACACACCCCCATAATCCTGCTTTCCAAGATAAAAACCGCCATACAAACGCAGTAAAAATCATCAGCATTAAGCCGTGATCGCCTGGAAAGCTATCTCCTGAAGAATCTTTAGTTTTAAAACTAGCAAGTTCAGTAAGCCGGTAAATGTTATCAAACGTTAAAGTGGGGCTAGGGCGCTCCACAGGGATAGCTCTTCCTAATTGGTTAAGACCTACGGCGGTTAATAGCATAATAAAGCCTACAATTAGTAGTTGGCGTTTACGCTCGGAGCTCGCGCCTTTATAGTAGCTATAGTAAACAATGCCCATTGCCAATAATGCTACACCATCAAAGGCGCGGTTATTAGTAAGCCCAATGACATTGACCCAAATCTCGCTATGCCCTATTTTTTCATTAAAGTAATAAAAAATTGTCTTATCAATATCTAACCAAAATCCATGATTAGGGAGTAGATACCAGCTCGAAAAAACGGCAACTGCCACTAAATTCCAAAATAACCATTTATTAAATTGTAGCGACATGACGCCCTCTCACTAACCTTTTTATTGTTTGAGAGCGTATTGTACGGACTTATGGGAAGTTCTCCCACCGCAAAACACTCATTACTTAGCTATGAAGGCTCACCCCTTTAGGGTATTAGAGGATTTAAAAGCAGACTGTTCAGACATGTTGCTCCTTAATTAACCTCGAACAAAGCTTGTGTTAAAATAGCAGCAATTGCTACGTTAATGGATAACCTCACTTTATGAATTTCAAAGAGTTCCAAGCTTCTTTAAAACAAGCCACTCCTCCCCATGGTTTATCGGATGCACTTAAAGCGTTATGGCTTGATGCCAATCAGCAGTGGGAAGACGCCCATGAAGTCATCCGTGATAATACTGATCCCGCCTCTGCTTGGGTCCACGCCTATTTGCATCATGTAGAAGGCGTACTGTGGAATGCCGATTATTGGTACGGTCGTGCTAAAAAAAAGCGTCCAAACTGCAGTACGCAGGATGAATGGCAACAAATCGTCCAAGCATTAACTGCATAAAGAGTCTTTTGTAATAAACTCTTAAGTAAATAAGCGTTAAATACCATCAAGCCCTTGCTCATTTAAGCAGGGCTTTTTATTTGAGCATAGCGTTCTGTCGGCTACTCAACGCCCAAGGTACTTAGTGCAGGGAACCTGTCGCGACCTAGAGACCGCTGGACTATTAAAACAAAAAACCACCCTTTCGGATGGCTTTTCTGAGTAATAATAGCGGGGTGGTAAATGCACCACATTTAAAGGTAGGAGCGCAGCGACCTCATCCAGGGTGCCCACAGGGCCAGAATGAAAAAAGCCCTGACTGTTAAGTCAGGGCTTTTGAATAATAGCGGAGTGGTAAATGCACCGCATTTAAAGGTAGGAGCATAGCGATCTCATTCAGTCTGTCCGCGAAGACATTTTTATAAACAAAAAAGCCACCCGAAGATGGCTTTTTTGAGTAAAAATGGCGGAGTGGACGGGACTCGAACCCGCGACCCCCGGCGTGACAGGCCGGTATTCTAACCAACTGAACTACCACTCCGCAAAGCTTGATAGTTTAGGTCTAAATTGGCGCCTGGCAGTGACCTACTTTCACATGGCATCTGCCACACTATCATCGGCGCGGCTGCGTTTCACTACTGAGTTCGGCATGGAGTCAGGTGGTTCCACAGCGCTATGGCCGCCAGGCATAAATTGTAATCTGGAAGACTGATGTTTTTAGTTGTCGTAGTATTAGTACGCTAACTTGAATAATTTGTTTGTTCTCGACCGCAAGGTCTCACACTTCTTGGGTGTTGTATGGTTAAGCCGCACGGGTCATTAGTATTGGTTAGCTCAATGCATCGCTGCACTTACACACCCAACCTATCAACGTCTTAGTCTCAAACGGCCCTTTAGAGGGCGTAAAGCCCTTGGGATGACTCATCTTGAGGCTCGCTTCCCGCTTAGATGCTTTCAGCGGTTATCGATTCCGAACGTAGCTACCGGGCAATGCATCTGGCGATACAACCCGAACACCAGGGGTTCGTCCACTCCGGTCCTCTCGTACTAGGAGCAGCTCCTCTCAATCATCCAACGCCCACGGCAGATAGGGACCGAACTGTCTCACGACGTTCTGAACCCAGCTCGCGTACCACTTTAAATGGCGAACAGCCATACCCTTGGGACCGACTTCAGCCCCAGGATGTGATGAGCCGACATCGAGGTGCCAAACACCGCCGTCGATATGAACTCTTGGGCGGTATCAGCCTGTTATCCCCGGAGTACCTTTTATCCGTTGAGCGATGGCCCTTCCATACAGAACCACCGGATCACTATGACCTACTTTCGTATCTGCTCGACCTGTCCGTCTCGCAGTTAAGCTGGCTTATGCCATTGCACTAACCGTACGATGTCCGACCGTACTTAGCCAACCTTCGTGCTCCTCCGTTACTCTTTAGGAGGAGACCGCCCCAGTCAAACTACCCACCAGGCACTGTCCGCAACCCCGATAAGGGGCCAACGTTAGAACATCAGACATACAAGGGTGGTATTTCAAGGATGGCTCCACCACGACTGGCGTCATGGTTTCACAGCCTCCCACCTATCCTACACATGTAGGGCCAATGTTCAGTGCCAAGCTATAGTAAAGGTTCACGGGGTCTTTCCGTCTAGCCGCGGGTATACGGCATCTTCACCGCAAATTCAATTTCACTGAGTCTCGGGTGGAGACAGCGTGGCCATGATTACACCATTCGTGCAGGTCGGAACTTACCCGACAAGGAATTTCGCTACCTTAGGACCGTTATAGTTACGGCCGCCGTTTACTGGGGCTTCAATCAAGAGCGTCACCCGAAGGCTAACCCCATCATTTAACCTTCCAGCACCGGGCAGGTGTCACACCGTATACGTCCTCTTGCGAGTTTGCACAGTGCTGTGTTTTTGATAAACAGTTCCAGCCACCTGGTCACTGCGGCTGACCCACGCTCCATCCGCAAGGGATTTCACCTGTTTCAGCGTACCTTCTCCCGAAGTTACGGTACTATTTTGCCTAGTTCCTTCACCCGAGTTCTCTCAAGCGCCTTAGTATTCTCTACCCGACCACCTGTGTCGGTTTGGGGTACGATTCACGTGCATCTGAAGCTTAGAGGCTTTTCCTGGAAGCGGGGCATCAATGACTTCACCGCCGTAGCGATTTCGTCTCAGGTCTCAGCATTGAGCGTCCGGATTTACCTAAACACCCTGCCTACACCCTTTCACCAGGACAACCAACGCCTGGCCCATTTAGCCTTCTCCGTCCCCCCATCGCAATGCACGTCAGTACGGGAATATTAACCCGTTTCCCATCGACTACGCCTTTCGGCCTCGCCTTAGGGGTCGACTCACCCTGCCCCGATTAACGTTGGACAGGAACCCTTGGTCTTTTGGCGTGGAGGTTTTTCACCCCCATTATCGTTACTCATGTCAGCATTCGCACTTCTGATATCTCCAGCATGCTTCACAACACACCTTCGCAGACTTACAGAACGCTCCCCTACCACGCACTCTAAAAGAGTGCATCCGCGGCTTCGGTGCATAGTTTAGCCCCGTTACATCTTCCGCGCAGGCCGACTCGACCAGTGAGCTATTACGCTTTCTTTAAATGATGGCTGCTTCTAAGCCAACATCCTGGCTGTCTGAGCCTTCCCACTTCGTTTCCCACTTAACTATGACTTTGGGACCTTAGCCGGCGGTCTGGGTTGTTTCCCTCTTCACGATGGACGTTAGCACCCACCGTGTGTCTCCCGGATAGTACTTTGCGGTATTCGGAGTTTGCATAGGGTTGGTAAGTCGGGATGACCCCCTAGCCTAAACAGTGCTCTACCCCCGCAAGTATTCGTCCGAGGCTCTACCTAAATAGATTTCGGGGAGAACCAGCTATCTCCCGGTTTGATTGGCCTTTCACCCCCAACCACAAGTCATCCCCTAATTTTGCAACATTAGTGGGTTCGGTCCTCCAGTTGATGTTACTCAACCTTCAACCTGCTCATGGCTAGATCACCGGGTTTCGGGTCTACTCCTAGCAACTCGTCGCCCAGTTAAGACTCGGTTTCCCTACGGCTCCCCTATACGGTTAACCTTGCTACTAAAAGTAAGTCGCTGACCCATTATACAAAAGGTACGCAGTCACCCAACAAGTGGGCTTCCACTGCTTGTACGTACACGGTTTCAGGTTCTATTTCACTCCCCTCACAGGGGTTCTTTTCGCCTTTCCCTCACGGTACTGGTTCACTATCGGTCAGTCAGGAGTATTTAGCCTTGGAGGATGGTCCCCCCATATTCAAACAGGATATCACGTGTCCCGTCCTACTCGATTTCACTGTAAGTGGCATTTGGTGTACGGGGCTATCACCCACTACGGCTGGTCTTTCCAGGACCATTCCACTACACCACACACAGCTTAAGGGCTGGCCCCCGTTCGCTCGCCGCTACTAGGGGGATCTCGGTTGATTTCTGTTCCTCGGGGTACTTAGATGTTTCAGTTCTCCCGGTTCGCCTCGCAACGCTATGTATTCACGTTACGATACTGCACTGAGTGCAGTGGGTTTCCCCATTCGGATATTACGGACTCAAGCGCTTCTTACCAGCTCATCCGTACTTAACGCAGGTTAGCA
>NZ_CP021376.1:1992500-2212500 GCF_002157875.1 Oceanisphaera avium
GCATCCCGTTGTATTCGTCAAGTGTTTGTTTGAACTTAATTTCTGTTCTCTCAAATCCTTGTGACCGTGAGCGCTTGCCCGGTGTCAGTGGATGCGCATTATAGGGAGCGACAGATTTAGCGCAAGCGCTTTTATGATTTAAATCACCTTTTTAGCACTGACCGCTTAAATACTCAGCAAGCCCACATGATACCCACAAAGTTATACACAAATATTATTTACTTTGCGCTAAGTGCTGCCAAACAAATAATAAGAGCCATGCAGGATGGCTTAAATAAAGCGTTATTTAGGAGCTTCTTAGTCGCTAAATAGCTTTTTAGATCACAAATATAGCGCTTAACGCGAACAAGCATTACTCCCTAGCTCATTTGAAGCTATGCTGTTATCGGTAGCTAATATTAAGCTACCATTTTTGTGCGCTTATACATTCATCCACTTTGAGATTGGACTGCTGATGAAGTTATCCCATTATCCTGTTTATATTCAGTCTGCCCTTTACGCAATTATTTTAGCCATTATCGGCTATTTAGTTGTGGACTGGGCTGCGCCTGCGCTTTCTTCTGCTGCCTGTTTAGCTATTGGCCTGCTGATAGGAGGTTTTTTTGTTCCGTTATTAACCCGCTCTCCCGTACCGGCGGCGATTCCTACTACTACTCTATATGTCGGTAACCTGCCCTATCGGGCAAATGAAGCTTCTGTTCGCGCCTTGTTTGAAGAGTTTGGCCAAGTGCTATCGGTACGTTTAATGAAAGATAAACATACTGGTAAACGTCGTGGCTTTGGTTTTGTAGAAATGCCCAGCGATGCAGCACTGGCTGCTCAGCAAGGGTTAAACGATTCTGAGTTTCAACAACGTACTTTAAAAGTACGTGAAGCAAATGAGCGCAAAGATGAGGACGATAACGCCGAGCAAACGGCTTAGCTTATTGCTCCTTTAATAACTTATTTAGATTAGGCTCAAAACAGTTAAGCTCACTAAAGCCTTCTTTCTTAAAAGCCCTCGCTTGTTGCAGGGCTTTTTTTGTAAGTTCAGTACAAAATAATAAGCCCGCTTTACCTTCCGGAGCTAACTCTTGACTAAGTGTGCATGCCGGCTGCAACAATAAATAACTCACTCGTCGAGCGATGGCGGCTCCAGAATCTATAAGCTTAACTTGCGGCAAGCATTGATTGATCTCAGTTGCCAATAGTGGGAAATGGGTACAGCCCAAGACTAGGGTATCTGGACCCCGATTTCCCGACCAAGGCGCTAGTATCTGTTTCAGTCGCTTTATATCTACGGGTAGCCCCGCTAATTTGTCTTCCGCCATCTTCACTAACTCAGTCGTACCCAACATAGAAACTTGGATATCGGGGGCAAAGCTTTGCACGAGCTCAGCGGTATAGCGGCGAGATATTGTGCCCGGTGTCGCTAATAATCCAATATGAGCGGGCTTAGCTAACGTTTGATGTTGGCGACTGTATTCGGCGGCGGGTTTAATGGCCGGTACTACGCCGACGATAGGAATAGATAACTGCGCTCGCAGCGCCGGCAGCACATAAGTACTAGCGGTATTGCAAGCAATAACCGCAATATCTACCGAGTGCTGTTTAACAAAGGTGCTAAACAGCTCGACTACTCGTGCCACTAAACGTGGCTCACTTAATTCTCCATAGGGGAAGTAAGCATTATCAAATAAATAGAGATATTGCTGAGCTGGGATCCTTTTGCTGAGCTCGCGATAGACAGACAAGCCGCCCATACCAGAGTCGAAAATTAAAATGTTTGCCACCGGTTTTCCTTTCTCTGGTAAAGCCCTCATTGCGATATTGATATCATAACGCTAAAGCTGAGAATGAAAAAGCCGGCACTAGGCCGGCTTAGAGTCGATTTTTAATACTTAACTGTGTTTAAAAACGGTAATCGGCACCGACGTAGAACTCCATGTCGGGAGCGTCGTAGCCACTAACTACCTGATAGTCTTTATCGAACAGATTATTAATCTTGCCGTTTAGAGTTAGCTGCTGCGTTAACGGATACCGCGCCCCTATGTTCCATATGGTGTAGGAAGGAGAGTAGGTGCTTGCAAAGGAAATTGCATCAGGGGTTTCTCTATCACCTACATACAAAACCTGCGCAAAAAAATTGATATTCGCAACATCCATATCACCGGTCCAACTTGCTTTTCGCTTAGCGCGATTAGATAGCTGCTTAGCCGTTTTAACATCTTCGGCATCTGTGTATTCGTAGCTAGCAATATGGTGAATAGGCCCAGTACTCACCTTAACTACCAATTCAACACCTTTAATAATCACATCGGTATTATCTTTTTTAGTCGGTGTTTGGTTAAACAGTAATCCTTTAATATCATTACGATATAAGTTCAACTGCCAATCGAGTAATGGATAATTACCTAATAGCGATAACTCTAAACTTTCAGACTTTTCAGGCTCGGGGTTACCTGTCAAGTAGTGTAAATCAGTAAAGCTAGGAGCTTTAAACGCGGTTCCATAGCTTAACGTAGTCCTATGCTGCTCTGATAGCTCTAACGATAGCGCACTTTGCCAAATACCATGCGAGCCAAACTGCTCATTATCATCGACGCGCCCAGTCAACTCGAAAGATATAGGCTCCCAAGTATGAAAAATAGAAGTAAATATACCAGTGTTATCTCGATCTGGTAAGTCATATCCAACTAACTGGCCTGACATCCAATCTACAGTTTTAGACTTAGAAAGAAGCCTATCTTGCTGCCAATCTACACCAAATATCACATAGTTTTGCTTGGTGTAATTGTACTGTACTAAACCATCAAAACGAGTGGTTGCAGTACTAGTATTAGTTGCACTATTACGACTATTTTCTTTTTTCCAGCTTTCCAGTTCATGCTCACCATAGCTAGCATTTAACTGGCCAGTTAATTGCTGACCTTGATATCGTAATCCAGTATCGAATTGATAGGTTTCAGAATTACTAGTGTCGGGGAAACCGTCATAATCAACGTTATTTTCCCAACTATTAAAATTAGCATCCCAAGTCCAAGCCTGATTGAGCTTATGTTCAACACCAAAAGTAAGGTTTTTACTATCGAATCCATCACGATCGTTTTCAGTATTAGTAGAGGTCACGTCATAACCACGAGTTTCTCGGTATCCTGTAGCTAATTGTAAACGTGTGTCGTCCGTCACCCACTGATTGATGGAGATATCGGCGGCATAGTAGTCATTACTACCAGTGGTCACGCTGAGCTGACGGTCGTTAACTTCAGACGTAGTAATGATATTCACCACTCCGCCAATAGCTCCCGAACCATAGATAGCGGCGCGGGGGCCACGAATATATTCGATGCGCTCCACGTTATTGACGGGTAACTGACTGAAATCGACATTGGCTCCCACCATTTGCGCCATGGGGCGGCCATTCATCAGCACTAATATATGGTTAGAGTTGGTGCCACGAACAAACAAACTTGTTTGTTGGCCAATGCCGCCATTCTGACCTCCGAACTGTAAGCCAGGCAAGGTTTCGAGCAGATCCACTAACGAGCGCGGTTGGCGGCGTTCAATATCAGCTTTAGTAATGACTTCTACGGGAGTCAGTGCACTGGTCGCCGATTGCTTTACTTTGCTATAAATAGTGATTTCGGTGGCATCATCGTTTTGCGAGAGAGTAGAGCTTTGAGCAAGTGTCGCCCACGGCAACAGGGCCGCTGCTGCTAGCCATTGTTTAGACATATTATTATTCCTAGTACGCGTAGTGAACAGTAACGGGCCAATCCCGTTGCCTCTTTGGCAGGTTTTCGGACTTAAAGGCTCAAGCTAGTGCTTACCTAAACGACGGCTTCCCAACCTCATGGCAGTGCCTAATAGTGTCGTCTCGTTCCTTATTACCGCTGCGCGCCAGTTCCGGATTTACACCAGATTCCCGTTTATGCCATTTGGCACCAAAGCGCGGGCATTATAAGGAAAGGGCTGATCGCTGTATATGCATAAATAGTTAGTAAATATTCATATGCCTTCGGAGTGGTGAATATGAGCCAGCTCGCATCTTTAATTAATTTACATTTCTGCAACATTAGCTCTTCTGCTAGGCTATTTTAACTAAGCTTAAGTAGCAGCAAATTCGCTAAAGGAGCACAGCAATGGCACGACATCCAAAAAACGAGTCTAAAGTACAGACTAAAGGCTTGCATGAACTTTATGCAGAAGATCCTATCAAGGCGGATAAGTTAGTATGGGGTCGAGAAACCGACGCACACAGCCGACGGGGATTTCTTAGACGCGGGGGTTTATTTGCTATGGCTACGGCCATTGGTGCCAGTATCCCTTTTTCTAAACATATGCCTGCAGGGCTTATTCCTGCCGCCTTTGCCCAAACTGATGAGTCATTTTCTATCTCTGGTAAAGAAGGGCTCACCATTCTTAATGATCGACCATTAAATGCAGAAACACCTCCCCATTTGTTGGACGATAAAATTACGCCCGCTAAGCATATGTTTGTGCGCAATAACGGCCTACCCCCAGAGGCTAGCGCCTTAGACCCTGCAACTTGGACGTTAGAAATCGCCGGTGAGTCTTGTGAAAAGCCGACCACTTTCACACTGGATGAGCTTAAATCTCGTTTTAAGCATTACAGCTATCAACTAACTATAGAGTGTGGGGGAAATGGTCGCAGTGAATTTGCGCCTGCTGCCAGTGGTAACCAATGGTCTACGGGCGCCGTAGCTTGCCCTAAATTTACTGGCGCAAGGCTACGGGACGTATTAGAAGCGTGTGGCATAAAAGAAGATGCGGTTTACATCGGCTATTATGGCGCTGACCTTCACCCTAGTGGCGATGCCAGTAAAGAGGCTATTTCTCGAGGCGTGCCTATGTCTAAAGCGCTAGAAGATGAAACTCTCATTGCGTGGGCTATGAATGATGAAGACATACCGCTTCTTAACGGCCACCCTTTACGGTTAGTGTGTGGTGGCTGGCCTGCCTCCACTTCTGGAAAATGGCTTAAGAAAATAGTTATACGCGATAAAATTCACGATGGTAATAAGATGGCCGCACCGGCTTATCATGTACCGAAATATCCCGTCGCACCGGGTACCCAAGTACCTAATGAAGACATGGAAATTATTACTTCTATGCCCATAAAATCGCTGATCACTTTTCCTAAAAGCGGGATTAATCATACTTTAGGAGAGACGCTCGCGGTACGCGGTCATGCTTGGGCGGGTGATTTAGAAGTAAAAGAGTTTTATGTTTCTAGCGATTTTGGTGTGACCTGGCAGCAAGCGCAACTGGAACCCCCTGCCAATCGCTTAGCGTGGCAACATTGGCACAGTGAATTAACTTTTCCGGAAAAAGGTTATTACGAAATATGGGCGCGCGCCGTAGATAATGAAGGTAAATCGCAACCCATGGTGGTAGCCGGTTGGAATCCTAAAGGTTATTTAAATAATGCTTGCCATCGCATTGCAGTCCAAGTGGTGTAGGAGGCTTAATGACACAATCAATTATGGTGAGTTTAGTATTATTGAGCTTATCAGCCGCTCCTGCTTTAGCGGCTGAACAGGATCCTCAAACCGGTTTTATAATAGCGCCTGGCTGGGATACGGTGCGCAATAATTGCATTGCCTGCCACTCAGCCAATTTAGTCACACAAAATAGCGGCAGCCGTGAACATTGGCTTTCTCTGATCCGCTGGATGCAAGACACTCAAGGGCTGTGGTCATTTGATGATAAGACAGAAAATACTATTTTAAGCTACCTAAGCACACACTACGGCCCTAAAGAAGACGCTCGCCGCCCAGCCTTAAGAGCCGATCAACTACCCGAAAACCCCTATCGTAAGAAACAAACCTAGTGTTATCGTTATAAGTCACAAAGAGTGATTAACTGGCGTAGCGTTAATAACGCTGCGCTCTTTTTTCACTGGTTACAACTCGCACTAATGCTCTTTACCCATCTTTCAGAGGTCCGTGCTAGAATTTGCGCTTCGTTTTTAAGAGAGGCACATCATGAGCACAGTGGTTAATCCGAGCACCTATCAAGCCCAGTTGGACGCTAAAGTCGTGCAGCTGCAGCAGGCGTTTGCGCCTTTTAATCCACCAAGCTTGGATGTGTTTGCATCAGAACCGGAACATTACCGGATGCGCGCCGAGTTTCGGGTATGGCATGAAGATGAAGACTTGTATTACATCATGTTTGATCAAGAGACTAAACAGCGCTATCGAGTTGAACAATTTCCTGCCGCCTCACTATTAATTAACCAAGCAATGCCGCTATTACTTGCCGCTCTTAAACCAGATGCCGTGTTACGGCGCAGTTTATTTCAGGTGGATTTTTTATCCTCTTTAAGTGGCGAGCTAGTTATTAGCTTACTTTATCACCGCCAATTAGATGATGAGTGGCAGCAAGCGATGCAAAAAGTACGCGACCAACTGCAAGCTCAAAGGATAAATGCCAGTATTATTGGTCGGGCTCGCAAGCAAAAATTAGTACTGGGCCAAGATTATGTAGTGGAAAAATTACAGGTGGCCGGTAAAGAATTAATTTATCAGCAAGTAGAAAACAGCTTTACTCAACCTAATGGCCGCATGAATGAGCAGATGCTGAGCTGGGCAGTCGCTGCCACCCAAGGTGCGAGTGGCGATTTATTAGAGTTATATTGTGGTAATGGTAACTTTTCTCTGGCGTTAGCCGCTAATTTTAAGCGCGTATTAGCCACCGAAATTGCCAGCTCTTCAGTAAAATCAGCACAATTTAATATTGCCGCCAATAATATCGACAATGTCACTATATTACGGATGTCGGCAGAAGAATTTACTCAGGCGATGCGGGGAGTGCGCGAGTTTCGCCGGCTGCGCGGCATCGATTTAAGTGATTATGACTGCAATACGATTTTAGTGGATCCGCCCCGTGCTGGGCTAGATCAAGAAACGGTTAAACTGGTGCAAGAGTATGACAATATTCTCTATATCTCATGTAACCCAGAGACTTTGCAGCATAACTTAGTTAGTTTGAGCAACAGTCATACCATTGAGCACTTTGCACTCTTTGATCAGTTTCCTTATACCCATCACGTAGAAGCGGGGGTCTATCTAAAAAGACGGTGAGGAGTGAGGGGTAAAGGGTAAAAAACAAGATAAAACCGATTTTTCCACGAAACGCGATCAAAAAAGGGAGCTGACGCTCCCTTTTTTCTAGCATGCGAGAAGATTAATCCAGCATGTAATTTTCTGGTAATTCAGCACGCGCTACGCCAGACTCAACAGCAGCAATGGCTACGGCACGAGCAACACGTGGTAACAAACGTGGGTCCATTGGCTTAGGAATTACGTAGTCTGGACCAAACTCCAGTTTCTCGTAACCAGACGCGTCCAACACCTCTTGTGGCACAGCTTCTTTAGCCAAACCACGAATCGCTTCTACGGCGGCAACTTTCATTTCATCGTTAATCTGTGAAGCGCGAACATCTAATGCGCCACGGAAGATGAAAGGGAAGCACAGTACGTTATTAACTTGGTTAGGATAGTCAGAACGACCGGTACCCATAACTAAGTCTTGACGAGTCGCGTGCGCTAACTCAGGCTTGATTTCTGGATCTGGGTTAGAGCAGGCAAAGATAACTGGCTTATCGGCCATCATTGAAACAGCAGAAGCTGGCAATACGTCTGGGCCTGAAACGCCAACGAATACGTCTGCATCTTGCATCACGTCTTCTAGAGTGCGCTTGTCGGTGTTGTTAGCAAACAAAGACTTATACTCGTTCAAGTCTTCACGACGAGAATGAATCACACCGTTACGGTCTAACATATAGATGTTTTCGCGCAGTGCGCCACACTTGATCAGCAGTTGCATACAAGCAACGGCTGCCGCACCGGCACCCATACAGACGATTTGAGCGTCTTCGATGCTCTTGCCCTGCACTTCAAGGGAATTGATTAAACCCGCAGCAGTAACAATAGCAGTACCGTGTTGGTCATCATGGAACACAGGTACATTACAACGCTCAATCAGCGCTTTTTCGATCTCAAAGCACTCAGGTGCCTTGATATCTTCTAAGTTAATGCCACCAAAGGTGTCGGCAATAGCCGCGACTACTTGGATAAACTCTTCAGTAGTACGGTGCGTTACTTCGATATCCACAGAATCGATATTAGCGAAGCGCTTAAACAATAACGCTTTACCTTCCATAACGGGCTTAGAAGCCAATGGGCCTAAGTTACCCAGACCTAAGATAGCGGTACCGTTAGTAATAACGGCAACTAAGTTACCTTTACCGGTATATTTGTAAGCGTTCTCTGGATCAGCTGCAATTTCGCGCACTGGCTCAGCCACACCTGGGCTGTAAGCTAAGGCGAGATCCTGAGCGGTTTCTGCCGGCTTACTAATTTCAACAGAGATCTTTCCAGGAGTTGGGAAAGCATGATAATCGAGCGCTTTTTGACGGAAGTCGGACATTCTACGAGTACCCTGATGCGATTGAAGACAATTAAACGATTGATGTGTGAACAAGTTTATCACAATGTTTGTACAATGTGATAGTCATCACCTTATTGCACATCACTAAATAAAACTCATTATTTCATTAATACATACTGCCAGAGATGAAGTATCTAGAACAGAGAGCGCTTTTAGTGATTAACCTTATTTAACTTAACGCTTACGGATAAGCTGTCTATTTAAGGGCATCTTTATCGAAGGCGATTAATCTCTCTCTAAGCGTCAATATAATTATTACTATCCGCTATTAAAGCTCTACCCACGCTTATCTACGTCCGTTTTATTAGGACAGCTATAAGCGCGCTCCGACGAGCTTATCATTGTCCCTTTAACGATGAAAAACCAGTTTCGAATGAAACTCAGACATGTTTTTATGTTGTAGTCGCCGCTAATAAATAGTGGACTCAGTGCGACAATATTGAGCTAAACCTAAGTAAATAAAGGGCTGACTCAGAAAAACATAAGCAGTGATAAGGGGTGTTACCAGATATTAATCTTTATAACAAAACATTATGAGTTATAAGCTCTAATACTTAAGACTCGCAATAGCGTCTGAAATTTATTTAAATAAGGCAATAAAAAAGGCGCCCTTAGGCGCCCTCTTGTAGCAAGCCAATTGCTTACTTCTTGCTAGCCAACGCACCAAAGCGCTTGGTGAAACGATCCACACGACCGCCACTATCAACCATTTTCTGCTTACCAGTGTAGAATGGGTGGCAAGCACCGCAAACGTCCAAGTTCAGGCTTTTGCCTAGGGTCGAGCCTACTTTGATCTCGTTACCACAAGAACATTTAGCGACAATTTCTTTGTACTCTGGGTGAATACCTTGTTTCATGGAAAACCTCTGTTTTTTGAAGGCCGTGTCGCTATCTGATCCAATGCCAGACACCACACGAATGATTCACGTATTGTGAAGTGCGCGAATAATATAGTATCGCTTTTTTACAGGCAAGGATAAACGGAGGTTATTTCATCAATGTCGTTATTGAACGCACAAGCACTAGTGAGGGTTGCGCTACCCGTACCGCTGCGTCGCGAGTTTGATTATCTCTGCCCTTTGCCCTTACCTGCACCTGGTTGTCGGGTGGCTGTACCCTTTGGCAATCGCGCCATGACTGCCTTAGTCTTGTCTCATCCGACAGACTCCAGCATAGATACCGCTAAGCTTAAAGCCGTAAATAGCATCTTAGACTCGGTGCCGTTATTGGCAGCCGCTGAATTAAAATTTTTAGCGTGGGCGGCACAATATTATTTATATGCAACCGGTGAAGTTTATTTTCAAGCATTGCCGGCGTTATTACGAAAAGGCGAAGCAGCCACTTATCGACCCGCTACTGTTTGGCATATAGTAGACCAGAGCGCTGAGCTGCCTAAACATGCAATTAAGCAACAACAAGCTTTAACAGCGTTACACCAAGGTCCTTTGAGTCAAAGTGAGCTGCAAGTTCGAGGCGTTAGTTCAACCACCTTAAACGCACTTGCTAAAAAAAATCTAATAGAAAAACGCGAGCAAGTGCCTCACCTCAGTGATTGGCGCAATACACCATGGCAAGTAACTGAGCAAGACAAACATAGATTAACCACAGAGCAAGCGCTCGCGGTTAGCTTGATTCAAGGTACTCACGGCTTTAGTCCTTTTTTATTAGAAGGCATTACGGGCTCAGGTAAAACGGAAGTGTACTTGCAAGTAATGGAAGCGGTGTTAGCCGCCGGCCAGCAAGTATTAGTATTAGTGCCAGAAATTGGCTTAACACCGCAAACGATTACACGCTTTCAACAACGATTTAGCCTACCTATTTGCACGCTGCATTCGGGAATGAATGAACGAGAGCGATTAGATGCGTGGTTATCTTGTCGCGATGGCAGTAGTGCTATCGTTATTGGCACTCGCTCTGCCCTACTCACGCCTTTTGCCCGCTTAGGATTAATCATTATTGATGAAGAGCATGATACGTCTTTTAAACAACAAGAGGGCTTTCGCTATCATGCTCGCGATTTAGCACTGCTGCGCGCTCATCAGCTTGATATTCCCATTGTACTAGGCTCAGCTACGCCCTGTTTTGAAAGCTTACATAACGCAGCTCAAGGTAAATATCAGCACTTAACGCTAAGTCAGCGCCCAGGCAGCGCTACTGTCGCTGAACATTTATTGCTAGATAGTAAAAACGTACAAATGCACGCCGGTTTATCACCGCAACTAATTGAGCTAATGACCCATGAGCTCAGCCAAGGCAATCAAGTCATGTTATTTCTAAATCGCCGCGGCTATGCACCGGCGCTATTATGCCATGGCTGTGGCTGGCTGGCAGATTGCGAGCGCTGTGATGCGCACTTTACTTGGCATCAACACCCTTCACGGCTGCATTGTCATCATTGTGATCATCAAAGACCCTTGCCACCCGCTTGTCCTAATTGTGGCAGTACTCAGCTGATTGGCACCGGGCTTGGTACTGAACAAGTAGAACAAGCTATTAGCGGCTTGTTTCCCCAATACGCCACTATTCGCATCGATCGCGATAACACACGGCGCAAAGGCAGTTTTGAAAAACACCTTGAAGGTATACGCAATGGCCAATATCAAATTTTAATTGGCACCCAGATGCTGGCGAAAGGTCATCATTTTCCTGATGTGACTTTAGTCGCCATCTTAGACGCTGACGGCGCTCTATTCGCTAGCGACTTTCGCGCTACCGAACGCTTTGCTCAACTTTATATTCAAGTAGCAGGTCGCGCTGGGCGCGCCAGTAAGCCAGGCCGAGTAGTATTACAAACTCATCAACCTGATCATGCGCTATTACAAGATCTCACTCATCAGGGCTATCAACACTTTGCGCATAGCGCCTTAAAAGAGCGTCATTTTGCGCAGCTGCCGCCCTATAGCTTTCAAGCATTATTTCGCGCTCGCGCTAATAATGCATCTCTGGTGCAGCATTTTTTACAGCAATTAGCCACTCAGCTGCAGCCCCATTTATCTCCTCACGTCTTGTGTTTAGGCCCAATTAGCGCGCAAATGGAGCGCAGAGCGGGCGAATACCGTTATCAGTTATTATTACAATCAAGCCAGCGACGCGAGCTCGCTAGCGCCTGTCGATTAGCGCTAGCCATTATTGACACCCAAGCAGAGGCGCGCAAAGTACGCTGGTCGCTAGATATTGATCCCGTAGAGCTTTTTTAAGCCGCCCTCGCTTGCTAGCGCTCATATTGCAGGCCTCACTTGGCTGTGACGGTGGTTTTCTGTGTACGATGTGAGTAGAATTTCCCACCCAGGTTATCTGTGACCTTGTCTTTAAATTTGGTGAGTTGACGATGAAAGAACATATTCAAGCTTTACTTGAACAGACGGTATTAACGCTACAACAGCAAGGCAAACTGCCTAGTGAGCTAGCTCCGCGCATTCAAGTGGACAGAACTAAAGACAAGAGTCACGGAGATTTAGCCACTAACCTCGCCTTATTGCTCGCTAAACCCGCCGGTCAAAACCCTCGGGTATTAGCCCAGTTACTACAAGAAAACTTACCGGCGTCTGAGCTAGTGGCTAAAACCGAGCTGGCCGGACCTGGCTTTATTAACTTCTTTCTCGATAGCCAGTGGCTAGGCCGACAAATTGACGCCATGGTAGCGGACGATCGCGCGAACATCCCGGTAGCCGAGCACGCACAAACCATAGTGGTGGATTACTCAGCGCCCAATGTCGCGAAAGAAATGCATGTGGGCCATTTACGCTCCAGTGTGATTGGTGACGCTGTGGTGCGCACTTTAGAGTTTTTAGGGCATAAAGTGATCCGTGCCAATCACATTGGTGACTGGGGCACACAATTTGGCATGCTGATTGCGCATCTTGAGGAATTAGAAAAAGAAAATCCTGAAGTAGCCGACTCAGGTTTAGCTGACTTAGAGCAGTTTTACAGAGAGTCTAAGCAAAAATACGATGCTGACCCCGTATTTGCCGAGCGCGCCCGCCAGTATGTGGTTAAGTTACAAGGCGGCGATGATTACTGTCTGACGATGTGGCAGAAACTGGTCAACATCACCCTTAAACATAACCAAGAAATTTATGACAGATTAAATGTGTCGCTCACGCCTGAGCACGTTATGGGTGAAAGCATGTATAACCCCATACTGGCGGACATAGTGGCGGACTTACAAGCCAAAGGGCTAGCCGTGGAAGACCAAGGCGCCATTGTGGTGTACTTAGATGAGTACAAAAACAAAGATGGCGATCCTATGGGTGTAATCGTGCGCAAAAAAGATGGCGGTTTTCTTTATACCACTACCGACATTGCCTGCGCTAAGTACCGTTATGAGCAACTACACGCCGATCGAGTACTGTACTTTATTGACTCTCGCCAGCATCAGCATCTAATGCAAGCCTGGAGCATAGTGCACAAGGCCGGTTATGTGCCCGAAACAGTTAGCCTAGAGCATCACGCTTTTGGCATGATGCTCGGCAAAGACGGACGCCCCTTTAAAACTCGCTCTGGCGGCACCGTACGCTTAGTGGATTTGCTTGATGAAGCTCAAGAGAGAGCAGCGGCTTTATTAGCGACTAAAGATACGGACTTCAGTGAAGACGAAAAGACAGATATTGCTCGGCGCGTGGCGATGGCGGCAGTGAAATATGCCGACTTATCAAAAAGTCGCACCACAGATTACATCTTCGATTGGGACAATATGTTGTCTTTCGAAGGCAATACCGCACCGTATTTACAATATGCTTATACGCGTGTGCAGTCGATCTTTCGCCGCTCGGGTATTGTCAGTGATGCAAACCTGCAAGGTCAGGTGATATTAACCGCGCCTGCCGAAGAAGCGTTAGCGCAAAAACTAGTGCAATTTAATGACACTATTAAATCGGTAGCCGATAAAGGCTTACCGCATTTAATGTGTTTGTATCTTTATGAATTATCAGGAGCTTTTATGAGCTTCTACGAAGCCTGCCCCATCAATAAAGAAGGGGTTAGCGTGGCCGAGCGTGATAGCCGCCTACGTCTGTGTGCTGCCACTGCTAAGGTGCTTAACTTAGGTCTGTCCTTGTTAGGCATTGAAACTTTGGAGCGTATGTAGTCCATGGCTAAGGATTACGTAAGACGGGGCAAGCCTAAAACCAAAGCCAAGCCTAAAAAAGCGAGCAGCACGCGTGGGCGCGCAGCGCCCCCTCGACGCTTGCCTATTTTACCCGTGCTATTACTCATTATGGTGGCCGGTGCCTTAGGCTATTTGATCCATATAATTAAAGGGGCGGCAGAGCAAAAAACGCAAACGCCGGCCAGTGTCGTCACCACGCCCAATAAGGCGCCGGCGAAAGCGCCGGTAGTGGCGAATCCTATCGATCAAAAACCGGTAGAAAAATGGACGTATATTCAACAATTAGAAAATAAAGAAGTTGAAGTGCGCTTGCCCGAAGCACAACAGTCCGATCAGCGCTATTTAATGCAGTGTGGCTCCTTCCAATCCTCGGCACAGGCAGAGCAACTAAAAGCAAAAATTGCTTTTCAAGGGTTAAGCTCTCAGGTACGCCATGCCAGTGGCAGTGCTTGGTATCGCGTGGTGCTGGGGCCGTATGATAGCAAGCGGGTCGCTGAGCAAGACAAGCACAAGCTGATTAAGAATAAAGCCGTGAGTGATTGTGCTATCTGGTTCTGGGAGGGTTGATCTTAGCACTGTGCGTCCCCATTTCTGTGTAGATGACATTTTTGCCGTATTAAACGGCTACACAGTCAAGTGAGGTTCATAGTGACAACGATCGTTTCAGTTCGCCGCAATGGCAAAGTGGTTATAGGTGGCGATGGCCAAGTTTCTCTTGGTAATACCGTAATGAAAGGTAATGCCCGCAAAGTACACCGCCTACATAACGGCAAGGTATTAGCGGGTTTTGCCGGGGGCACCGCCGATGCCTTTACCCTACTGGAACGCTTTGAAGCCAAGTTACAGGCTCACCAAGGTAATCTTGAGCGGGCAGCAGTTGAGCTAGCTAAAGACTGGCGAACCGATCGTGCCCTGCGAAAACTCGAAGCCCTGTTGGCGGTCGCCGACGAAAAAAATTCCTTTATTATTACCGGTAACGGTGACGTGGTGCAGCCCGAGAACGACTTGATCGCTATCGGCTCCGGCGGCGCCTTTGCTCAGTCTGCAGCTCGCGCTTTATTAGATAATACGGAGCTAGAAGCGAAAGACATAGTTGAAAAAGCCTTAACTATCGCCGGCAGTATTTGCGTCTTTACCAATGGTAACCAAACCATAGAAGAGCTGGATTATACAACTAAATAAGGCTACTCATTTATTTAAGGGCTGCCACTGCCGTGCCCTAATTAAGGACTTAAATATGTCGAATATGACACCCAGAGAAATTGTACACGAGCTAGACCAACATATTGTGGGTCAAAGCGATGCTAAACGTGCGGTAGCGATTGCCCTGCGTAACCGCTGGCGGCGCATGCAACTGCCATTAGAATTACGCCAAGAAGTTACGCCCAAAAATATTTTAATGATAGGCCCAACTGGCGTGGGTAAAACGGAAATTGCACGCCGTCTCGCGAAACTGGCTAACGCCCCTTTTATTAAAGTAGAAGCCACTAAGTTTACCGAGGTGGGCTATGTGGGTAAGGAAGTAGATAGCATTATCCGCGATCTTACTGATATTGCGGTGAAAATGACTCGCGAACAACAAATGAAAAAATATCAGTATAAAGCAGAAGAAGCGGCGGAAGAGCGCGTACTAGATGCGTTATTACCTAACCCTCGCAATAATTTTGGCGAGCCAGAAAAAGCCGATAATAGTAACAGCCGACAAATTTTTCGTAAAAAACTGCGTGAAGGTCAGTTAGACGATAAAGAAATTGAGATAGATGTGGCCGCTCCACAAATGGGTGTGGAGATCATGGCGCCTCCTGGCATGGAAGAAATGACTAACCAGCTGCAAGGTATGTTTCAAAATCTAGCCGCCGGTCACACCAGCAAGCCGCGTAAGATGAAAATCAAAGAAGCGCTAAAGCTGTTAATAGAAGAAGAAGCTTCAAAACAGCTCAACCCAGAAGAGCTGAAAGAGCAAGCGATTCATGCGGTGGAAAACCATGGCATCGTCTTTATCGACGAGTTTGATAAAATCTGTAAGCGAGGCGAAAGCTCAGGTCCTGATGTGTCTCGTGAGGGGGTACAACGCGACCTGCTGCCCTTAATTGAAGGTTCTTCAATCAACACCAAGCATGGCATGGTGCGTACCGATCACATGCTGTTTATTGCTTCCGGCGCTTTCCAAGTGGCTAAACCCTCGGATCTCATTCCTGAGTTACAAGGCCGACTGCCTATTCGAGTTGAGCTTAGCTCGCTAAACACCGACGATTTTGAACGTATCCTCACTGAGCCTAACGCCTCGTTAACCGAGCAATATAAGGCGTTGTTGGCTACCGAAAACGTAACCGTAGACTTTACTAAAGCTGGTATTCGCCGCTTAGCAGAAGCTGCGTGGCGCGTAAATGAGCGCACCGAGAACATAGGCGCACGTCGCTTACATACCATTATGGAGCGCTTACTGGATGAGCTTTCCTTTGAGGCGTCAGATAAGTCAGGTGAAAGTATTGTTATCGATGAACACTATGTGGATCACTACTTAGAAGACTTAGTCGAAGATGAAGATCTAAGCCGTTATATTCTCTAATCTTCTGCCCTCGGTTTGCGACAATTTCCAAGCAGTAAGTCGCAATTGTCCTCGGCATTAAGCAAGGTGCGCGCGTACTAACACGATTATGATTGAAAAGTGCTCCCGCCCCTTTATACTTGATGCTATCTGGTTTCAAAATGTGGCTGACTTCATGGAATATAATACTTCAGAACTTTGTGATACCTATATCGATATGGTGGATGTGGTTGAACCCATGTTCTCCAGTTTTGGTGGGCGCAACTCTTTTGGCGGCTCTATCACTACCATCAAGTGCTTTGAGGCTAATGGCTTGATTAGCGATACCGTGAAAGAAGATGGCCAAGGCCGCGTCTTACTGATCGATGGTGGGGGTTCTTTACGTCGTGCCTTGATTGATGCCGACATTGCTGAAACCGCAACTGATAATGGTTGGGAAGGTATTATTTGCTACGGCTGTGTGCGTGAAGTCGATGCCCTTGAGGAGCTAGATATTGGCATTCAAGCGCTGGCTTCTATTCCTGTTGGCGCCGAGGAAAACGACATTGGTGAGCTACAGGTGCCGGTTAACTTCGGTGGCGTTACTTTCTTACCCGCAGATTATGTCTATGCCGACACCACAGGCGTTATCTTATCGCCAGAGCCGCTCGATATTGAAGATGAAGGCGACTACGACGGTGATTTTACTGAAGACGAGGCTAGCGATCAGTGATAGTGTCACTGAGCAAAATAGAAAAAGGCCAACCTCAGGGTTGGCCTTTTTGTATGTCATTATAAGGAAGTTGAGAGATAAGGATCTGCTAGGTGATAACGCCACTCACTTTACCCTTTACGCCTCATGACACAATTAAGCGTTTTCTTCAACTTGATCAATCTTACCCAGTAATACGCGTAATCTATCTTGCCACGCTTCATGCTGCTGCTTAAGCTGCTGATTGTCTTGCTCAAACTGAGCCTGATTTTGTTTTAATTGCTGGTTTTCTTCACCCAATTTTGTGTTGAGCTCTTTTAGCTCTTCCACTTCCATTTGCAACAAATCAATCGTGTCTACGGCCGACAGTATTTTGGCTTCCAGTTTCTCTAATACATCAAAAGACATGCATTCACCCCTAAAAATCACAGTTATCAGGCCAAGCGGCCGCTACTAGCAAAGAGGATACAGCGCCCCTTGCTTGACAACAAGTAGGCAGCACCTTTGCAACGCAGATAAGGTAAATTTAACCCCCATTGCGTCAATAAAAGTCTAAATATTTTGGTTCATATCAAAAGAGGGCATAGCTGAACACGGGCGTCCTACAACGCGTGCCGGTACGCCTGCCACTGTGGTATGAGGCGGTACCGACTCTAGCACCACACTGCCCGAGCCCACTTTAGCGCCGCACCCTACTTCAATATTACCTAAAATTTTCGCCCCCGCGCCTATCATAACGCCTTGGCGGATTTTAGGGTGGCGATCGCCACCCGTCTTACCGGTGCCACCTAAGGTGACACTTTGTAAAATAGAGACATCATCTTCAATCACCGCAGTTTCGCCCACTACGATGCCAGTGGCATGATCAAACATAATGCCCTTACCAATGCGCGCCGCTGGATGCACATCCACGCCAAACACTACCGAGATTTGGTTTTGCAAATAGGTAGCCAGCGCACGGCGGCCGTGGCGCCATAGCCAGTTAGCAATACGATACCCTTGCAGCGCATGAAAACCTTTCAGATAAAGTAGTGGCGTAGAAAATAAGTCTACGGCGGGGTCTCGCTCTTGTACTGCACAGATATCGGTGGCAACAATATCGAGAATGCAAGGTTCAGAGTCCACTACTGACTCTATCACTTCGCGCAGGCTAATAGCCGGCATCACTGAACTCTCAAGTTTATTGGCTAAAATGAAGCTTAGCGAGCACTTGAGTGTGTCGTGGTTAAGAATGGTCGAATAGTAAAAGCTACCTAACATGGGCTCTTCTGCAATCATCCAGCGAGCTTCTTCGCGGATGCGCAACCAAGTACTAGCTTGAATGCCGTCTTCCATGGGTTAAACCTTGTCTACTGTAAAAAAAGAAGTATTCATTACTCTGGAACCGAGGGCAGGACCGATAATGGGTCCATATGAATAATGATATCGGTATAAGCAAACAGCTGTTCCAGCTGCTCTTCTACCTGTAATGCAATGTGATGTGCCTGCACTAAGGGTAAATGATCATCTAGTTCAAGATGCAGTTGAATAAATCGCGTCGCGCCCGATTGCCGAGTGCGTAAATTATGTAAGCCCTGCACGCCAGCAACGCCTAGGCAAACTTCGATAATGCGCCTTTGTTCAGCATCGGGCAACTGATGATCTAACAACATCTGAATAGCATCATACCCAATTTTAAGTGCGCCTTTAAGGATATAGCCGCCAATTAATAGCGCAAATAACCCATCGGCCCAATGAAAGCCCTGCCAAGCTAACCCAATAGCCACTAAGACGCCGATATTTAATAAAATATCCGATCTGTAATGCAGTTGATCGGCGCGGATCGCCACTGAGTTGGTTTGTTTTATGACATAGCTTTGGTATAGCACCAATAACAAGGTGACCAATATCGAAAATAAGACCACCCCTATGCCCATGCCCGCATGGCTGACGGTTTGGGTATTAACCAGGCGAGAAATACCCGTGATCATTAAAAAAATGGCCGAGGCACTAATAAAGGCAGACTGAGCTAACCCCGCTAATGATTCGGCCTTACCGTGACCAAAGCTATGCTCTTTATCGGCGGGGACCAGCGCATAGCGAATCGCTATCAAGTTAATAAAAGAAGCGCTAATATCGAGTAAAGAGTCAGTTAACGAAGCCAGCATACTGGCGGAGTCGGTATAAAACCACGCTAGCAACTTAGTGAGGATCATCAAGCCCGCAGCCAGCATGGCGGCCTTGGCTGCACGGGTGACTAGTCGTTCATAGCGGGTTTGCTCGGTGCTTGACACCGTTATCTTGTTCACCGTCCACCTCTTATCTCGCACTATCGCTTAATAGCTATTGTCCGCCAGCAAAGTCCAATTGGCGCCACGCTTCGTAGCTGATAATGGCCACCGCATTCGATAAATTCAAGCTGCGGCTATCGGCTTGCATAGGAATGCGAATTCTAAACTCAGGCGCAATACCATTAAGTACGGTATCAGGCAAACCGCGAGTTTCAGGACCAAACAACAACACATCTTGTGCTTGAAAGTGTGCTTTATGATGGGCTTGGCTGCCTTTAGTAGTACAGGCAAAAAGACGCTTGCCCTTCACTGCCACTAAGAAGTCGTCATAGTTTTTATGAATGGAGATACGGCCAAAATCTGCATAGTCCAAGCCCGCACGGCGCAGGCGTTTTTCTTCTAACTGAAACCCCATGGGCTCAATTAAATGCAAATGACAGCCATTGTTGCGCGCTAAACGCATAATATTACCGGTATTGGGTGCAATTTCAGGTTCATAGAGCGCAATCTCGAACATGGTTTTCTCTTATTAAATAAGGCCGTAATGGCATAAATGGGGCAACAGCGCCAAGCAGAGACAGATTTTACGCCTCACCTTAACTAATTTATACCTTGCTTTGACAAGGAATAAACTGAGCGCTGCGCTCAAGATGCCACCACATACCGCCCAGCGTGATGCCGCGAGCCAACATAAAGCATACCATCGCCAGCCATAAACCATGATTACCAAGTGCTTGGCTTACATACCACACGGGGAAAAACACACCCGCAGTAGACACTAGCATCATGTCGCGCATTTGAGTGCCTCTAGTGGTGCCAATAAAAATACCATCTAAAATAAAGCACCAGCATGCAGCAATCGGCATTAGAACTAACCAAGGCAAATAACGCACCGCTTGCTCACGTACCGCTTCAATAGTGGTAATTAAACCAATGAGTGAGGTGCCAGCCAGCGCAAAAATTAGCATAAAAAGGAGTCCCACTAGGGCCCCCCAAAAGAGATTTAAGGCGCAGGCTAAGCGAAACTCTTGGCGGTTTCTCGCGCCTACCGCTTTGCCTACCATGGCCTCTACTGCATAGGCAAAGCCATCTAGGCCAAAGGAGATAAACATTAAAAAGTTCATTAATACCGCATTGGCTGCTAGTACGTCATCCCCTAATCGAGCGCCTTGAAACGTCATAAATGCGAAAGTCAGCTGCAAGCATAACGCGCGTAAAAAAATATCGCGATTAAGACCAATTAATTGCTTAAAAGCACCGCGCTTAAAACAGCTCGCCCAAAAGCCTATTGCTGGCCAAATATTGCGTTTTTTTAAAGTATGCCACACTAAGTAAGCGCCCAAGACTGTGGCCATATAATCCGCTAACACCGAGGCCGCTGCTGCGCCTTTTACTTGCCAACCCAGCCCCAATACAAACCAAATATCGAGCACTATATTAAGCGCATTCCCCAAGATCAGGAGCAGCATAGGCGCGCGTGCATTTTGATTACCCAACAACCAGCCTAATAACACTAAGTTAGTGAGCGCCGCCGGCGCACTCCAAATGCGCACTAAGACATAATCTCGAGCATAATGCTGCACTAAATCACTGCCCCCCATCAGCCAAAGCGCCAGCTCTGTGAGAGGATATTGTAACGCTAGGATCAGTAGCGCTAAACCCCAAGCAAGCGCGAGCGCGCGTGCTAACACCTGCAATAAAGCAAGGTTGTCTCCTGCACCATAAGCTTGTGCGGTAAGACCGGTGGTCGACATTCGCAAAAAGCCTAATAACCAAAAAATGAGGCTAATAATAGTGGCGCCCACCGCCACCCCACCTAAGTAATAGGCTTTATCTAAATGGCCAATTACCACTGTGTCTACCAAGCCTAATAATGGCACCGTAATATTGGACACTACCATGGGCAAGGCGAGCGCAAACACCTGACGGTGGCGAGCGAGATTAAAAAAAGAGGCAGGCATCATAAATTCTTAATCAAAGACATTGAGATAAAAAGAAAACGCAGCCCATCCAGTATTAAGATGAGCTGCGCTTGCTTGAGCTTTAAAAGAGGGAAGCCGGATTATGCTTAAGGCTTAACCGCGCCAGCGCGCTAAAATACTGGAGAAGTTTTTAACGAGCTCAGGCCCATTAACTAACGGCATTTCTGTTTTCTCATCAAAGTCGGGTCTAAAAGCGGCATGTAGCTCCCCTTTCGGGTTAACCAATGCGATCGAGGCAGAATGATCCACTAAGTAATTTTCTTCTTCTTTATCGAAAATGCCATAAATTAAGCCTAACTGCTGCACAACAGGCATTAGTTGCTCATGTTCGGCAGTCACCGCAATAAAGTTAGGATTAAAGTATTCGGTATAGACTTTTAAGCGCTCAGGCGTATCGCGCGCCGGATCTGCCGATACAAAAATCACTTGTACTTTATCGCTTAATTTAGCCAACTCGGGATAAACACGCGATAAGTCCGATAAGGTAGTAGGGCAAATATCGGGACAATAGGTGTAACCAACAAAGACTAAGCTCCAGTGATCACTAAAATTTTGCTCGGTGAAAGGCTCACCTTCACCATCGATTAAGTCTACTTGCGTTAAGGGCTCTCGCTCGGGGTAAACCACGACCGCATCGGTTAAGCTATTTTTTTTATCGGCATACCAAGCACCGCCCGCTAAGGTGCCTACCAGCAATAGCAACATTGCTAACAGCCATATCCATCGATTAGTTTTAGCCATAATTTATCCAATGATCCGCTAATTTCAGCACCCTGAGGTGGCTAATTGAAAAAGTTGCAACAGTGTAGTGCGCTTTATCTAGAAGGTCTAAACTTCAGCTGCCAGCCTAATGCAAAAGCTAACTAAGGTCGAGCGAGCATAGCAAGATAAACAAGTGGAAAAACAAGTCACTAGCAGAGATTAACAGTGCGCAAGCAAAATAGCCGGGCTGCAGATAACGGACATAAAAAAGCGCAAGCCAAGCTCACGCTAATTTATCTAACATCCGTTCTTTAAAAGTCTGAGTTGCGTATTACACCTACCGCTAGGCCTTCAATAATTAACTCTTGAGTACGCAGATCCACTTCAATAGGACTAAGCTCTTCGTTTTCAGGCAATAAGCTAACTTGAGTCCCTTTGCGCTGGAAGCGTTTTACCGTCACTTCATCACCTAGGCGCGCTACCACCACTTGACCATTACGCGCTTCTTGGGTTTTATGCACTGCTAATAAGTCGCCGTCCATAATACCGATGTTTTTCATACTCATGCCTTGCACGCGTAGTAAAAAATCAGCAGCGGGATGAAATAGCGACGGATCTAATTGGTAATGACTTTCAATATGTTGTTGCGCCAAGATGGGTTCACCGGCCGCTACTTGGCCAATTAAGGGTAAGCCCGTCTCTTCTGGCTCTTCTTCTACTAAGCGTATGCCACGAGAGGTGCCAGGCATCATAGTAATGGCGCCCTTTTTGGCCAGTGCTTTAAGGTGTTCTTCGGCGGCATTGGCCGATTTAAAGCCTAAAATAGTGGCGATTTCGGCACGCGTGGGCGGCATGCCGGTTTGTTGAATATTGTCTTTAATAATCTCCAGTACCTGAGACTGGCGAAGCGTGAGCGCTTTCATAAGGCACCTGTTTTTATATACAGTTAACTGTCAGTATATCCAGTAAATATAACAGCGCAAGCATAAAATCCGGTGACCACTTAAAGCAAGGTCAGCACGATGCCGACAAAAATCACCATGCCGACTGAATTATTATTTAAAAAGGCGCTAAAGCATAAATCTCGCTCACGATCTGCTATCTGTTTTTGCTGAAAGACAAATAAGGCCGCCGCGCCTAACAGACTCCAATAAAACCACGCGCCCAGCGCAAAGCTCTGCCCCGCTGCGACTAAAAGTACTAAGGTTAATAACTGTAAAACGCCCACAATAAGCTTGTCGTGTTTACCAAACAAAATGGCCGTGGACTTCACTCCTATCTTGAGGTCGTCATCTCTATCAACCATGGCATACATAGTGTCATAGGCGATAGTCCAGGTGAGATTAGCAGCAAATAATAACCAAAGGCCCAGTGGCAAACTGTTGCTTTGCGCCGCAAACGCCATGGGAATCGCCCAGGAAAAGGCAATCCCTAAAAATAACTGTGGCAAATGAGTATAGCGCTTCATAAAAGGATAAAGTGCAGCCCAACCAAGCCCCGCCACAGATAATAAAATAGTGAGCTTATTGGTGGTAAGCACTAATAGGAAAGACACCACCACTAGCAAGGCAAAACAGCCAAGCGCTTGGCGTTCACTAAGCTCACCGGTGACTAAGGGACGGCCCACGGTGCGTTTAACATGGCCATCAATATGACGATCCGCATAGTCGTTGATCACACAGCCTGCGGAGCGCATTGAAAACACGCCAATTACAAACACACACACTAACCACCATGAAGGGCGACCAGCGCCAGCAATCCACAGTGCCCATAAAGTAGGCCATAGCAGCAACAAGGTGCCAATAGGCTTATCAAGCCGAGCCAGTGCCATATAAGCACGCCATTGAGGACGATTAGTAGTTGTAGTCATTATTATTACTCTTGGTAAGCACACACAACAGGTAAAAAAAGTTCAGTCACTAGTACTTGTGCCTTAGGGATAGCAAGCACCGAGCGCCGAGCCCACAACAAGTCCTCTGGCATAGGCTGGGTTAAAGGAATGATGTGGCTATGGGATTGGATAAGGCTCTGGTATTCAGCCCTCGCAAGTGCTGCGTATTCAAAGGGGCTGCGCGTGAGTGTGGGATCATCAAACATAAGCTCGCCTAAGGCTTTATTACCTAAGCCACCGAGTGCTGGCACCGCATTAAGAGCGGCGGCTGAATATAAAGAACTGGCATAAATCCACGGTTTATTATCACACCATAATAGCACTTCTCGACAATAGCCGGCGGGGCTTCCTAGCCACTTTGCTTGGCTGCGAGTCAAAGTGATAGCGCGCGTCTTGAGCAGTTGTACTTTAAATTCATGGCAATGGGCTCGTAAACGCACCGTTAGCGAGCCGGCATCTTGTAACCAATCGATAAGAGCTGCGTTATCTACAGTGGCGTGAGCTTGCCAGTGCCAATGCGCATCATTACTGTGCTTCACGCGTTTTTCCTAGCTGTGATGTAGCAAGATGTCATGCTAAATGGCAGTTTTAGTTCTAAAAAACACGTATTCACTTGACCGACCCACACTTTGTTTAAACAATAGTCATCTTATTTTATAAAAAAGGCTCACGATGTTTCGCATACTAGCCCTGTGTCTCTTGTTCAGCGCAGCTTCGCTGCAGGCTCAAGAAGCCGTTCCAGAAGGCCCTTTATACTACACCATAGAGCCTGACATTATTACTAACTACCATAACTCGGGACAAACCTTAGGTTATATTCGGGTAACGGTAGATTTAATGTTAGAAAGTGCCGATAAAATGCCGTTAGTAGAGCAGCATATTCCTTTGCTACGAGATGCATTAAACAGTTTATTAGCAGAGCAAGATCAACAAGAAATTCGCTCCCTAGCCCTGCGCGAGCAACTCGCTGCTAAAGGCTTACAGCGACTTAATGACCTACTGCTTGCAGAAACTGGCGAAACGCCAATTCGTCGACTGTTATTTACCAAATTTTTATATCAATAGCGGTGTCGGAGCTGGCGATCTACTACGGCCTGCAATAAGCCAATCAGGCCGCCGCCTAAATGCGCAAGGTTGGCCACATTACCCAACACGCCAGCAAAGCCAAGGATGAGCCACACTAACATTAAAACGGCCATGCCATCGGGTAAGCTCATCCGCCCGCCAGGATTTAGACGCCCAGATAACCACACATAAGCCAGCAGCGCATAAACCACGCCCGATAAGCCGCCAAAGTAGGGACCACTGGCAAAAAATTGCATAAAATTAGGCAAGATGCCAGCCACTAGCAAGATTAAAATTAAGCGACCCGCGCCCCACTCGCGCTCTACCATGCTGGCTAAATACCACCACCAAAACAGATTAAATACTAAGTGCATCAAGCTAAAGTGCAATAATGCCGGTGTAAAAGCGCGCCAAAAATTCACTCCCACTAACTGACTTAACTGTGCAGGAAAAGACAACCAGGCCAACACCGGGGCGCCCAGCTGTGCCAAACCATAGATCAATACACAACTCAGCAGCACGATAAGATTAACGGGGCCCGTACGCTTGGCGAGTTGAGCCAAGTTTTGTTTACTCGCCGCTTGGCTAGCAAATTTAATATGAGTATCACCGTGTAACCAAGCAGCTTCTTGATAGCGAGGGTGAAACGGCTCTTTAAGAAAACGAGCCACTTCGGGTTCTGCATCTGCAAACCGATGTTCATCTATTAGCCAAATACTCACTCGATGAGCATCGTCTAGGGTTTGTTCGCAGGCTAAACCTTGCGCGGTTAAATAGTCCACAAACGCTTGTGCGCGCCGCGCATCCTCAACTACCAATAGCAATTTCATTAGGCGGCAACCACAGGCTGAGTACGGCGCCACGCCTCAAAGCCGCCATCTAAGCTATAAACTTGGTCAAAGCCTTGTTCAATTAAATATTGCGCTGCACCTTGGCTACTGACGCCGTGATAACACATCACAATAATCGGCGTTTCATAATCTACTTCATTCGTGAACGCCACTAAGGTGTCGTTTGTTAAATGGTAAGACTCAGGTACATGGGCTTGGGCAAAAGATTGGGGATCCCGCGTATCCACTAAGCGTGCTTCGCCTTGGGCAAGTAATTGCTGCGCCTGTTCTACCGATATATGAGCAAATTGCTCCATGACTAACTCCTCTTAATAAATTTCTTCCAGTTTACCCAATCTCCTCTTTCTTAGCATTAGTCACAGTACTCTTGCAGTCTTAGCCGCCTAGATATGCTTGGCGTACTTGCTCATTCACTAATAAAGCGCGCCCAGAGTCAGCTAAAATAATGCGGCCGTTTTCTAATACATAGCCACGATCTGCTAGTTGCAGCGCTTGATTGGCGTTTTGTTCTACTAAGAAAATGGTCATACCTTTTTCTGCACGCAGCTGCGCTATGGTGGCAAATATTTGATTAATAATTATCGGCGCTAAGCCCAGTGAAGGTTCATCTAACAATAATAAGCGCGGTTTACTCATGAGTGCGCGGCTAATAGCGAGCATTTGTTGCTCGCCGCCAGACAAGGTGCCGGCTCTTTGTTGCATGCGCTCTTTAAGGCGTGGGAATAAATCATAGACTTCTTTTAACAGGGCACTATGTTCATGTTTATCCACAAAAAAAGCGCCCATATAAAGATTTTCCTCTACCGTTAAGCGGGCAAATATACGCCGCCCTTCTGGCACAATCGCAATATCTTTGCGCATAATACTGGCGGTGTCTAAGTCAGTTAAGTCTTGGCCCTCAAATACCACGCGCCCTTGACTGGGTTTAGGATCACCGCAAATGGTCATCATTAAGCTGGTTTTACCAGCGCCATTGGCACCAATTAAGGTCACTATTTCGCCCTGATCTATATGCACAGTCACATCGTGTAGCGCCTGGATTTTGCCATAGCCCGCATTTATATTATCCACATGCAGCATACTGCGCCCTCTCCCTAACAGCGTTATTCTGACCTAAAGTTAGTGGTGCTCAACATCGCCAAGATAGGCATTAATGACGTCTTTATTACTGCGCACTTGCTCAGACGTGCCTTGGGCTAAAGGGCGGCCCTGATTCACCACATAAATATAATCAGAAATGCCCATCACTAGTTTCATATCATGCTCAATCAATAAAATGCTCACCCCTTCGTTATCCCGTAGGTCACAAATTAAATGATTAAGCTCATGGGTTTCATTAGGATTCAAACCCGCCGCTGGCTCATCGAGCATAAGTAATTGTGGGCGCGTCGCCATACAGCGAGCAATTTCTAAGCGGCGCTGTTGGCCATAGGATAAATTATCTGCGCTGCGATTCGCTACGCAGGTAAGCTGTACTTTTTCTAACCAATAATGAGCCAGCTCTAGGCCTTGGCGCTCGGCGCGACGAAAAGCAGGAGTTTTAAATAGCCCTGCGAGAAAGTGAGTATTTAAATGGCGATGCTGGGCGACTAAGAGATTTTCTAGCACCGTCATTTCTTTAAATAACCGCACATGCTGAAAAGTGCGCACCATCCCTAAGCGAGCAATTTTAAAGCCCGGCATGCCAGAAATAAGCTGCTCTTTAAACCTCACTTGTCCGCCACTGGCTCGATAAAAACCAGACAAACAATTAAAAATAGTGGTTTTCCCAGCTCCATTGGGCCCAATAATAGACACCACCTGCTGTGGTTTAACCGTCAATGCAACGTTATCTACGGCCACTAAACCACCAAAGCGCATGCTTAAATCAGATACCTGCAATAAGGCGCTCATGATTTTAGCTCCAGATGAGGGCGGTGCATCGGCAATAAGCCTTGGGGGCGCCAAATCATCATTAACACCATCAGCAAGCCAAATAATAACATTCGGTATTCATTAAACTCTCGGGTGAGCTCCGGCAATATGGTCATCACAATAGCGGCTAATACCACGCCCACTTGGGAGCCCATGCCACCTAATACCACAATGGCTAAAATAATCGCCGACTCAATGAACACAAACGACTCGGGGCTAATAAAACCTTGGCGCGCGGCAAAAAAACTGCCAGCAAAACCGGCAAAGGCCGCGCCTATGGTAAAAGCACTCAGTTTAATTAAAGTGGGATTTAAGCCTAATGAACGACAGGCAATTTCATCTTCACGCAGGGCTTCCCACGCCCGACCAATTGGCATACGCAATAGGCGATTAATAACAAATAAGGTCAGGAGCACTAATAACAGCGCCAGCAAATATAAGAAAATTACTTTATGGTTAGAGTTATAGGCAATATTAAAAAACTCATGAAAAGTATTATCGCCTCGGCGATCAAACTGTAAACCAAATAAAGTCGGTTTAGGAATGCCTGCAATACCGTTTGGCCCACCGGTAATTTCCGTCATATTATTCAGTAAAATTCGAATAATCTCGCCAAAGCCTAAGGTAACAATGGCCAAATAATCGCCCCGTAGGCGCAGCACGGGAAAGCCTAATAAAAAGCCAAACAAGGCGGCCATCGCGCCTGAGATAAATAAACAGCTCCAAAAATCTAAGCCAAAATAAGCATTTAATAAGGCGTAGCTGTAGGCACCTACCGCATAAAAGGCCACATAACCTAAGTCCAATAAGCCCGCCAGCCCTACTACCACGTTTAAACCAAGACCTAACATCACATAAATAAGGGTTAAGGTGGCTAAATCTACGGCACCGCGTGAGCCCATAAATGGCCAAATTAATAACGTCGCTAACACTAAGGCACTCAGCAGCCGATAGGCGCCAGGTTTCTCTTCGGGTGCCGGCAGCGCAAACTGACCTTTTCGATCTAATAACAGGCGTAGCCAATGGCGTAACTTAGTGTGAAATAACTGCGCGACAAACACTAAGGCCATGCCCAGCGCCAGCCATTGCCAAGTGGCATCTAGACGGTTCGTGACCACCAACTGGGTACCGGCCGTTTCAAGACGAAAGCCCAGTAGCCAGCCGGCTAATAATAAAAATAAGCCACTGGCTAGCACCGCAGATTTAAGGCTATTCATACTTTTTCTACCTCCGGCTTACCCAAAATACCGGTCGGCATAAATAATAGCACCGCAATCAATAAGCCAAATGACACCACGTCTTTATATTCGGTACTAAAATACGCGCCTGTCATGGCTTCTGTTACGCCTAATAACACGCCACCTAATACAGCACCCGGAATGCTACCAATGCCGCCTAATACTGCAGCGGTAAAGGCTTTTAAGCCGGCCATAAAGCCAATATAAGGATTAATCACCCCGTAATAAGAGCTAAGTAAGACGCCCGCAATTGCGGCTAAGGCGGCGCCGATCACAAAGGTGAGGGAAATAACCGTATTGCTATTAATGCCCAGTAGGTTGGCCATCTGTAAGTCTTCAGCACAGGCACGACAGGCGCGCCCCATACGAGAGCGAGAAATAAACCACGATAACAACACCATAGTGACTAAGGTGACCGCAAAGATAATCAACTGCATATAAGATAAGGAGGCTTGAAAATTACCTTGGCCAAAATTCCAACCGCCCGTAATTAAGCGCGGCATGGCAATATCGCGAGAGCCTTGAAAGAGGCGCATCATATTTTGTAAAAAAATCGACATGCCAATAGCAGAAATTAAGGCAATTAAGCGTTTACTGTCGCGTAGCGGGCGATAAGCCACCCGTTCAATGGAATAGCCATAAACACTGGTTAATATAATACTGGCTAAGAAGGCGCTGGTTAAGAGCAAAAAGGTGCTATCTATGCCAAACATCAGTAAGGCGGTCATTACCATAAATGAGGCGTAGCCGCCTATCATATAGACCTCGCCATGAGCGAAGTTAATCATGCCAATAATGCCATAGACCATGGTGTAGCCAATGGCGATCAACGCATAGGTGCTGCCGATGGTGAGGCCATTAAGCAGTTGTTGTATAAAATACAGCACAGGCTCAGACATATCTGGTTTCCTTACCTTAGGAACGAGCCGTCATAGCAAAGAGCTCATTGCTAAACCAACACAGCGCGTTCGCCTTAAGCAATAAAGCCCGCCTAAGCGAGCTTTATGTTTTACATCTGAGTAGAAGTGCCGTCTTTATGCCACTCAAAAACGCCAAACTCAAAGCCAACTAAGTCACCTTTATCATCCCACGATAAAGGCCCCATCACGGTATTAACCGGCTTAGTACGCAGAGCTTGTGCCACCGCATCTGGGTCTGGACCGGCACGTTTTATGCCCTCAGCAATCACTTGTACTGCCGCGTAGGTAGTCCACACAAAAGGCCCGCTGGCATCTAAGCCTTTAGCTTCAATGGCGCTGACAATCTCGGCGTTTTCTGGCTCGAGATCGTATTTTTTAGGTAAGGTAACTAATAAGCCTTCTGAAGCATCCCCAGCAATAGAGGTAATATCTTTATGACCCACACCCTCTGGCCCCATAAAGCGCGCCTTAAAACCACGTTCTGCCGATTGGCGTAAAATTAGCCCCAACTCCGGGTGATAACCGCCGTAATAGACAAAATCCACCTTATCTCTTTGTAACTTAGCCACTAACGTGGAGAAGTCTTTATCTCCTGCAGTCACGCCTTCATAAGCCACCACATTGGCGCCCGCTTCTTTTAGTGCATCGCGCACGCTAGAAGCTAAGCCTTCGCCATATTGTTTTTTATCGTGAATAATACCGATCCGCTCTGGCTTAGCTTGCTCCACAATATATTTAGCGGCCGTGGGTCCTTGATCACTATCTAGGCCAATGGTGCGCATGACCAGTGGCTGGCCTCGTTCGGTGATCACCGGGTTTGTGGCAGCCGGGGTGATCATCAAGATACCTTCATCGTCATAAACATCTGAAGCAGGCAAGGTACTATCCGAGCACAAATGTCCTACTACAAACTGAATACCGTCATTTACCACTTTATTCGCTACCGCTACGGCCTGCTTTGGGTCACAGGCATCGTCGTACTCCGCGGCTTCAAGTTGATAATCCCCTAAAGTGCCAGACTTGTTTAATAGCTCTACAGCCATGCGCCCACCGGTAAACTCCATATCACCGTATTGCGCCACCGGTCCGGTAACGGGTCCTGCAATGGCAATTTTCACTGTCTCTGCAACCGCTGACCAAGCGGGGGTTAAAGTTAATGCCGCCGTTAATGCCGTAGTAACGGCCATTGATACGCCAGACATTTTTTTATTCCTTGTACTCATCTCGCTTTCCTCTATCCATTGAGTGATTGCGCCGGAATGAGTCCGGACTGTTCTTTTTCTAACCCGAGGCTGGAGGTTTAACAAGCGAAATGTGTAAAGCGAGACTGCGCTTTGCTGACAAATGCAAAAATTGTGAAGCTAGGCGCTTTTTAGCAGACAAATTAAAGCAAGCAGCTAAACAAGCGGGCGCATAACCGCCAGGCATAAAAAAACCAAGACCGATATTTTTAGCCTTGGTTTAAACAAACAGATAAAGGAAGGAATTAGCTTACGTCCAATCGAGGATAACTTTACCTGACTGGCCAGAGCGCATGGCATCAAAGCCTTGTTGAAAATCATCCACTTTAAAGTGATGGGTGATCATGGGGCTTAAATCTAAGCCAGACTGAATAAGGCTGGCCATCTTATACCAAGTCTCAAACATCTCTCGGCCATACACGCCCTTTAGCACTAAGCCCTTAAAAATCACCTTGGTCCAATCGATAGCCATTTCGTTAGGAGGGATCCCTAGCATGGCAACTTTGCCACCATGATTCATCTTATCGAGCATATCGCAAAAGGCGGCTGGCACGCCGGACATTTCTAAACCCACATCAAAACCTTCAGTCATACCCAGTTCAGCCATTACCTCAGCTAACTGTTCATTGGCTACATTTACGGCGCGGGATACGCCCATTTGGCGCGCCAAATTAAGACGATAATCATTGATATCGGTAATAACGACATGTCGTGCACCGGCGTGGCGAGCAACTGCCGCCGCCATAATGCCAATGGGACCCGCGCCCGTAATCAACACATCCTCGCCTACTAAATCAAAGGATAAAGCGGTATGCACTGCATTACCAAAGGGATCAAAAATGGCCGCTAAATCATCCGTTACTTCATCGGGTAATTTAAAGGCATTAAAAGCAGGAATGACTAAATACTCGGCGAATGCCCCTTGGCGATTAACCCCCACCCCTACTGTATTTCGGCATAAATGAGTGCGACCTGCACGACAATTTCGACAATGCCCGCACGTTATATGCCCTTCACCGGAGACGCGATCACCGACGCTAAAGCCGCGCACTTCTTGGCCCATGCCGACCACTTCGCCTACATATTCATGGCCCACCACCATGGGCACGGGTATAGTATTTTGTGACCACGTATCCCAATTATAAATATGAATATCGGTACCACAAATGGCGGTTTTGCGGATTTTTATTAGTAAGTCGTTATGACCTACCTCGGGCATCGGTACCTCTGTCATCCACATGCCGGGCTCAGTTTTCAACTTGGCTAAGGCTTTCATGCTGACTCCTTAAATGACGTTTAACTCGCGACCCACTTTAATAAAAGCAGCAATGGCTTTATCCAGCTGTTCACGGCTATGTGCCGCCGACATTTGGGTACGAATACGCGCTTGGCCTTTAGGTACCACTGGGAAAGAAAAACCAATCACATAAATACCCAACGCCAAGAGCTTTTCAGACATCTTAGCTGCTAAAGCCGCATCACCTAGCATCACCGGAATAATGGCATGATCTTGGCCCGTCAAGGTAAATCCCGCCGCCGTCATCTGCTCCCGAAAATAAGCACTGTTTTCTCGAACCTTAGTGCGCAGCGCATCGCCGTCTTTCAGCATCTCCAACACCCTAATAGAAGCCGCAACGATGGCAGGAGCCACTGAATTGGAAAAGAGATAGGGCCTTGAGCGTTGGCGTAACCAGTCAATCACTTCTTTTTTACCTGAGGTATAACCCCCGAGGCCCCACCCAATGCCTTGCCTAGGGTGCCGGTAACTAAATGCACGCGATCCGCTACCCCGCAATATTCAGGGGTGCCCCGGCCATGCTCGCCAACAAAGCCCACCGCATGGGAGTCATCCACCATGACTATGGCGTTATATTGTTCTGCTAAATCACAAATGGCAGAAAGGTTGGCAATCACGCCATCCATGGAGAAAACGCCATCGGTGGCAATTAGGATAAAACGAGCGCCGGCGGCTTTCGCTTGCTTAAGCTGTGTTTCTAGCTCTGCCATATCGTTATTGGCATACCGATAGCGCTTAGCTTTGCACAACCGCACGCCATCAATAATAGAGGCGTGATTAAGCGCATCGGAAATAATGGCATCTTCAGGACCGAGTAAAGTTTCAAATAAGCCGGTATTAGCGTCAAAGCAGGAGGTATAAAGAATGGTGTCTTCCATGCCAAGGAAGTCGGAGAGACTGGCTTCTAATTGTTTATGTAAGTCTTGAGTGCCACAGATAAAGCGTACCGATGCCATCCCAAAGCCGTGGCTGTCTAGCCCATGTTTGGCAGCACTAATTAGCTCTGGGTGATTAGCTAGCCCCAAATAGTTGTTAGCGCAAAAGTTAATCACCTCTTGCTCCGCCACTTCAATGGCCGCACTTTGCGGTGAGCTTATTACCCGCTCTTCTTTAAATAATCCCTCAGCATGGCTTTGGGCAAGCTGGGTAGATAAGTGAGCATAAAACTCTGCTGGCATCACGAACTCCTACTATTAATCTGAGTGATTAGCGTTAGTCGCTTTACTTTACTCCTTAGCTTGGCATTTTCCACAGCATATCCCACCAATCTGCCTTACTTGTGAAAGGGATCACTGGGATCAGCGGACAGTGCCTGATAATGTGCCATTAAATTAGCTAGCTCTAGGCCAAACTGTGGGTGAAAATAGGGTTTTAATAGCAACAATACTCGGGATACGCCTTCATAAAGCACTGCTTGGCTAATATTAGGCACCAACGATTGCGCCGCTTGATAACTCACCCAAAAAGAAGCTAATAATTTTAACACGTCAGTTAAAGGAGCAATTTCAGCTTCGGGAATCATTAACACTTGTTGGCGATTAAGCGCGCTTAACAACGCTTGCAAATTAATGGTCAGTTCTTGTTGTGCCAATAAGTATTGCTTATGTAACTCAGGGTCACGCTGCAAAATATCATTCAAATTGGCATAGAAAAAACGAAACTCCCACATACC
Organism: Oceanisphaera avium; assembly: GCF_002157875.1. Lineage (NCBI taxonomy): Bacteria > Pseudomonadati > Pseudomonadota > Gammaproteobacteria > Aeromonadales > Aeromonadaceae > Oceanisphaera > Oceanisphaera avium. The sequence goes on from NZ_CP021376.1 coordinate 2,026,344, forward strand.
GTAGAAGGTGGCGTCTAAGTAGTGAAACCACATGGCGGGACTGGTAGGTTCGCTAACAGGAGCGAAGCTTTGGCGTAAATGGCCGCTATATTGCTGGAAAATAGCGGAAATTATGTGGTTTTTATTACGAAAGTGATAATAGAGATTGCCAGGGCTCATCCCTAAATGTGCCGCTATGTGATTGGTGGTCACGTTTGCCTCTCCTTGCTCATTAAATAGTTGCAAGGCAGCGGCAATAATCCGTTGTTTGGTGGTCATCCGTGGAACCAAATGTTGAAGGTTATTTGCTTCTAATATAACACAGCCAGAGGAGTTAGTTTTCTTAAGCTTAAGCGTGATAAACTTAAATGAATTTTATTAACCACCAATGCCGGACCTCCGGCCAATCAGGGGCAGACTGAATGATCATAGTAACTGGCGGCGCCGGCTTTATTGGCAGTAACTTAGTAAAATCACTGAATGAACAAGGCCGCAGCGATGTAGTGGTGGTTGATGACCTTACGGATGGTACTAAATTTGTAAACCTTGCAGACTTAACCATCGCCGACTATCTCGATAAAGACGAGTTTATTCAGCGCATTTTCTCTGGCGACGACTTTGAAGAATGGGGCGGCATCGAAGTGATTTTTCATGAAGGTGCTTGTTCTGCCACCACCGAGTGGGATGGCAAGTTCATGATGGAAAACAACTACCAATATTCCAAAGACTTGCTGCATTACTGCGTAGAACGCGAGATCCCCTTCATTTACGCCTCCTCTGCCGCTACCTACGGTGGCCGCAACGACAACTTCATCGAAGAGCCACAATACGAGCAGCCGTTGAATGTCTACGGCTACTCCAAGCAATTATTTGATCAATATGTGCGCCGTTTAATGCCCCATATTAGCTCACAAGTGGTGGGCTTAAAGTACTTTAACGTCTATGGCCCTCGCGAACAGCATAAATGCGGCATGTCGAGTGTGGCATTCCATCTTAATACTCAACTGCACAAAGGCGAAAATCCTAAGCTGTTTGCCGGCTGCGACGGCTTCCCTGACGGCGGCCAAATGCGCGACTTCATCTATGTAGAAGACGTGTGTAAGGTCAACCTGTGGTTTTGGCAAAATCCCCAAGTAAGCGGTATTTTTAACTGCGGCACTGGCCGAGCCGAGCCCTTTCAAAACGTGGCCGAGGCGGTAATTAAGCATCATAATAAAGGCGAGGTTGAATATATTCCCTTCCCTGATCAGCTAAAAGGTCGCTATCAAAGCTTTACTCAAGCCGACTTAACTAAACTGCGCGCCGCCGGTTACCCACATAACTTTAAAACCGTTGCCGAAGGCACAGCCGAATATATGGCGTGGCTAAATAAGTAATATCTTGCGGCCCGCGCTAAGCAGGCTGCGAGTAAGACATGGCGCTCGGCAAGGAGTAACAGCACAGCATGAATATCTTAATGGCCCTATCACAATTAGAAGTGACGGGAGCCGAAGTCTACGCGACCACGGTGGGCGATGAACTCACTAAGCGGGGTCACAGAGTATGCTATGTCTCCGATACTCTGACCAAGCCCCACCTTGGCGAATTTTTTAAGCTGCGCTTTAATAAGCGCAGTGTTCCAAGGCGTTTTTGGCATGTGGCCTATTTAGTCTATCTCATTAAAAAGCACCGTATTCAAGTAGTGCACGCTCATAGTCGTGCTTCAAGTTGGAGCTGCTATGTAGCCTGTAAAATTACAGGCACCGCCATGATCACCAGCGTTCATGGTCGCCAGCCAGTACATGCTTCACGTAAAAAATTTCATGCGCTAGGTGATAAAGCACTGGCAGTGTGTGAAGCGGTGCGCGAGCAGCTAATCACCAGCTTAGGTGTGGCACCAGAGCTCATTAACATTGGGCGCAATGGTATTAATACCGAGCACTATCAGCCCTGCCCTGCCCCACATAACACCAAACCGGTGATCAGTATTATTGGTCGATTAACGGGGCCTAAAGGCGAGCTTTGTTATCGCTTACTCGATGAATGTTTAGACTTAGATAACTATCAAGTACAAATCGCCTCTGGTTCTGTGGTGCCGGAACGCTTTGCGCGTTTTAAAACAAAAGTACAGTTTCTCGGCTATGTGCAAGATGTGCCGGCGTTAATTGCACAAGCTGATTTAGTAATCGGTGCCGGTCGGGTAGCAATGGAAGCCATACTAATGCAGCGCCCTATCTTTGCCATTGGTGAAGCTAATGCGATTGGCTTGGTCAATGAAGATAATCTTACTGGGGCTATGTCTAGCAACTTCGGCGATATAGGTCCTAAAGATCTAGATATCGACTTTTCACGTCTCGCTGCAGATATCGCCAGTGCGCTAATGCAACCCAGCCCCAGTGCCGGTTTAGTTGCGCAAGTGAAAGTTCAGTACGACTTACAAGCGGTAGTGGAACAGTTAGAACAAGAATACCAAAGTGTTTACGTGCATAAACAGCGCCGCGAAATGCCGATTATTATGTATCATCGCTTTATTAAAGATGACACTGAAAAAGGCGTACACGGCACCTATATGCACGTTGATATGCTGGAAAAACACTTTAAGCTGCTAAAGCGCCTAGGCTATGAAACGTTAATCTTTAGCGACCTTGCCAAACAGGGTGTCGCCGAACGTTTAAACCCCAATAAAAAATACATTATGCTGACCGTCGATGACGGTTATAAAGATAACTATGAACTGTTATTTCCGCTGTTAAAAAAATATAATTTTAAGGCCGTAATATACGCAGTAACCGGTGAAGAGTTTAATCGCTGGGACGTAGAGCAACCGGACAATCCAGAAAAACGCGTACCGCTCATGAGCCCCGCACAAATAAAAGAAATGGCTAATTCAGGTTTAGTGGAGTTTGGTGGTCATACCCTGACTCATCCACACTTAGATACCCTAGATAAAGAGACACAACGATTTGAAATTGCTGAAAATAAAGCACAACTCGAGCAACTCATCGGTAAGCCTTTATATTCTTTTGCTTATCCCTTCGGCAGTCATAACCAAGACAGCAAGGATCTTGCCAAAGAACTCGGTTATCCCTACGCCGTCGCCACCAATAGCGGCCCCCTTGCTATGCACGAAGACAAATATCAAATTCGACGCATCGCCATCTTCCCCCGCACCGATGTATTTGGCCTGTGGCGTAAGATCAGAGGGAATTATGTGTTTAGAAAAAGAAAATAATCTTCTTATTGGACTTCTTCGATGATAGAAAAATTAAAGATTAGGTTACTTAACTTAGTAAAAAGCAGAAATAATTATATTTCAATTAGCCCTAAATCTTATTTAATATGGAACAAAATAAAAATATCTGGAAAAAAAAATAATTTAATTATATCAGGAAATGGAAAATTACGTAGATGCAATATCAGCGTAAAAGGAAATAATAACTTAATAAAAGTAGAAGATGGCGCTAATATTAGTTATAGCAATTTAGAAGTGGTAGGGGATAACTGCTTAATACAGATAGGTAAAAGAACCGACATTGGCGGTGCATATCTATCGGCAAAAGGTAATGCTACAAAGCTAACAATAGGCGATGACTGTATGCTCTCTAGAAACATAAACATAATGACCTATGATGGCCATCCTATTTTCGACATAAACACTAATGAAGAATTGAACTTACCCCAAAATATTTATATAGGAAATAAAGTCTGGATTGCAGCTAATGCTTCCATATTGAAAGGGGTAAAAATTAATGATGGAAGTATCATTGGGTTCGGCTCTATCGTTACAAAAGATATAGAAGCCCACTCTATCGCGGTCGGTATCCCGGCTACAGTTACCAAAAAAAATATTTATTGGAATCATTGATTATGAGCAAGATAATCATAAATTTCAGATACCTATTAGGGCTTCCTAAAAGTATCTATGTTTGTTTACGATTATGTTCTTTTATAGATGCTGTACGTCTGCCTATTATAGTGTCTCATAAAACTAAACTACAAAATTTAAGTGGAAAAGTAACCTTAGACAAAGTTAAGACAGGAATTGTAAGAATAGGCTTTGGCAGTGTAGAGACTTATGACTTTTCTTACCAAAGAACGATATTAAGTATAACAGGGCATGTTCATTTTAATGGCAAAGCTAAAATAGGATTTGGCTCTCGACTTTCTATTAATGGCTTACTTACTTTAGGTGAGAACTTCCAAATATCTGCTGCAAGCACTATAATTTCTCGCCACAATATATCAATTGGTAAAGACTCTTTAATAGCTTGGGAGTGCTTATTAACTGATGCAGATCATCATCATATACTCGATAAAGAGGGCAATATAATAAATCAGCCAAAAGGTATAATAATTGGTGAACACGTTTGGGTTTGTGCAAGATCTACTATTCTAAAAGGTAGTGAAATAGCAGCTAACTGTATAATAGGAGCACAAAGCTTAGTTTCCGGGAAATTTAAAGAGGAGGGCAGTTTGATTGCCGGAAATCCAGCAAGTAAAATTAAAGAAAAAATAATTTGGAAAGAATAACTTTAAAACTATTAACTTAATAAAAACTTATTCTTAATATTTGATATTTGTTGCTGCTTTTTATTTAAGAATCTTAAAGCTTTATATTTAAAATTAGACAAAAATGCATTTTCAAGTGTTTTAAGAGATGCTATATAAAATTCTAGGCTTGGGTTCTTATCATTAACAACTCTATTAATATTTTCTAATAGAAACACTTCCTCTAGACTATCTTCGTAGTTATAGATAAAAAAAACTTTATTATTACTCCTTACTAACTCCATTAACCTAGCAGCTCTTGTATTATATTTAACACTAACTTCATCATAACTCTCTTTACTATTTATTGGAAAATCATGAGGGAAGGTCATACTGTATTTTTCACAATGCCCACTAATTACAATTTTATCCATTTCTACTATATGCTTGTTTTCACCTTCGAAATAAGCAGCTAAGTGAGGCTGTGAAAAGCTAAAATTCTTAATATTAACAAAATCATCAAATTCATTTTCAAAGAGACTTATTACCGTGGCCGCTGGCGTGAGGCACCAATCAAAAGGATAAGCTGCTTTTCTAATACCGTTATATCTTAAAAAATAAGCCACATCACAATTGTGTCCGAGAGATACAAAGTCACATTCGTTATTAAATATTAAATTTTTAAGTACTTTAGCATCTGTAACAAGTGCCATTTCACTTTACCTAACATTTTGTAAACTACGGTTTATGGTACTATACAAACACTAGCTCGGATAGATAAGAGATTATGAAAATTTTAGTAATAGGCCCGTCTTGGGTGGGCGACATGGTGATGTCGCAAAGCCTTTACATCACTCTTAAGCGCGAGTATCCCAATCTTGAGTTACATGTGATGGCTCCCGCTTGGTGTTGTGCTCTGTTGGAGCGTATGCCTGAAGTCGATAAGACTATCGTTATGCCACTCGGCCATGGGGACTTTAAACTAGTCGAGCGTTTTCGTCTGGGCCGTGCACTCGCTAAAGACAACTATGACTGGGCTATAATCCAACCTAACTCATTAAAATCTGCGCTAATACCACTTTTTGCTGGCATTGAAAAACGCACCGGTTGGAAAGGCGAGTCACGCTATGGCCTGCTGAATGATTTGCGTAGCAATAAGGTGGCTTTTCCACTGATGGTAGAGCGGTATGTTGCTTTAGCCTATCCTAAACTGGAGATGGCAGATGCTCATTGCTTACCCACAGTGCCATGGCCAAAACTCACTATAGATAAAAGTAACCAACAAGCAGCATTACAAGAATTTTCACTGAGCTGTACTAAGCAGATACTGAGTTTATGTCCAGGCGCCGAGTTTGGCCCTTCTAAACGTTGGCCAGAGCACCATTATGCTGAGGTGGCAAAGCAACAAATCGAACAAGGTAAACAGGTATGGATTTTTGGCTCGGCTAAAGATGTTCCCGTAGCAGAAACAATACGCACTACTTTACCTAGTGAGCTACAAGCGCATTGTCATATACTCGCGGGGAAAACCTCTTTGCATCAGGCGATCGATTTAATGGCCCTAAGTAGCATGGTGGTATCGAATGACTCAGGTTTAATGCATATTGCTGCCGCCCTGCAACGCCCCTTAGTGGCCGTGTATGGTTCTACTTCCCCTAAGTACACCCCTCCATTAGCAGAAAAAGTGGCGATTGTGCATACCGATATTGAATGTCGACCCTGCTTTCAACGAGAATGCCCACTGGGACACTTAAAGTGCCTAAAAGAGCTCTACCCTCAGCAAGTACTTACTGCTATCGATAGTCTTGAAACGGCACACTACATTAGAGAAAAACAATGAATTTACTCATCATTTTCAATAACCGCCTATGTAAGTTTTTAGGCATATTCGTAAAAGCTTTAAGCTATCCTTTTCATTGGCTATTTCCTAAAAAAAGATTTTCGATCCCTTCATTAAGTCCCGCGATATTAAAAAATAACAAAGAAAAATTAATACCAAAAATAGTTTGGCAAACTAATTTCACAAATAAAGTTAGTTTACCGGTTTATACTAATTACTTATATAATCGGCTAATGTCTCTAGATTGGGAATACCGTTACGTCAGTACAGAAGAAAGGTTAGAGTTTATCCAAAAATATGGTACTCAACGGCAAGCTTTAGCTTTTAGTCGCTTAACTGTGGGCGCTGCTCAAGCAGATTTTTGGCGTGTTTTTGTTCTTAATCAACTTGGCGGTGTATATATGGATATAGATGGCCATGCTGTTTGGCCACTATCAAATATTATTAAGAAAGATGATCAGCAACTTATTCTTAGTCGAAAACACGATTATACCAACTACTTTATTGCTAGTGCTCCTAACAACCCTCTTTTAATAGCTGTACTAGAAAAAATGGTAAATAACATTGAAAACAATAATGCTAATAATGAAAGTGTATATGGATTAACGGGACCTGGTGTACTAAATGAAGTGATTGGAAATAAAATAGTTAATAGTAGAAACTATAAAACAACCTGCATTCAAGGAAGTTTCACTAATGAGCACTTTCAGTATCTCGACAAGCCTAGAGGCAAATGGACATATGTTAATAGTAACGATTTGCTGAAATAATTATATGTATTTATTTTTATATAACATAATTATCCATCTTTTTAGCCCAATAATTTTAGGCATGCTTTATTGGCCTAAAAAGGGGAAGCCTACCTTTGGCAAGCGCTGGGTCGAGCTTCTTGGCTTTGTACCACGCACTTTACAACCCCGCCCGCTCTGGATACATGCGGTCAGCGTGGGCGAGATGGTCGCCGCTACGCCCTTAATTAAAGCCATAAAAGCGCAATATCCGGAACTGCCTATTATAGTTACCACTACCACGCGCACCGGAGCCGATGTAGCCGAGAAACTAGGCACTTTAGTTGAACATCGCTACGCGCCCTTAGACTTTCCGTGGGCGGTGGCGTTATTCCTACGTCAAATTAAGCCACAAGCTCTGCTTATTATGGAAACTGAGCTTTGGCCTAATTGGCTTCGCGCTTGTGCTAAACGTGACTTACCGGTGATGATATTAAATGCCCGCTTATCAGCCCGTTCAGCTAGGCGATATCAACGCTTTCATACTCTATTCCGACTGCTTGCAAATAATATTAGCCATATTGCCTGCCAATATAATGCGGATGCCCAGCGTTTTAAGGATTTAGGAGTAGCGCCAGAAAAGTTAAGTGTTACTGGCTCTATAAAATTTGATATTAACTACGGCTCTGAAGTGCACGAAAAGGGCCAGCAACTGCGCACCGAATTAGGTGTTGAGCGCCCAGTTTGGATAGCAGCCTCGACTCATGATGGTGAAGATCAGCAGATCTTAGCCGCTCATCAACAACTGCTTTCTCATTTACCTAATGCACTGCTAATTCTTGTTCCCCGTCATCCGCAACGCTTTGCTCAAGTAGCTGAGTTAATTACCCAGTTTGAGCTAGTGCTTAGTCGACGTACTCAACATGACCTCTTCCCTGAAACTCAAGTTTACCTCGGTGATACTATGGGTGAGTTACCGTCGATGTTAGCGGCTGCAGATATCGCTTTTGTAGGCGGCAGCTTAATTCCTCGTGGCGGCCATAATCTATTAGAGCCTGCAGCGCTTGGAAAACCAGTATTAACTGGCCCTTCTATATTTAATTTTACTGATGTTTATCAGCTACTTAATGACGGAAATGCTATTATAACGATTAAAAACAGTGAGGCACTTAGTCATGACCTACTGAAACTGTTTAAAGATGAACATTATAGAAAAATAATGGCATCTAACGCCTTAAAAGTTGTCAACGACAACAAAGGTGCAATAGCTAAGTCGATATGCCACCTTAGTAGGTTACTTAATATATAGGCATAAAGCTATTTATCTAGAAAGTTAAATATAGAGTATCCCTTGTGTTCTTTAAACTCATGAAATAACACTCTGCTTCCTTTCATATTAAGGTGATCATTATCTTTATACAAAGGAACGTCATTTATTTCACTTTTGCAAATTTGACCATTACAAATAATAGCGTTAACTCGCACTACTAGTAAATTCGCATATTTATTTTCTATTTCTCTGATTACTTTATTAGCATACTCTTGACGCTGCATTACTTCTTTTTCACTAATGTTGCAGCTTTCTTCTTTTAACCAAGAGTAAGTGGCTTTTTTGACTAAGCAATTGCTAGGCGAATAAGAATAAGAAGGTACTTGCTCAAATAACACCGGCTTTTTACCGTTAGCTATGAGCTCACTGACAGTCATTTCTAAACCTTTTTTAAAAGCCCGACGACTATTTTCTCTAGACTCACTATAATCGCTACTATCGCCTAAAAATACTATACTGCCTTTTTCACCAGGTGAACGTGTAGTTTCCGTATACATAGCCCAGCGCCCTGCTAAAAATACCACCTCAGAACTTGAGCGTTTAATAGTTTCAAGCAGCTGATTATTACGTAGAGTACATTCACTTTCAGGTTTTCCATGTTTAATTAAATCTACGCCAATAAAGGGAGGACAGCCCCCTAAGCCCCCGTAAAGGCTATAAAAGTCTTTAGCTAGACCTAGCTCTTCTATAAAACCTCTGAAATGTCCGCCATGGGAGTCGCCCCATAAGAGAGCAAGGGGTGGCTGCGAGACTAAACTTTCTTTACCAATAGGTAATAGCTCGAAAGGAAGATAAGCATTATCTGCTCTCTCTTTTTTAGTTAGCTGACTAAAATCAGAGATAGAAGTTTGGTATATATTTTTCGCTACTTGTGGAAGGCGAATTTCATAACCTGAATTTTTCTTAATGTCTTTAGAAATCGTTATTAGAAAAGCTATTGGTATAAGCAAGTAAAATAAGAAAACCCATTTGCTTTTAATATTAAGATAACGTAAAGGCTTTTCAAAAAACTGCCAAGAGCAAAAAGACAATAAAAAAGTGATAGCTGCGCATGCTATATAACCAACAATAGTAAATTTATTAAAATAATATTTATAAAAAACTAATACCGGCCAATGCCAAAGATAAAGTGAGAATGATAGTCGGCCAATAAAAGCCAAAACATGGATACTTAAAAAATTATAAATCTTTCCTCTTCGTAACTCACCATTTAAAATAACCATAGCAGTAGCAGCTGCAACCACTAAAGCATTAATTCCTGGAAAAGTATAGCTTTCATTAAATAAAAAGAAGAAACCTACCAGCACTGCTGCGCCAACAAGTCCACAACTGGCAATTAAACCTTCATTCAACGCGATTTTTTTTATATTGTTGTTATGTAACCAAATACTTAATAATGCCCCTACTAGCAGTTCTGCACTTCTATTCTGTATAAGATAATAGGCAGCAGCCGTTCCAGATCGAGCGGCCCACTCAGAAATGATACCTAATGTAATAAGTAAAAAGATAAAAAATATCATTCGAGGAGCTTTAGAAAAAAGCTTGATGGAAAGCAATAAAATACATGGCCAAACAAAGTAGTACTGCTCTTCTACGGAAAGAGACCACATATGTAACAAAGGCATAGTGTCAGCAGCAGCAGCAAAATAACCGGTATTTTTTTCAAAATATATGTTGGCTATAAATACACTAGCGTATCGTACGCTATCTGCTAGCCCTACAAAGTCGTCAGGCATTAATATAAGCCATGCCATCGCTAATGTAGTTAACGCTACTAGGTAAAAAAGAGGCAGGATTCTTTTTATTCTTTTTATATAAAAATAAGTAAAAGAAAAGCTGTTACTTAGCATTTGTGAGTAAATAATGCGAGTAATGATATAACCCGATATAACAAAAAATATATCAACCCCTATAAACCCACCAGGAAGCCATTGGTTGTTAAAATGAAAAATAATAACAGTTAAAACGGCTATCGCTCTTAAACCATCAATATCGGGTCTATAGTTTGTTAAACTCAAAATTATTCTCTTTAAATAAAAAGCCAACTTAATGGCTTTACTATAAGTAATAGTTTACTTTACTATCATTTAGTCTTATAACTATTCAATAAGACTCGCCAATCTGACTCTTGCCAATGAAATTCTGGATGTAGGTCTTTTTCTTTACGAAATGAGCGTAATAACCGGTCCATATTTTCACGAGTCCAGGTATTGGGTTGGCGAAAATGGCATTTATCAAAATCGATTAGCCATACTTTGCCATCACTATCGAGTAATATATTATGGCTATTTAAATCGGCATGATATAAGCCAGCATCGTGAAAACGGCGTATCGTTTTACCTACATGCTGCCATTCTTCTTTGCTTAAAGAGCGCTCTTTTAGTACCGCTACTAAATCGGCCGAATTTTCTATTAAGCTAAGAATAATGTCGGCGCGATAAACTAGATTAGAGCGCACCATACGTGCGGCACAAGGGCGAGGAACGGGTAAACCACGGCGGTATAATTTAGCTAATACTGTAAACTCGCTCATGGCTCGGCTTTTAGACTCGGCAACGTGTAGGAAAGTATCTTCCATTACCCGCCCTATCATGCCGCCCCGGTAGTAATGGCGCAGCACCTTATTGCACACCGCATCATTAACAAACCAAGTGGTGTTACGACCCACCGCTTTGCCGCAAATGGCCTCTTTTTCTCGCCAATAGTCTATTTCGAAGAAATCTCGCTTAAATGAGTCAAAACACTCTGGGTCATACCAGATGATCTCTGAACCGTGCTCGATGCGCTCCACTGTCATTTCCCCTTTAAGCCGAAAACACAGATTTTACATGCAGAGCGCACCTTTGCATAATGCCTGACTCAAATTCTGGAGATTTATCTATGGCCTTGTTTAACTCACCCCCAAATAGCCTGTGTTTATTACGCTTATCGGCCATAGGTGACTGCTGCCATGCCATCGCTTTAGTGCAAGCCATACAAAATCAGTGGCCAGAAACTCATATCACTTGGGTTACCGGCAAACTTGAAGCCAGCTTATTGTGCCTGCTGCCTAATGTAGAAATTATCGTTTTTGATAAAACGGGAGGGCTCGGCGCTTATCAACGACTTTGGCAAGTGCTTAAAGGGCGAAAATTTGATGCACTGTTGCATATGCAAGCTGCGCTAAGGGCCAGTATTGCCAGCCTCGGTATTCGCGCTAAATACCGTTTAGGTTTTGATAAAGCCCGCGCTAAAGACGGACAATGGTTATTTACTAATTATAAAGTTCAGCCCAGTGGTGAGCACGTCGTCGATGGCTTTATGGCATTTGGCCAAGCATTAGGCTTACATAATATTACGCCTAGCTGGACAATAGATTTGCCTAGCGAGGCCATACACTGGGCAAGCTCATATCAGCATTTACAACCGTTACTACTTATTTGCCCCGGTGCCAGTAAAGCTTATAAAAATTGGACGGTAGCAGGCTACGCTAAGCTTGCCGACTATGCTCATCGTCAAGGATTTAAAGTGGTACTCGTCGGTAGCCCTGCCCCACAAGAGCGAGCACTAGCACACAGCATCTGCGCTTTAACGCCTCACATTAGCGAAAATTTAGTGGGCAAGACCAGTTTAGTGCAACTACTGGCCTTAATTAAGCAAGCGCGGTTAGTGATCGCCCCCGATACGGGCCCCACTCATATGGCCACCTTAGTCGGCACACCCGTGCTTGGCCTTTATGCGCATCATAATCCGGCGCGCACCGGCCCCTATTATTGTCGGGGCTATGTGGTCAGTGCCTATGAGCAAGCACTATTAGCTGAAACTGGCAAAACAACAAATGAAGTAGCATGGCGCACCCGAGTTAAAGATGCTAATGCCATGGAATTAATTACCCTAGATGCCGTCATTACTCAGCTAGAGCGTATGATGAGTGATTTTAATCTGTTGCAGGAGCTTAATGCATGAATGCTCGACCCACCTTGGCTGCGGTATTAATCGTAAAAAATGAAGCCGATAATCTCGCCGCTTGCTTAGCGACCCTAGATTGGGTGGATGAGGTAGTCATCCTAGACTCCGGCAGCACCGATGCCACAGCAACCATCGCCCAAGCTTCGGGGGCGCGCTTTTTTGTAAATAGCGATTGGCCAGGCTTTGGCAAACAGCGCCAAATTGCACAAAGTTATGTGCAATCCGACTGGGTGTTATGGGTAGATGCGGATGAGCGCGTCACGCCCGAGTTAAAAACGAGCATTGAGACAGTACTAGCGAAACCTAGAGTAAACACTGTGTATTCAGTGCCGCGTTTATCTTGGGTGTTTGGCCGCTTTATCCGCCATTGTGGTTGGTACCCAGATCGTGTACTACGCCTTTATCCTAAAACTTTAACGGGTTATAACGATGCGTTAGTGCATGAAAAAGTACATTTAAATAAAGGCGTGAAAGTTAAAAAGCTCAAGGGCGATTTATTGCATTATACCTATCGCGACCTAGAGCATTATCTGGTTAAGTCGGCCGGCTACGCCAGTGCCTGGGCTGAACAAAGGCAGGCGAAAGGTAAGAGCTCCTCAATTAGCCAAGGCATTACTCATGCGCTTGGCTGCTTTATAAAAATGTATTTTGTTAAGGCGGGCTTTCTTGATGGCAAACAAGGCTTTTTATTAAGCGTATTATCTGCTCATTCTACTTTTGTAAAATACGCCGACTTATGGATCAAGACCAAAACGCAGCCGCCCACGGCGTAACGGCTGCCACTACTTCAGGAATGTCGACTTGGCTCATGTCTTCTGCCTCGGCGTTGGCGGGCGGATGAAAAGCCAAATGGCGGCCTTCACTATTTAAAGGGCGCCAGCGCAGCGGAGTAGCAGAGCGGCGCAGCGGGAAAAAACCGACCGTGGGTACATCTAGGGCGCCCGCAATGTGCAGCGGTCCGGTACTGCCTGCTATAAACAGGCTGCCACAGGCTAATAAGCGGCAAAAGTCCGGCAAAGATAAGTCGTGAGCCAGCACCGCACCTTTACCCATTAAATCTATTACTTGTTGTGCCAGCGCTTGCTCGCCAGGACCGGCGGTTAATACCACTTGCAGCTGAGGGTGCTGGGTTTGCAGCGAGCGAGTTAACTGTGCATATTGCACTACCGATAAGTTATTAGCCGAGCCGCCGCTGCCCGCATGCACTAACAGCCAGGGCCTATCAGCGGCAATACCTAACTGTAGAGCTTGAGTCGCTTTAAATGTTGTAAGCTCATCGGCCTCAAAGTGTAAATAGGGGGCGCTAGGCTCAATAACAGCAAACTGGTTATGCGCTAAGAAGGCGCGCACTAAGTCTGAATTATACTCATACTCAGGCTTAGCGGATTGAGAGCGCCGTTGTTTCACTTTGTGGTTATAAAAGAATTGTGCCAGCTTAGTGGCCGGCGCCCAGCGCTGCTTAATGCCCGCTTGCCACATTAACTTGGCGTTGCGAAAATTTGAGAATAAGCAGATAACGGCGTCGAAATGTCCCGCTTTAATGATGTTCATTAAATTTTTTTGCTCGGGGCTAGCCGCGTCTTTACCCGGGTCGATAATCACTTCGTCTATGTTGGGGCATAGCTTGGCCAGCGCTTGGGTATAATGGGGCACTAATGCGGTGACGTGACAGCCAGTAGACGCTTTCAACATAGCAAACGCCGGCCAAGCCAACATAAAATCGCCAATTTTATCGTTTCTTACCACCAATACTCGTTTTATCACGCCTGTCTCCCACTGGCTCGAATGCTGGGTTATTCTACCCTAAACTAGCCAGTGATAGCGCTACTACAAGGAAACTGTATGACTACCCGAGTTATTTACCCCGGCACATTCGATCCCATTACTAATGGTCATTTAGATTTAATTCAACGCGCGGCAAGCATGTTTAATGAAGTGATTGTGGGCGTGGCTTTTAGCTCAAGTAAGCAGCCCATGTTTACCTTAGAAGAGCGGGTGGAGCTAATAAAGCACACCACTCAGGCACTAGCTAATGTACAAGTGGTCGGCTTTTCCGGCCTATTAGTAGATTTTGCTCAGCAATATCAAGCCAATGTCTTGGTGCGAGGCTTGCGTACCGTGTCGGATTTTGAGTATGAGTTTCAGCTCTCAAATATGAACCGTCATTTAATGCCCGAATTAGAAACAGTGTTTCTCACTCCAGCACCGAGCAATTCTTTTATTTCTTCTAGTCTCATTAAAGACGTCGTTAGACATGGCGGCGATATTAGTCCATTTGTGCCCGCCGCCGTCGCTCAAGCCATTACTTTGAAGATAGCGCCTAGCGCCCAGTAACAAGCTCCAAGCTGATAAAAAAACAATCCAAGACTATTTTTTATAGCGCTGCTTTGCTGCAAGAGTCACGGCGCTCAGTTTATGATAAGCACGAAATTTTGCGAGCGCAGTGCGCCAATCTAGCCCTAGATTGGCGTATCGTTGCACTCCTCACAATGAGCAATGTTTATTTAAGCCGTCATCCTGCTGAAAATCAGGATCTCGGTTTAAGTTTTAGTCCCTAAGAGCGAGATATCGGCTCTACGTTATGCCAGATCCGGTAAAACGGCATAAAAAAAGACGAGCTGCTTGCAGAGTTTTGACTCTTGCCATCTTGGCGAGCGTGTGCGGTAATTCTGCATTGTTGTTAGCCTTGGTCAATCTTATCTCGCCTGTTCACCTATTACCCCTTCACGACGTTAATCTCGGCTGGCACAAGGGGCAAAAGACGGTGCTGCGCCCACCCATGCGTACCTCTTGCAGCAACACCCCACAAGTAGTGCAAGGCTGCTCGGCGCGGCCATAAACTTGTAGCTCTTGCACGAAATAGCCGGGCTTACCATCACTGCCGGTAAAGTCTTTTAGCGTAGTGCCACCTTGGGTAATGGCACGCGCTAGCACCTGTTTGATCTCCGCCGTTAGCGCCGTGTATTGCTCGGCGCTGACCGCATTGGCAGGCAGCTCGGGATGAATACCCGCACTAAATAACGCCTCATTAGCGTAAATATTACCCACGCCCACCACCACATGGTTATCCATAATAAACTGCTTAACGGCTATTTTTCGTTTGCGGCTGCGCTCGTAAAGATGGGTGTCACTAAAGGCGGCGGTGAGCGGTTCAGGCCCCAGCTTGATTAATAATGCATGCTGCTCAGCAGGCTCGCGGGTCCATAACACACAGCCAAAGCGGCGCGGATCGTTTAAGCGCAGTAATTTGCCATTGCTCAGTTCAATATCTACGTGGTCGTGCTTAGTGGGCGCCGTGCCATGAGGTAACACTTTTAAATTACCCGACATGCCTAAGTGCAAGATGGCAGTACCCCAGTCTGTTTCAAGCAAGAGATACTTAGCGCGCCGGCGAATCGCAGTAATCGTCAGTCCAACCATTTGTTGGATTTCACTCGGCACCGGCCAGCGCAAGCTGGGATTGCGCACTACCACTCGCATTACGGTCTCATTAAGCATATAGGGCGTGATCCCTTGGCGACTCACTTCTACTTCGGGTAATTCAGGCATAAAGGCTCCTTAAACGATGTCCAGTATACCTAAAAGCCAGTGAGTGAGGAGGAAGTGTGAAGCGAAAGCTTGTACTTGTAACGCTATCTATAACACCTCACTCCTTGCGGCTCGCGATTTACATGGCTTTAAAATAAAAAAACCCAGCCGAAGCTGGGTTTTTTTTAAAGAGAGCAAAATCTATTTGATTTTGCCTTCTTTGTAGATCACATGCTGGCGAACAACGGGATCAAATTTCTTGATTTCCATTTTCTCAGGCATGTTGCGCTTGTTCTTAGTCGTGGTGTAGAAATGACCAGTACCAGCACTTGAGTTCAGGCGGATCTTCTCGCGAATACCTTTAGCCATTGGTTAACTCCTTAAACTTTTACGCCATTGGCACGCAGGTCAACTAAGACGCTATCGATACCTTTTTTGTCGATAATACGCATACCTTTGGTGCTAATGCGCAGTTTTACAAAACGCTTCTCGCTCTCAACCCAAAAGCGGTGGCTTTGCAGGTTAGGCAGGAAACGACGCTTGGTAGCGTTATTGGCGTGCGAGCGGTTGTTACCAACAGCTGGTCGCTTACCAGTTACTTGGCATACTTTAGACATGTCAGTCTTCTCCAAATCTTACTATTTGCTCGAGCAATTAATCACCCCGTTGGCCGTCTATCGGGGCAAAATAAGGCGGCAATTTATACAGTATACCGAGCCCAAGATCAACAAAAAGGCAAAAAACGCAGCAATTTATAGCCAACCGCGCTCGGCAAACGAGACAGTTTCGCCGTCTCCCACCACTAAATGATCTAATACGCGAATATCCAATAACCCTAAGGCGGCTTGGATACGCTCAGTAATTAAACGATCGGCATGACTGGGCTCGGCGACTCCGGACGGATGATTATGCACCAAAATCACCGCCGCGGCACCCCGTTTCAGTACCAAAGCGACGATTTCTCGTGGATAAACCGCTGCCGCATCCAAAGTACCGAAGAACAACTCATTAAATTCGATGACTCTGTGCTGATTATCGAGTAATAACAGCGCAAATACTTCGCGGGCCTGATCACGCAATCGCGACTGTAAAAATAAACGCGTCAGCTCAGGGTTAGTAAGTGCATTGGCACGCATTAGCTTTTCATCTAAAAAGCGGCGCATGAGCTCTTGGCTAGCTTGCAGTTGCACGTATTTTGCGAGCCCTAAACCTGGCCCTTGGCAAAAGGTATGCTGATCGGCGAGTAACAATTGTCGAAGCGAGCCAAATTGCTCTAACAGTGCCCGCGCTAAGCTCACTGCATCCATGCCTTTGGTACCGGTGCGTAAAAAAATCGCTAACAGCTCTGCATCCGATAAACTGTGTGGCCCACGACTTAGCAGCTTTTCTCGCGGGCGCTCACCCAGCGGCCAGTTTTTAATGCTCATCACCACCTCCTTGTCGTAATGAAACTCACTACTTTACTCAGTATGCTTAATTAACATTAAGCCTAGTCGAAAGCCTGAGCGAGACCGCCAACGGCTCATTTTTATGATAATCTTAGCGCTCGAATAAAGAAGGAATGCGGGATGTCATTAGCCGGAAAACGTATTTTAATTGGCATAAGCGGTGGCATTGCCGCTTATAAGAGTGCAGATTTGGTACGACGCTTAAAAGAGCGCCACGCTCAAGTGCGAGTGGTGATGACCGACTCGGCAAAGGCATTTATTACGCCTCTCACCCTACAAGCCGTCTCTGGCGAGCCCGTATCAGATGCGTTATTGGATGCCAGTGCTGAAGCCGGCATGGGCCATATTGAGCTGGCTAAGTGGGCAGACTTAATTCTTATTGCTCCGGCTACCGCTAATATGCTCGCTAAGCTGGCTGCAGGCTTGGCTGATGACTTACTAAGCACCTTGTGCTTGGCCACGCCGGCGCTAGTAGCGATTGCACCCGCGATGAATCAGCAAATGTATGCTCATGCCGCAACCCAACATAACCTTAAGGTGTTAGCCGAGCGTGGAGTACAGATCTGGGGACCAGGCCAAGGTGCCCAAGCCTGTGGCGATATGGGTTCAGGGCGCATGCTAGAGCCCCTAGAATTAGTAGCCTTAGTAGAAAAACTCAGCTTAAGCTCGAACCAAACAAGTGTAGTGGGCAACCTTAAGCCACTGGCGGGCTTAAAGTTAATGCTTACCGCTGGCCCCACCCGAGAAGCACTGGATCCGGTGCGCTTTTTATCCAATCACAGCTCCGGCAAGATGGGCTTTGCGCTGGCAGAAGCGGCGGTGCAGCTAGGAGCCAGCGTGACCTTAGTCAGTGGGCCGGTAGCGTTAAGTACCCCCTCTGGCGTTAAGCGCATTGATGTTGAAAGTGCTACGCAAATGCAAGCGGCGGTGATGGAGGATATTGATGAGCAACATATTTTTATTGCCTGCGCCGCCGTTGCCGACTACGCCCCCAAGGTGATAGCTGAACATAAAATAAAAAAAACCAGTAGCGATACCTTGATCATAGAACTGGTAAAAAATCCCGATATAGTAGCGGGGGTAGCGGCACTGGAAAATAAACCGTTTACCGTCGGTTTTGCCGCTGAAACGCAAGATCTAGAAATCTATGCTCGCGATAAACTCAGCCGCAAAAATTTAGACATGATAGCCGCCAATAATGTGGCGCTCGCAGGTCAGGGATTTAATAGTGATAATAATGCACTGAGCGTATTTTGGCCCAACGGTCAGCAAGCGCTAACGCTGGCACCTAAACATGAACTGGCACACCATCTTCTTACTTTAATAGCAGACCGATATTATGACTCCCATTGAACTAAAAATTCTTGACTCTAGAGTAGGCGCTGAGTTTCCTTTGCCGCAATACGCTACTCCAGGCTCTGCCGGTTTAGACTTACGCGCCTGTTTAGATGCGCCGTTAACCTTAGCACCCGGTGAAACCCAACTGCTGCCCACCGGCATGGCCATTCATATTAAAGACCCTGCTTTATGCGCCACTATCTTGCCCCGCTCTGGGTTAGGTCATAAACACGGCATAGTGTTAGGAAATTTGGTGGGCTTAATTGACTCGGATTATCAAGGTCAGCTGATGGTGTCATGCTGGAATAGAGGCCACAGTACTTTCACTATTGAGCCTGGCGAGCGCATAGCACAACTGGTTATCTTACCGATAGTACAAGCTCAATTTACGGTAGTAGAAGAGTTTGCCCAAAGTGAACGCGGAGCAGGTGGCTTTGGCTCTTCTGGTCGTCAATAATCGAGTAACACAGCCATGACTACAGCTCAACCAAAAGTAAATCGTCGCGAACAAATCTTACAAGCGCTGGCCCATATGCTGGAAACGAGTCCAGGACAACGCATCACTACCGCTAAACTGGCTGGCGAAGTGGGCGTATCGGAAGCGGCCTTATATCGGCATTTTCCCAGCAAGGCTCGGATGTTTGAGGGATTAATCGACTTTATTGAAGACACCTTGTTTTCACGAATTAATTTAATTTTGCAAGATGAAAAAGATAGCACCTTAAGGCTACGCTATATATTGCAGTTAATTCTCGGCTTTTGTGAGCGCAATCCTGGCATCACGCGACTATTAAATGGCGATGCTTTACAGGGTGAACATGAGCGTTTACTGGCGCGCATTAATCAATTATTTGAGCGCTTAGATACCCAGTTTAAACAGATCATGCGTGAGCGTAAGCTATATGAAGGCGAAGGCTTTATTGAAGATGAAAAAGTGCTCGCCAATTTGCTACTCGCCTATATTGAAGGGCGGATTAATCAATATGTGCGCAGTCAGTTTCGCATTAAACCGACCCTGTACTTTGATAGTCAGTGGCAACTGTTGTTATTACAACTGGCTCCTACCACAAGCCTGACCCCCTAAAAAAACCAGGCCTTATCTCATCGCTCTTTTATAAGCGAAAGAAATGGCGGGTGAACACCATGCATTCGCTTTTTTAAAGCGAGAGAGAATATTCAAGTCCATCGCTCAGGCGAGGCGCTCAAGGTAAACAGTGACCAGACGGGTAGTGATGAAAAATAAACTCATGCTAGTGCGCCTCACACTTAGCTGTTAAATACTAAAATTACTCATAACGCATGGTGAAAAATGTAATACCGACCTTGCTCTGCGTGCACATTAATTTTTAGCATTGTTTAACTCGGGGTAGCTTTATCTTGATGGCGTACGCATCCGTTTCCCAAGAAATAAACGCCCATTTAAAGCCTTCGCCGCCGCGAGCGGCGCGCTGTGGATGGGCGTGATACCAATCAGACAGACGTGCTTGCTCTTGGTCTGTTAATTCTCCTAAGGAAGAGCTCGCCTTGGCTAAAAACTCAGCAAAACTCTTGGTGCCTGCTAATCGCCCACGCGCTTCTATATAATCCAGTCGAGGCTGGCGCCCCATCTGATAGAGAATATTTAAAATATAAATATAATCGGGTTGCGGATAGACCTTGCGCCCCAGCGCCGTTAAAAGCTCAGCACTCATAAAAGAGCCGCCCACTAAATTGGTTAAATAGACACGCTTTCTCGCCTTACTATCCAGTTTGTGTAGAGCATCGGCCATGTCCATTACTGCAGTGGAGCGTGAGGCCACCACCACATCACACATTGGAATATCTTGCCAATCCTCCTCCCAAGCACGCTCAATAGTGAGGACATTATCCAGTTGTCGAGCTTTTGCATTCGCCCTAAAGGCACTTAGCATGCCCGCACTATAATCTACCCCTATCACTTGCTCTAGCTGCGGGGCGAGCGCTAAGCCAATGGCGCCACTGCCACAGCCCATATCAAGTAGGCTGCGACATGCTGTTAAGTCCATGTTAGCGATAAATGCGCGGCTATAAGGGCTCTCTATAGGCTCATTGTGCAGATTAGCCGCTCTTTTATCCCACACCGAGGTCGGCTTTTCTCGCCCACCGGCAGCCTTCATCTGTAGCTGGTATAAATGACCAAAATTAATCGCATTAAGGGGCATAGTTAACCTTATATTTAGCAGAGGCAATAAAACGACTAATGTTCAATAATACGTAACAAGAAGCAAATTCCTTGCCGTTTTAGGTGCTCTATAGAGATCACAACTTAGCATACGCATCGCCTATACTGGATTGCTTACCCCGCTATTGCTTCATATAATCAAGCATACTGAGTATTGGCTTAGTGCTTATTTAGCCGCCCTCACTCTGCCCATCAAAAAGGCACGATATGCTATGAATACACAATCTAAGCAATTACAAAAACTACTCCTTTTTCAGCTTGCTGGTAGTCGGCTATTTGGTTTAGGCACCCTTAAAATCCGTGAAATAATGCCGCTGCCTCATCTTACTAAGCTTCCTAGTAGCCAAAGTACAGTGATCGGTACCGCCACCTTTAGAGGGGCGGCCGTGCCGGTAATCGATATGGCTGCAGCCATTGGCTATAAGCCATTAACGAAAGAAGAGCGCGCCACGGCTTCGGTAATTATTACCGATGTTAATCGCAAAGAGATTGGCTTTTTGGTGCGCAAGGTGCAGCGCATCGTTGAAACTGATTGGAAAGATGTGTCGCCCCCCCTAAAGCCTTAGGTAAAAATGCCTTTATTACGGGGCTAGTGACCATAGAGGATGAATTAATTCAATTACTCGACTTAGAGCTGCTCTTAGCTAAAGTTTATCCAGAGTCGTTGAACAGTAAAGATGTCCTACTCAATGATATGGAAGTAGAAACGCTACGGGGGCTGTCTATCTTATTAGTAGATGACTCTGTAGTGGCGCGCAAGCAACTCAGTGATGTATTAGATAGAAAGAATATTGAATACCAAGTTACTCACGATGGCAGTGACGCCATGGCACGTATTTTAAGCGCTCAAGAAAGTGGTAGGCCCATTGATATTTTAGTGAGCGATATTGAAATGCCAGGACTCGATGGCTATGAGCTCGCCTTTAAAATTCGCAATCACCCGGGGCTTCATCAGCCTTGGATTATTCTGCACTCTTCACTAAGCAGTGAAATGAGTGTTAGCTATGCCGAGCAAGTAGGAGCAAATCGCGCGCTTACCAAGTTTGATGCTCATGAGTTGCTGCATACTATGCTGGCAGCGGCGGCAGGCCGCGCACTAGACTCATAATAAGATAAAAAAAGTGAACAGCCATAAAGCACTGTTCACTTTTTAACAAGCACAGTATTTATGGCGACTTAAATACCGTATTGCTGGCGATAAGCTTGCACTTTCGCTAAGTGCTGTGCCATAGCGGGTTGCTCGCTTAAATACGCCACTAAATCGGCAAGCGTAATAATAGCGGTTACCTGTGCACTATAATCTCGCTCTACCTCTTGAATAGCCGATAACTCACCTTTGCCCTTTTCTTGACGATCCAGTGCAATTAACACACCCGCCAACTGAGCGCCATTTGCATCAATAATATCCATGGACTCGCGGATCGCGGTGCCGGCAGTGATCACATCATCCACTAACATAATGCGTCCTTGCAGCGGACTGCCCACTAAATTGCCTCCTTCGCCGTGATCTTTTGCTTCTTTGCGGTTAAAGCAATAAGGAACATCTTGACCATGTAGTTCTGCTAATTGCACAGCTGTCGCACTGGCAATAGGAATACCTTTGTAAGCGGGGCCAAATAACACATCGTACTGAATTTTTGAGTCCACTAAGGCAGCGGCATAAAAGCGACCTAAGCGGGCTAGATCACGCCCGCTATTAAATAAACCGGCATTAAAAAAATAGGGGCTAATACGGCCGGACTTTAAGGTGAACTCACCAAACTTAAGCACCTCTTTGCTCATAGCAAATTCAATAAACTCACGTTGATACGCTTTCATCAATGTTCTCTCTTAGTGGAGTATTTAGTGGGTGAACAACATGCTTATCACCCACATTACAGAATATTTTTCTCGCCAAGTCCGAGTGAAAGCTGAGGGGTAAGGAGAGAGCAGTAAACACACAGCCTATAACGCGCTCTTATGGTGTAACTCCTCACACTTCACCCTTACGGTTTTTAGCCCGCTATCGCTTGGCGCTGAATTGCCACTAGCTCATCAATCGATTTTCGTGCCAAAGCCAGCATGGCTAATAATTGTTCATGAGTGAACGGCGCCCCTTCGGCTGTGCCCTGCACTTCTATCATATTGCCTTCAGCCGTCATCACCACATTCATATCGGTTTGAGCACTCACGTCTTCGGTATATTCCAAGTCAGAGACGGCTTGGCCCTCTACCATCCCCACTGAAATAGCCGCGACCAGCGTTTTCATAGGATCATCTTTGATCATACCTTGGCTTTTCATCCAAGTGAGCGCTTGAGCGAGCGCCACACAAGCGCCGGTAATGGCTGCGGTGCGCGTGCCGCCATCGGCTTGGATGACATCACAATCTACTACTATGGTGTATTCGCCCAGCTTATTTAAGTCTATGGCGGCGCGCAATGAGCGAGCAATTAAGCGCTGAATTTCCATAGTACGGCCGCCTTGCTTACCACTGGCGGCCTCGCGATTCATGCGACTATGAGTTGAGCGCGGCAGCATGCCATATTCTGCCGTCACCCAGCCTTGGCCTTTGCCGCGCAAAAAACGGGGCACGCCTTTTTCAACCGAGGCGGTACATAACACCTTGGTATGACCAAACTCTACCAACACCGAGCCTTCTGCATGGCGCGTATAATGAGAAGTGAGGGTGACGGGGCGTATTTCATCAACCGCGCGCCCGCAGGCTCGTGTAGACATGGGATTCTCCGAAAGAGGCAGCGGTGTTAACACCAATTGAATTTAAGGCGTCATTATAAAGAAACTCGCCCTGCATTGCATGCGCTCACCGTTGCCGCAAGGGGTGGGGAATGGCACACTGAGCGCTTGCCTAAAGCTAAACTTACGCACCATTAATAGTGAGAGCCACATGATCCACAGCATGACCGCCTACGCGCGACACGAATTTAAACAAGACTGGGGGACGGCCGTTTGGGAAATCCGCTCTGTTAATCAGCGCTACCTCGAAACTTACACCCGTTTACCAGAGCAGTTTCGCAGTCTTGAGCCCTTAGTACGCGAAAAACTGCGCGCGAGTTTACAGCGTGGCAAAGTGGAGTGTGGCTTACGTTTTGAGTCTAATTTGGCCAGCCAAGGTCAGCTGCAAATGAATAAGCCGTTAGCTAAGCAGCTGATTGATGGTGCCGAATGGGTAATAAGTACTGCCGGCCAAGGTACTTTAAATCCACTCGATATTTTACGCTGGCCCGGCGTAATGGAAGCGCAAGCCCAAGACATGGATGCACTTAGCAATGAGCTGATGGCGTGTCTAGATAAAGTGGTGGCGGACTTTTTAGAAGCGCGCGCCAGTGAGGGCAATAAGCTAAAAGAATTAATTGAGCTACGCTTAAGCGGCATAGCGCAAGAAGTCGATCAAGTGAAAGCCGACATGCCCACTATTATGGCATGGCAGCGCCAACGCTTATTAGATCGCTTTGAAGAAGCTAAAATTGAGCTAGAACCGCAGCGCGTTGAGCAAGAAATGGTGCTGTTAGCCCAAAAAGTAGATGTCGCTGAAGAGCTAGATCGCTTAGTGACGCATATCGGTGAGACTCGTAAAATTCTCAAAAAAGGTGGGGCCTGCGGCCGGCGCTTAGATTTTATGATGCAAGAGTTTAACCGCGAGTCTAATACGCTCGGCTCAAAGTCCATTAGTACTGACATCACTAACTCAGCCGTTGAGATGAAAGTCTTAATTGAGCAAATGCGCGAGCAAATTCAAAATATCGAGTAATAGATGACTCGCTTTTAAAAGCCTCCTATTGCTAGCAATAGGAGGCTTTTTTTAACTTAGCATTGGGGATTTATCGCTTCTCGCTCACTCTGAGAGCCAATAATAGGGAAGCACTCTAAGCATACGCAGCTATATCTGAGCTCACTAAAGCACCACTGTGTTGGCGATTAGCAAGATGCTCAGGGCGCGGTGCTTGTCCACAAAAAGGCGTGGTGAGCCGATTATGCACGCTGTTATAAACAAAGAATAAATTGCTTCGCGGCCACGGAGACAGATTGGCGTTAGAAGCATGCAAAGTATTGCACTCAAATAAAATTAATGAGCCCGACGGACCCGTTGGCATACTAATGCCCCCTTGATTTGCCAAGTTATTTAGTGCTTGTTCACTTGGCACCCCGACTTGTTGTTTTTGTAACGAAGAGCGGTAGTTATTGGTAGGGGTGGGACCGACACAGGGCACAAAGTAATGATGTGAGCCCGGAATTAGCATTAAAGAGCCATTAACTTGAGTATTTGGCGTAAGCGCAATAGAGCAACTGAGCGCGCGCATGCGAGGCATACCATCTTCTGTGTGCCAGGTTTCAAAATCAGAATGCCAATCAAATCCTTTACCATAAAAAGCCGGTTTTACATTAATTCGCGACTGATGAATATAAACCTCGCTACCTAAGAGTTGCTCGACCATAGCTAACAAGCGCGGCTCGCGGGTGAGCTCATCAAAGCGCGGGTTATGTTTATGAATATCAAAGATAGAGCGAATATTAGCCTGCTGTGCTTCTTTTATAACAAGCTCATTAGGCAGTTGCTGAGGATGCTGTTGGTAGTGTTGTAAGTCTTGTTGGAAGTCTTGAACTTGCTGTTCATCTAAAAAATCTTTGATGACTAAAAAACCATCGCGCTCATATTGCGCTAATTCGGTGGACGTGAGCGGTCCTGTACTCTGGCTGCCATAAACAATGGGATCGAGTCTTTTAAAAGGAGCTAAGGTGTGGCTTAAGCGGCTAGGGTAACAGTCGTCAGTACACATCGTCATTATTCATCTCCTTGTTACAGATAATTAAGCAGTGATTATGAAAAGTGTAATATTTAGAGGGTTTATTAAACGCGTAAAACTACCTTTTCAACCATAGCGCCTATCCTTACAATCTCAAGTTGCACACAGCCCCGCTCACTATTTAAGCTAAAAGCGCAATTTTTAGGCGGTTTATAGATAACCGTCACCTCAGAAATTTCTTTTTAACTCTCAAATAAGTCGATTTTTCGCGGTTATTGGTATTTCTTTACCGTTAATGAAGGCTTTTTCGGGACGGTTGACTCTGAACGGCTAAGCCTCCTAAGTAGGCAAGCATAGCTGGCTATTAATTGCTTAATTTCATAGCTAGCAACCACTTAGCTATAATCTTTATAAATTTAGCCCACGCTATTAGAGACCTCAACTAGGCAAACAACTCGGTTTTACCGAGTATTAACTCAGGAATAATCTGTTAGAACCGATGGGATAATCTAGATCATAATGGAATTTGCGTGGAGGGCACTTCCGCAGCAAGCTATAGTTATTTTTTGATTGGCCGTTGTCTTTACAGCGGCCATTTTTTTATGGCGCACATTCTGGTAAGATTTGCCGCCCTTGGTTCCAGCCCAGCTCGGCGCTGGCAGATAACCCCGAACGGGCATAACACTATGGCGCACTGCGGTACCTTATTTATTATTTCTTCTCCTAGTGGCGCAGGCAAATCTAGCCTGATCCGTGCCCTGCTCGATCGCCCCAGCGTGGACGGTATGCTGCAGGTCTCTGTCTCTCATACGACGCGTTGCGCACGCCCCGGCGAGATAGACGGCATTCATTATCACTTTATTAAACCCGCCCAATTTGAAAGCTTAATTGAGCGCGGTGCTTTTTATGAATGGGCACAAGTGTTTGACAATTATTACGGCACTTCGCGAGAGTGGATTGATCAACAACTTGAAAAAGGCATCGATATTTTGCTCGATATCGACTGGCAGGGAGCACGCCAAATTCGTGCCCAATCTCCCAGTGCTAAGTCTATTTTTGTGTTGCCGCCCAGTAGAGTTGAGCTAGAGCGGCGTTTAAATGCTCGCCAGCAAGATACGCCCGAGGTAATAAAGGGTAGAATGGACAAAGCAGTGTCAGAAATGTCACATTATGATGAATATGACTACTTGCTGGTTAATGATAACTTTGATCATGCCCTTAATCGTCTCAGTGCCATTATTGAAGCTGAACGAGCCAGTACCGAAAAACAAGCGATCCGCTTTCAGCCCTTGCTAAATGCATTGCTGGCAGAATAAGCTGGGATCGAGTAGAATTTTGCACCTTTTTTAATCATTGGAGTCCATTATGGCACGCGTTACTGTTGAAGATGCTGTTGAGCAGGTAGGCAATCGCTTTGATTTAGTGTTGGTTGCTTCTCGTCGCGCTCGCCAACTGGCCACCCAGGGCAAAGACGCACTGGTACCACTTGAGAACGATAAACCGACGGTTATTGCACTGCGTGAAATTGAGCAAGGCTTAGTCAACCATGCAATGATGGATATGCAAGACCGCCAAGAGCAGCAAGAAACCGATGCTGCTGAACTAGCAGCGGTTGCCGCTATTGCCGAAGGTCGTTTACTCTAAGCGCGGCCTAGCGCCCAGCACTCACTGGGCGCTCAGTTTAAGTCTGCATCTATGTAGCTACATGAGCGGAGTATATATTGTATCTATTTGAATCTCTTAAAGAGCTAGCCTCCAGTTATCTTCCTCCCGAACAAATAGAGCAGCTCACTGCCGCCTATTTGGTAGCAAGAGACGCGCATCAGGGGCAAACTCGGTCCAGTGGCGAGCCCTACATCACCCACCCGGTGGCGGTGGCGCGCATTCTGGCAGAGATGCATTTGGATCATGAAACGCTCATGGCAGCCCTGCTGCATGATGTTATTGAAGACACCGCTACCACTAAAGCGGCCCTCGCCGAGCAATTTGGTATAGCGGTAGCCGAATTAGTGGAAGGGGTGTCTAAGCTTGATAAAATTAAGTTTAGAGATCACAAAGAAGCGCAGACTGAAAACTTTCGCAAGATGGTGTTAGCCATGACCCAAGATATTCGGGTCATTCTAATTAAGCTCGCCGACCGTACCCATAATATGCGCACCCTTGGCGCATTACGCCCCGATAAACGCCGCCGCATTGCCCGCGAAACCCTTGAAATTCACGCCCCTATTGCTAATCGCCTCGGCATTCACAGCATTAAAAATGAGCTGGAAGAGCTAGGCTTAGAAGCGCTCTACCCCATGCGTACTCGCGTATTGCGCTCCTCGGTAAAGCGCGCTCGAGGCAATCGTCGTGAAATTATTCAATCTATCTTTGAAGAAGTGAGTGGTCGTCTAGACGATGCACACATTGAAGCTAAGGTGATGGGGCGAGAAAAAAACATGTTCTCCATCTATAACAAGATGGTAAAAAAAGAACTGCAATTTCACGAAGTCATGGATATTTATGCGTTTCGCGTTATCGTCAAAGACATAGATACCTGTTACCGAGTGCTTGGTCAAATGCATACCTTGTATAAGCCACGTCCGGGACGCTTTAAAGACTATATCGCTATTCCTAAAACCAACGGCTACCAGTCTTTGCACACTTCCTTAGTGGGCCCTCATGGCTTGCCAGTAGAAGTACAAATTCGTACCGAATATATGGATCAAATGGCGGATAAGGGCGTAGCGGCACATTGGGCTTATAAAAACGACAGCGAGCGATCTAACACCACAGCCCAAGTGCGGGCCGAGCAATGGATGCAAAGCTTATTAGAGCTACAGCAAAGTGCCGGCTCCTCCTTTGAGTTTATCGAAGGTGTTAAAACCGATCTCTTCCCCGATGAAATTTATGTCTTTACGCCCGAGGGGCGAATTTTAGAGCTGCCCTCGGGCGCGACTGCCGTGGACTTTGCATATGCCGTTCATACCGACATTGGCCATGCCTGTGTAGGGGCGCGTGTTGATCGCCAACCTTATTCACTGAGCCAGCGTTTGCACTCGGGGCAAACAATTGAAATTATTACCGCTCCTAGCGCCCGCCCCAATGCGGCTTGGCTAAACTTTGTAGTGACCTCACGCGCGCGCACTAAAATTCGCCAGTTCTTAAAGAATCTGCGCACCGAAGAGTCGGTATTATTAGGAAAGCGCTTACTGAACCACGCCTTGGGTGCCAAAAATCTTGAAGATATCGCGCCCGAGCGCATAGCGCAGGTGTTAAAAGATACTAAGCACACTGCTATCAATGGTTTGCTGGCCGATATTGGCCTAGGCAATGCCATGAGTGTGGTAATTGCACGGCGTTTATTAGCCGATGCAAACGAAACGCAAATTGAGCCTAGCAAAGCCTTTAAGAAGATGCCGATTCGCGGTGCCGACGACATGCTATTAAATTTTGCTAATTGTTGTCGCCCTATCCCCGGCGATCCCATAGTGGCCCACATCAGCCCAGGCCGAGGCTTAGTGGTGCATTTGGAGTCGTGCAAAAACATTCGCGGCTACAATAAAGAACAAGAAAAATACCTGCCTGTCCAGTGGGACATGGAGCAAGATTTTGGTTTTGAATTTAAAACCGAAATTGGTATCGAGCTGGTGAATCAACATGGTGCATTAGCCGCCTTAGCAAACGTTATTGCAGCGACCGGTGCCAATATCCATAATATTGCCACCGAAGAGAAAGATGGCCGCGTTTATTTAGTGGAGCTGCTAATCACCACTAAGAGCCGAGTGCATTTGGCTAATATTATGCGAAAAATCCGCGTCACCCCCAATGTGTTAAAGGTATTTAGACTGCGTAAGTAATTAGCGTGAGCGCTATGGCTAACTGCCACTCTAATAGCAATTTTTTCGTTGATTGATTGGAGCCTATTATGCTCAACCGCCTGCTGCTGCTCGGGAGCTATTTATTTATGAATCTCGCCCTCGCCTCCCCGCAATTAACGACCACCGAGCAACTGGCAGAGCTAGGCTTAACCGGCTTAACAAACAAGTGGCAAGCACAAAGCGTTGAAGGGCATTTTAGTGGCTTTGATGGCTTAACTCTGCCTTATGCCAAGCTAGTCCATGCCCGCCATCAAAAAGCCATTGTACTAGTCAATGGGCGCACCGAGAGCTATTTAAAATACCAAGAGCTGGCTCTCGACCTCTTCCATAATGGTTATAACGTCTATCTCTACGATCATCGAGGCCAAGGATTAGCGCCCCGTCAATTAGCTAACCCCTATTTAGGCTATGTAGAAAGCTTTGATGACTATGTCCAAGATCTTGAGCAGTTTGTACAACAAGTGGTGCTAGAAGCGCCAGTGGAACAACTGTATTTATTATCTCATTCTATGGGCGGCACCGTAGCAGCGCTTTGGCTTAGCGAAACCCACGTGCGCCTACAAGCGGCGGCGTTAGCCTCACCCATGATCGGCATTTACTTTAAGCCACTTCCTAAATGGTTAGTTAGTGCCTTATTGAGCGTCTTTAATAAAGGCTGCGCTTGGCTAGATAAACCCGCTTGTTACGCCCCAGGGCAAAAAGATTATCAAGCACTGCCTTTTAAAGACAATGTGCTGACGCACAGCGAGCTGCGCTACCAATTACTAGTAGAGCTCTATCATCGCCACCCTCAAATACAATTAGGCGGCGTGAGTACGCACTGGCTCGAAGAAGCCATGCATGCCGGCGAGCAAGCCATAGCAAAAGCCCCGCGCATCACGACCCCCGTTTTAGTGTTACAAGCAGGCAAAGATGTAGTGGTAGATAACAAGGCACAAGATGCATTTTGCAACGCCTTGCCAGCATGTGCTGGCGGCCAACCCAAGCGGATTAACACGGCGGCCCATGAGCTATTTTTAGAGCGCGATAATGCCCGCCGTCCTGCCTTAGAAGCCGTATTATCTTTCTTTGCCCAGCATCCTCCTAAGCTCACAGTTAATCCCTCTTAATTAACATCAAAGAATGGGCGCAGGTTAAGTTTGCTTTGATATTTTGCCGCAGACAGTTTACAACAAGGCTCATTATTTATAATCGCGCTTATCTTGCTCTGGAGTGTGTTATGACTCATTTTGTTCGCGGTGTGGCCATTAGTTTATGCATTAGTTTTGCGCTGAGCGCTTGTAGCACTCCCCCACTGACTCCGGCGCCCGTTAAGGCCGCCACTGTAAAAACACCTCAGCCTGTCGCGCCTAAACCTTATGAAAATGGCGTGATCAGCGTGCCTACCAGCCCAGTACAAACGCTACCGAGCGATTGGTAATGAAGGAACTGAAACTTTATATTGGCATTATGTCAGGTACCAGTTTAGATGGCATAGATGCAGTATTAATGGCCACAAACGGTACTCAGGTTGAGCTAAAAGAACGCTGCCATCACGCCTTTGCTACACCATTGCGCCATCGTTTACTGGCGTGTGCTAATGGCGAGCCACTGAGTGCTAAGTGCTGGGGAGAGCTAGATGTAGCGCTTGGCCAAGCCTACGCTGAGTTAGTGCGACAATTATTACATACAGCAAACACGCCCGCCTCTGAAGTGGCCGCCATTGGTTGCCATGGACAAACAGTATGGCACCAGCCAGATGCACCGCTGCCTTTTTCTGTGCAACTAGGAGATGGTCATCGCTTAGCCGCGCACACCAATATTGTCACTATCAATGATTTTCGCCGTAAAGATCTCGCATTAGGTGGCCAAGGCGCACCTTTAGTGCCCGCTTTTCATCAACAGGTATTAGCGGATGCACAGCGAGTACGGGTAGTCGTCAATATCGGCGGTATTGCTAATCTCACCCTCCTCGATCCTCAACAAGCGGTACTGGGTTTTGATGTGGGCCCGGGGAATATGCTAATGGATGCCTGGTGCCAACAGCAATGGGGTTCCCCTTTTGATGAAGACGCCGCTTTTGGTTTACAGGGGCAGGTAAATCAGGCGCTATTAGCCAGCTTATTAGCCGAGCCCTGGCTGGCTCAAGCGCCACCAAAGAGCACGGGGCGCGAGTTATTTAGTATGGGCTGGTTAGTGCAGCACTTAAGCGCCCAAGCTCAGCCGGTGAATGCCTTTGATGTGCAGGCCACCTTGGCCGAATTTAGCGCGCAGGCGATTGCTGAACAAGTGCAGCTATTAACTATTAGCCAGCAGCCTTTAAGTCCGCAATTACTCGTGTGCGGCGGCGGCGCTCATAATCCGCTATTAATGCAGCGCTTAAGCGCACTGTTACCCCACTGGCATGTAAATACCACCAGCAGCGTGGGCGTGGACGCTGATGCTATGGAAGCGCTCGCTTTTGCTTGGCTGGCTCATCAAACCTTACAAGGTTTACCAGGTAATCTACCCGCGGTTACCGGCGCCAGTCGCCCTGCTATTTTAGGCGCCATCCATTTACCAGGCTAGCACGAGCCTTGGCCAAGAATAAAAACTTAACAGAGCAAAACCTATTTTTGCCACGCAATACATGGAAAATAGCAAATAATATTAGTTATCCGATGTTACCAAACAATACTTTGGCTTTTGCGCGTATGCCGTGGCGAATAGGTTTTATGGAGAATTGATTATGGACTCGACTAAAGTATCGACGTCAGACTTGCTTAACGACTTAGCCAAGCTCGCC
This sequence comes from Oceanisphaera avium, assembly GCF_002157875.1. Taxonomy (NCBI): domain Bacteria; kingdom Pseudomonadati; phylum Pseudomonadota; class Gammaproteobacteria; order Aeromonadales; family Aeromonadaceae; genus Oceanisphaera; species Oceanisphaera avium. The sequence continues at coordinate 2,058,518 of NZ_CP021376.1, forward strand.
TCTGAGGGGCGCAACCCTGAGACACTGAATATTGATAAGCTAGATACGCTAGCACTGGTCACCACCATAAATGCCCAAGACCAACAGGTGCCCTTAGCCGTAAAAAAAGTGCTGCCAGCTATCGCAAACGCCGTCGATGCCATAGAGAGGGCGTTACAAAATAATGGCCGTTTAATTTATATGGGCGCCGGCACCAGTGGGCGCCTTGGAGTATTAGACGCTGCGGAATGTCCGCCCACTTTTAGTGTCTCGCCCGACTTAGTTGTAGCATTAATTGCCGGCGGGCCCGATGCTATGTTTCGTGCCCAAGAAGGGGCAGAAGACAACAGCGCACTGGGGGCAAAGGATTTAGAACTGCTTAACTTAAGTGTACACGATGTAGTGGTCGGCATCGCAGCCAGTGGACGCACGCCCTATGTATTAGGAGGTTTGGCCTATGCTCGCACCCTAGGTGCAACGACAGTAGCACTGGCCTGTAATAGTGGCTCCGCCATCGGAGAGGTCGCCGATATTGCGATAGAGCCAGCGGTCGGTCCCGAAGTCATTACTGGCTCTACGCGCTTAAAATCTGGGACCGCCCAAAAGCTGGTGCTTAATATGCTCAGTACTGCCAGCATGATCCGCATCGGCAAAGTGTATCAAAATTTAATGGTCGATCTGCATGCGAGTAATTATAAGCTTGAAGCGCGCGCCCAGCGTATTGTTATGCAAGCTACGGATGCCACTTCTGCGCAGGCAAAAGCGGCGCTAGTTGCGGCCGATAATCAAGTAAAACTGGCTATCTTAATGCTGTTGTCAGGCTTAGATAAACACGCTGCCCAAGCGCAATTAACACAGCACAATGGCATCCTCAATAGCGCCTTAAATAAAGATTAAATGGAGCGCTAGCCTAGGAAACAGGCGCTTAAGGCTCGGGGTCATCTATAAGCTGAGCCCGTAGCTTTTCTTCGGTTTTTTGATACCAGCTGGTTTTAAGCGCCGTCCACCAGTCGGCAGAGAGCTCGCCGCCAAAATCTTCTATTACGGCAATCACCCGCTCGAGCGTCAGCTGGCTAATATCATACTCAATATCTAGCCATTGCTTTCGCACGACCACCTTCACCACACCAGGCTCAGCGGAAAATTTTTCTGCTAGCAGCTCAATTTGTAGCTGGTTAAGATCCTCTAGCCGCAAATGGCGGCGTACCGGAGTAGGATTGTCAGCATTATCTTGAATCGTCATAATAAAGCCTTATACCTTGCTAGATTTGTTATTATTTTAGATTAAATAGCATAGCAGTCAGTATAAAATCTAGCCGTATGCGCTATTAGCCCGCCGCTCTTTGGGGCGCCAGCGCTACTCATCACTCTTCTTAATTACGCCAGAGGTCTCTATGGTTGCCACTGTTACCCTTCCCGCCACCTCAACTGAAGAGGCTATTTCCTTACCTGCCATTGGCCAAGGCACTTGGTATATGGGGGAAGGATTAGCACCCCGCGCCGATGAAGTGCGAGCGCTACAACAAGGCCTAGACTTAGGGCTAACATTGATTGATACCGCCGAGATGTATGGTGAAGGGGGCGCCGAAGAAGTGGTAGGGCAAGCGCTTAAAGGCCGACGAGAGCAAGCATTTTTAGTCTCTAAGGCCTACCCTTGGAATGCCGGTAAACACAGCGCCATTGCTGCCTGTGAAGCTAGCCTTAAGCGCCTTGGTACTGATCATCTAGATTTATATTTACTCCATTGGCCAGGTAGTGTTCCTCTAGAAGAAACGCTGGCCGCCTTTGAGCAACTACGCAGTGCGGGCAAAATTAAACGTTTTGGTGTGTCGAATTTTGACCTTAATGAGCTACAAGAGTGGCATAACTTAAGCGGGCAAGACACCGCCATCAACCAAGTACTGTATCATCTTGGCTCGCGCGGCATTGAGCACTCACTACGCCCTTGGCAACGTCGCCAACACATCCCCACTATGGGTTACTGCCCACTGGCGCAAGGCGGTAGTTTGCGCCGCGACTTACTAACTAATAGCGAGTTACAGGCGGTGGCTAATGAGCTTAATATCAGCGTGCCCCAGTTATTACTCGCATGGGCGATTCGCCCCATCGACGGTCAACGGGATTTAATCGCCATTCCTAAAGCAGTGCAGCCTCAGCATGTTGTGCAAAATGCCGCAGCACTGAATATTGAGCTCAGCGATGCAGTGTTAGCGCGCTTAGATAAAGCATTTCCAGCACCTACTCGCAAAACTCATTTAGATATTGTGTAACCTGCACTTCACCAAGCGTGCCTACGGGCGCGCTTGGCTTAGACTTCATCCTTTAAGGAGCGCTCATGCCCCCCTTCTTTACTCGCGTGGCTTGGCTTTTTTGCCTGTTAATAAGTAGCGCGCACGCAGCCCCTTACGGACCTTTGCTAGAGGCGCCCGAATTAACGAGTGCCCTTAACACCCATGCCTCATTAACCTTGCTGGATATTCGAAGCAGCGAAGATTATCAAGCAGGTCATATTAACGGTGCTTTATCTGCGCCTTATGCACAGTGGCGAGGCCCTGCAGATAATCCGGGTAAGTTAGCGGAGGTCGCTTATTTTGAGCAACTCCTACAGAAACTGGGGATCACTCAGCACGATGCCATAGTGGTGTACTCTAGTGGCAGCGATCAAACCGACTTTGGCGCCGCCGCACGAGTTTATTGGACACTAAAATACTTAGGACTCACTCAATTAAGTATTCTGAATGGTGGCTATGAATACTGGCAGCGTACCCAAGCTGCTAGCGCACTTAGCTCAGCCCCAGTGAATAACCCGCCATCCAGTAATATTAAGGTGAAGCCGCAACACCAGTGGGTCATATTTAAAGAAGAGCTTCTTAATAAAATTACTCAGCAAGATAGCCAGTATCAACTACTAGATGCTCGGCCCGAGGCGTTTTTTAACGGTGAAGTAAAAGCACCAACCGCCAGTACGCCAGGCACGATAGCTACCGCAAAAAGCCTGCCCTTTGCGCAGTGGTTTAATCAGCAAGATAACCGAATACGGCCGGTAAGCGAAATTAAGGCACTGGTGGGGGCCCAAGGCTTAAATAAGGCCGCGGAAACTGTGTCTTTTTGTAATACCGGCCACTGGGCGGCCACCAACTGGTTTGTGCTCTCTGAGCTGGCCAAGCTGCCCCAAGTACGACTGTATCCCGCTTCCTTAGCGGAGTGGACTCAAGACTCTACTCTCTTACCCATGGATAATACGCCCAGTCGTTTGCAGCAGATCAAAACGAAATTTTCTACTTTGGTAAATGAATAACATGAATAATCGTGTGGTGTTAGCCTTAGTTATTGCGGCCTTTACTATTTTTTTATGTTGGTCTGTTTCCATTAGACAAAGCTTATTATTTTTAGTGGGCATTGGCTTAGGCGCCACCTTAGCAGGCGCTCGATTTGGCTTTACTACAGGCTGGCGCCATTTAATTGAGCGCCGTGACGCCAGCGGTGTCTTTGCCCAACTCATACTGATCGCAATTGCCGCCGCATTTTCACTCCCACTGCTGGCCATGTTTCCTAGCGAACTAAGTGCTGCGCTAGGCCCGCCTAGCATTAGTTTATTAATAGGTGCACTGGTGTTTGGTGCGGCCATGCAAATTGCCGATGGCTGTGGCTCGGGCACCTTATATAAAGCCGGCTTAGGGATCCCGCTTAATATGACGTTATTGCCAATATTTGCGTTAGGCAGTTTTCTTGGCTCGGCGCATTTAGGTTGGTGGTTAGAGCTGGGTCAAGTGCAACCCGTAAGCTTAGTAACAGAAGTGGGGTTAAGTGGCGCTTTAGGTGTTACTTATCTGGGGCTGTTGTTACTTGGATTAGCTGCTTGGGGCTGGTCAAAAACCGCGACTTTATCGACCGCTTTATTTAATAAGCGCCTCTTACTGGGCGCGCTGTTTATTGCGCTATTAGCGGTACTTAACTTAATCATTGCCGGCCAACCTTGGGGCGTGGTGTACGGCTTTGGATTATGGGTGGCAAAAATTGCCCAAGCAGCCGATATATTTGAGCCGGCCAGCAATGTCTTTTGGAGCCAACCCGTTAATGCTAACGCACTAACCCAATCGCTATTTTTAGATATTACCTCCATCACTAATATCGGTATATTAGCCGGCGCCTTATGGATATTTGCCCGCCATAAAACCCCCCCTCACAGCCGCTTAGTGCAAAACAATGGTTAGTCGGCATTGTTGCGGGCTTTTTATTAGGTTACAGCTCGCGCTTGGCATTTGGCTGTAATGTGGGTGCCATGATCAGCGGCATTTCTACAGGCAGTATTCATGGCTGGATTTGGGTGGTGATGGCGTTTTTAGGCTCACTAGTGGGCGTGCGGATCCGCCGCCACTTTAATTATTAAAGGGGCTCGCTATGAAAAAGCTAACTCATCTGCGCATGCTAGTATTTTGGGGTTGTCTCATTGGATTTTTTATCTGGGATTGGCAACACTCAGCCACTATTAACCTAAGACTGGAAGCACCTATTATCGCCATCGGCTCTGGCCAGGCTCCCAGTGGCGGGCACTGCGCCGTTTTTTAAATCAAGAGAAACCCCTGTTTTATAAAAATAAGGCGAGCCGTTAGGTCGCCTTATTAGCGCACTACACTACTTGGCCGGCACACCAGCCGCTACTCCACGCCCACTGAAAGTTATAGCCCCCTAGCCAACCTGTTACATCCATCACTTCGCCAATAAAATAAAGGTTAGGTACTCTTTTCGCCATCATGGTTTTAGAGGAGAGCTCATCAGTGTTCACCCCACCCAACGTCACTTCAGCGGTGCGATAACCCTCAGTACCACCAGGCTTAATAGCCCAGGCGCTAATAATAGCTTCAATGGCGGCAATTTCTTTAGGCACATATTGCTTTAGTGGCTTATTAGCAATATTAGCTTGCTGCCATTCGGTTCTTAAAAATAAGGCTTCGACTAAGCGTTTAGGTAATTGATGAGTTAACCAAGTTTTGAGTTCTTGGTTAGGGTGTTCATTAATGCCTTGCGCTAACGCGCCAGCGGGCAATAATTCAAAATGAATAGCCTCTCCCGCTTGCCAGTAAGAGGATATTTGTAATACCGCAGGCCCTGATAAGCCTCGATGGGTAAATAGCAGGTTTTCGCTAAAACGGGTGCCATCGACACTGCTCGCCACCACAGGTAACGACACCCCGGCTAAGGGCTCAAGTGTGGCCTTATCTTCTGGCTGTAAGGTAAAAGGAACCAATCCCGCACGAGTAGGTAATACTTCTAAGCCAAATTGCTCAGCCAGCTGATAGCCAAAAGGGGTCGCGCCTAGTTTAGGCATAGATAAGCCACCGGTAGCCACGACCAGTGCTTGGCAGTGGTAAGTTTCACCTGAACTATTTACGCTAAAGCCATCATTAATCTCATCATCAGCAAGGCACTCCACTTTAGTAATGGCCACGCGCGACTTAATAGTTACCCCCGCAGCCTTGCTCTCTTTTAACAACATATCAATGATATCTTGTGCCGTGTTATCGCAAAACAGCTGACCTAGCGTTTTTTCATGATAAGGAATGCCGTGCTTTTCAACTAAGCCAATAAAATCCCATTGGCTGTAACGGGCCAGCGCCGATTTAACAAAGTGCGGGTTTTGACAAAGATAGGCAGTGGGCTCGATATAATAGTTAGTAAAGTTACAGCGTCCACCGCCCGACATTAAAATTTTGCCGCCTAAGCGCTTAGCATGATCCAACACTAAGACTCGGCGCCCGCGTTTCGCCGCCTCTATGGCACACATTAAACCGGCAGCGCCTGCCCCTAAAACGATAACATCCCAGCTTTTCATGACTTTTCCACGGCAGCAATTAGCAAAAGCGCTATTCTACCGATACCTTAAGGTGGCGGCTATATGGGGGCGCAATCAATAAATAACAGGCAAAAAATCCACCGCTGGCCGCTTTTATTTTCCTCTTCTGCTGGGCGTTTATGGCACACTCTTCTTAGAGATTAGGTAATTTAGCGCACACCTAATACAAGCGCTATGAGCACAAGGCGATAAACCGCATTATGAGTATCTTTAGTCACCAGTTTCACCACCTTAGCCAGCTACTTGAGCGCGCACGTCACGACTGGCAGCACACCCCCTTTAGCTGTACTCACTTGCCTTGGGCTGATTTGGCGCCCCCCTTATTAGCCATGAATGAAGAAGAGCTAGATGAGCTTGATGAAAACGACCATCGTGCCCTAGCATGGTTAGGCCAATGGCGCCCTGCGCTCTTAACCCCTTACTTTCAGCCATTGCCAGAGCTAAATCGCGCCAGCGATTACCACACGCCCCATTGGAGTAGTGGCATAGGGGGGCGAAAATGGGCGCAGATTAAAGACTTTGCCGCCAATATCACCGCCTTTGGCTCTCAACTTGCCAAAAACCCTACTTTGCCCATTTTGGAGTGGTGCGCGGGTAAAGGGCACTTAGGTCGCTTACTTGCTCAACAAGGTGCCAACATCACCAGCTTAGAATGGTCAGCCGAGCTGTGCGCCCAAGGGCAAGCATTAGCCGAGCAATTACAGCTAAATCATACCTTTATTTGTACCGACGCCCTTAGTGAGAGCGCCGCCACTCTTTTTAAAGCTCAACAATGTGGCGTGGCTTTACATGCTTGTGGTGAGCTGCATTTGCGTTTTCTTCAGCATGCTGCTCAGGCCGGCACCCAGGAATTAGCACTTTCACCTTGTTGCTACCATCTTATTAGTGGCGAGTGTTATCAGCCGCTATCTAAGTTAGGTCAAGCGCATGATCTAAAGCTGGATCGCCAAAGCTTGCGCCTCCCCTTACAACGCCAAATCACAGGGGGAGAGCGCGTGCGCAAACTGCGCCACCTCGAGTTAACTTGGCGCTTAGCCTTTGATGAACTGCAGCGCACCCTGACTAAAAATAACAGTTACTTGCCCTTGCCCAGCTTTCCTAAAGCGTTATTAAGCGGCTCTTTTAGCGAGTTTGTAGGCTGGGCGTGTAATAAAAAAGGTTTAGTAGCGCCCTTAACGATCGACAGCTCCCACTGGCTCGCCTTAGCAGAGCAGCGGCGTTTGTTAGTAAAGCGTATTGAGTTAGTACGCCATCGCTACCGTTATGGCTTAGAGTTATGGCTATTGCTGGATAAGGCGTTATTTTTAGAAGAGCAAGGCTATCAGGTACAGCTAGGTACCTTTACTAACTTAGCTAATACGCCGCGGCGTTATTTAATTCAAGCTAAGCGGCCTCTTCCTGTTACCTAAACTTATCTCACACGCCTAGGAGCTACTGTGAAACCAGCTGTACGAATACTGCCACCCAGCGCCTTTGAAATCGTGATGATGGTGTTGTCTATTATCTCGGTCATTATTATTGTGCTGCATCAATTTGGCCCCTTTAATGCGACCGAAAAAGAGCTATTGCTTAAGCTGGATACGGGAATTTGTTTGGTATTGCTTAGCCATTTTTTTTATGGCTTATTTCGTGCTCATAATAAGGGGCAATTTTTGCGAGTACACTGGATAGACTTTATTGCTTCTATTCCAGCAATAGATATTTTTCGCTATGGCCGAATTTTTCAAGTACTGCGGGTATTGCGGATGTTGCGCGTCGCCAATCAGGTGATCCGCCATCTATTAAAAAACACCGGCAGTACTATGTTGGCCTCTATGTTATTAGTGCTACTGGTAGTGTTAGGCGGCAGTGCCATCGCGATTTTAATGACAGAGGCGGGTAATCCTGGCTCTAATATTGAAACGGCAGAAGATGCCATTTGGTGGGCGCTGGTAACTATTTCCACCGTAGGCTATGGTGATTACTACCCTATTACTACGGCGGGACGTGTTATTTCTGCCATCGTTATCTTAACGGGCGTGTCTATTTTTGCGGGTATTTCAGGCTTAGTGGCATCCAGCTTATTAACACCTAAAAATGAAGATGCCGAGCGCCAGCAACAAGCTAACGATAACCAACAACATCTTGAGTTAAAAAACCACTTAACTAGCCTACAACAAGAAGTGGCTGAGCTAAGAGACGAGATAAACGTATTAACAACCTTACTTAAACAACAATAACTCAGCGCTACTAGTCAAAATACACGGATCCGCAACTCTACGACCTTTAGACTAGGGGCGGCGCTTGTATCGCTACCAAGTGTTGGCCTATGCTGGCAAAGGTGTGAAATTCTAAGTAACTCACGTTTTATCTACTAACGGATTGATAGAGTTATGAAAAAGGAGAAGTGCCATGACAGAACCCTATAAATACCAACATATCTTGGCGGCGGTTGATATGACCGAAAATAACCGCAAAGTCATTACTAAAGCTGTGGATAGAGCACGCGCTAACAATGCCAAATTGTCAGTGATCCACGTGGATGTGGACTTAAAAGACCTATATACCGAGATGATCGATATCGACATCGATAATATTCAAGACCAAGTGGTCGCCGATGCAAAACAACGCCTTGAAAACTACATCGGCGTCATCGACTATCCTATCGAGAAAAAGCTAGTCATTTGTGGCGATTTGGCACTTAAAGTGAACGAAGCCGTCGATATTCACGGCATCGACTTGTTAGTTTGTGGCCATGAGCAAAGTTTTTGGAGTCTCCTCACTTCTTCAGCTCGCCAGCTAATGAACACAGTCCCCTGTGATCTATTAGTAGTGCCCTTACCTAAAAATAAAAAATAAAAAGTAATTAAGGCGATGAACGCAGTTGATCGCCTATCTCATCAAGCAACTGGCGAAACCAAATCAGCGCCGGATCAAATTCAGTTAAGGGGTGTTGCGCTATGACATAAGTACTGCGCAGTGGCTCACTTAATACGTGTTGTTGCAAAGGATAGTAATGACAAAAATCCCGCGCAATCAGCTCAGGCACCATGGCCAAGTAACGTCCGGTTGCCAACAGTTTAGGTAGCGCCTCAAAGCTGGGTACCCACACCGCAATGGGGCGCTCTAATCCTTTCTTCTTTAGCCAGTTTTCTACCAAGGTTTGGTTATGTCCCCAGGTAGAGGTAGAAACATGGCTCCAGCTCACTAACTGCTCGGCACTTAATTGGGCAGGCAAATCGCTTTCTTTGGCCGATAAACACACCATGGCATTATCAAACCAAGGGCTAATCTTTAACCGTGGTGAGAGGTGATCGCCACTGGCAAACGCCACCACCAAATCCATACCGCCGCGAGAAAGATTATCTTCATAATCAGAGTGCACTAACTCGGTGACCGCCAGTCGACAGGCAGGCGCACGCTGATGTAATAAGTCCACTAATAGCGGTACGGCGCCATGCTCAATGGATGAAGGGACGGCAATACGAAAGGTGCGCGCCGATACTTTAGGGTCAAAACTTGCTGATTGGCGGATCCCTTGTTCAATGAGCATTAATGATTGGCGTACGGGCGCCGCCAACGCCAACGCTCTTTGGGTGGGGCGCATCTCTTTACGAGTCATCACAAATAAGGGATCGTCCAGCGCTTGGCGCAAGCGCGCCAAAGCATGGCTTACCGTAGATTGAGACAAATTAAGCTGCTCGGCGGCGCGGGTAACATTGCGACTATTCATTAGCACATCAAACACGCGCAACAAATTTAAGTCGAGGCGTTGATATAAATTATCCATCGATATAGACCATAGCTTTATGCTTATAATTCATTTTTTACATGGCTTATATCACCATAGAATGCCCCCGTTAAACAAGTTAATCGTCGGCGTGATGAAGTAATTTATCTGGCATTGAACTAACTGCTTCTGGGCATGGTGGCATCATGGGGGGTACTGCCTGTCTATTGCGCTTAACGAATTATTCGAGGTAATTCGATAACTGCAATAACAACAGAGTACTTAGCGAGTGCCTAAGTAATCATGCTGACAACCTTTAAGGACTTAGGTCCCTATTTCTGCGTGTGGTATTAACCACCTTGTTTGGGATGTCGTTTTTTTGACACACCTTAGTGATTCCCGGCCGATGCTTTGCATCGGCTTTTTTTATGCCTTTTTTGACTAGGGCTTTACGCTGACCGTTAACCACAAATACCGCCTCCTATGAGCAGAGGGTCTGAACCTAGGGCGTAAAGCGCACAGCTTACAGCTGCTGCTCGTCTTTTTTGCTATTATTGCGCCTATCTTTCGCCACTTCAGTCTGTTTTCATGCCTTATCTTGTTGTCGTTACCTTACTTTGGGCTTTTTCTTTTAGCTTTATTGGCGTTTATTTAGCGGGCAACGTTGATAGCTACTTTTCTGTACTAAGCCGAGTGGGATTAGCCAGCTTGCTGTTTTTACCTTGGCTGTCGTGGCGCCAGCCTCCTCGCCTTGCTCTAGGGATAATGGCGTGCGGGGCACTGCAACTTGGCGTCATGTATTTGTTTTATTATCAGTCTTTTTTATTACTCAGTGTGCCCGAAGTGCTGATTTTTACGGTGCTCACCCCTATTTATGTCACGCTGATTTATGACCTCTTACATCGGCGCTTTAACCCAGGTTACTTACTTACCGCTCTTTTAGCGGTATTAGGCGCCTTAGTGATCCGTTTTAATGGTCTTAATAGTGACTATTGGCTGGGATTTATGGTGGTACAAGGCGCAAACTTATCTTTTGCACTTGGCCAAGTCGGCTATAAAGTCTTGCTTGAGCGCTACCAACCTAGTGCAGCGCAACATAAATTATTTGGCTATTTCTATTTAGGTGCGCTGGCGGTAGCACTGCCCGCATGGTGGCTGTTAGGCAGTGCTCTTTATCCAAGTACTCAGCTGCAATGGGGCATTTTATTATGGCTAGGCTTAGGCGCCTCAGGCTTAGGTTATTTTTTATGGAATAAAGGCGCCACCCTAGTTAACGCCGGCGCTCTCGCCATTATGAACAATGCCCTCGTCCCCGCCGGCTTGCTCGTCAATTTACTGCTTTGGAACCGTGAAGCAGACTTAGTGCGCCTAAGTTTAGGCGGTGCTTTGCTGCTCGCTTCATTAGCACTCAATCAAGTCTGGCTAAAACCTAAGACTCAGCTCACGAACTAAGCTTTTAAATACCTTAAAAGCGCAAAATTGCGCACTGCAACATGGCATTAACGCTCACAACCCTTACACTTACTACACGCCATTATGCGAGGAGGTAAGCCATGTTTAATGCTTTGTTATTAGAAGAGTCAGGTAAAGACACCTTAGCTCGCGTGCAGCGTTTAGACGTAAACCAGCTCACTGAAGGTGATGTATTAGTACGCGTGGATTATTCCAGCCTTAACTACAAAGATGCACTGGCCATCACCGGTAAGGGCAAAATAGTACGCCATTGGCCCATGGTGCCCGGCGTCGATTTTGCCGGTACCGTGCTCGCTTCAGACCATGCTGATCATAAAATTGGTGATGAAGTCTTGCTTACCGGCTGGGGGGTAGGCGAAAAAACTTGGGGCGGCATGGCAGAAAAAGTGCGGGTAAATGGCGATTGGTTACAGTCTCTACCCGGTAATATGTCCCCCAAACGCGCCATGGCTATTGGTACTGCAGGTCTTACGGCTATGTTATCAGTAATGGCGCTAGAGCACGCCGGCATCACCCCCAACCAAGGCCCTATTTTAGTGACCGGTGCTACGGGTGGCGTGGGCTCTACGGCACTGCAGCTATTAGCCAAAGCCGGCTTTGAAGTGCATGCCGCCACGGGTCGCTCAGCTCACAAAGAATGGCTAACTCGCCTTGGCGCCAGCCAAGTGATTGATCGCAACGAGTTCTTACAAGAACCCGCCCCGCTCGCTAGCCAAGTGTGGGCCGGCGCTATTGATGCAGTAGGAGGGCGAACGTTAGCTAATATTTTAAGCCAAACCAAGATGCGCGGCGCAATCGCCGCCTGCGGACTAGCAGGAGGAGTGGCATTAAATACCACCGTCATGCCTTTTATTTTACGTGGTGTACAACTGCTTGGCATCGACTCTGTCTATGCCCCTATCGCTACTCGGGAAATCGCTTGGCAACGGCTTGAAGAGACTTTACCAGTGGATTTTGAAGAGCAATGTGAGGTTTACACCCTAGAGCAAAGCATTCAAGCGGCACACGACTTATTAGCCGGTAAGCTAAAAGGCCGTGCACTGATACAGCCTTAACTGACAAGCCCAAGCACTTAGCTAGAGACTCAATAGCTGCGCTAAATAAAAACGCGATAGCGAGCCACCTTAACCCTCGTCATACCGGGCTTGCCCGGTATCTCATTTCCCTAGTTAAGTCCTAACGACTAAACCGAGATCCTGACTTGCGTCAGGATGACGGCTAAACAATACACAACGCTTAGTTATTTGCCGTCATACCGAGCTTGCCCCGGTATCTCGTTTTTTTGGTTGAGTATTAAAGACTAAACCGAAATTCTGGCCTGCGTCAGGATGACGGCTAAATAAGATAGCTTGGCGCTAGCTTTGAATTTGTATAACACATTTAGGCCAGCGGTTATAAGATAAGCCTATCATTTTACTGTGGAGCTCAGCATGAGCACTCCTGTTATCACTCACTTGGTGATGGGCTTTTTAGGCAGCGGAAAAACCACCTTATTACGTCATTTACTTGCCAATAAGCCCGAGCATGAGCGTTGGGCCATTTTAGTCAACGAATTTGGTGAAGTAGGCATAGACGGTGCTTTATTAACTGAACAAGGCGCCATGATCAAAGAAGTACCGGGCGGCTGTTTATGTTGTGTGTCTGGCTTGCCCTTTCAAATTGGTTTAAATGCTCTACTGCATAAAGCTAAGCCGGATCGCTTGTTTATTGAGCCCAGTGGTTTAGGACATCCGAGCCAAATTTTAAAAACGCTAACTAATGAGCATTATCAAGACGTACTGCAATTAGGCGCCACTTTTTGTGTAGTCGACCCTCGCCAGTGGGCAGACAAACGCTACCAAGCTCATGAGACTTACCAAGACCAGTTAGCTCTAGCCGATGTGTTAGTGCTGAATAAGTCTGATTTAAGCACGCCTGAACAAGTAACAAATTTAATCGCGGCTATTGAGCAAGGTTACTTAGCTAAACCTTTAACATCTCAAGCTTTAGCATCCAAGTCGGCGCCCCAGCAATATGTCACCGTTAGCCAAGGGCAGCTAGATATTGGCTGGTTAAACACCGCCCATAATAGCGAGCGTCACGCCGCTCACCCTCAAGCCCATGCCAGTAATGCCCCACGCCCCTTAGTTGCCCAGTCTGAACCTCGCTTAAGTCGTGCTCAGCCATGGCGCAGGTACAGTAATCTTGGCCAAGATCATTACTCGGTGGGTTGGCGCTTTCTCGATGAAGTCTGTTTTGATTTAAGTAAAGTCGATACTTTTTGCCGCTCACTTAAGGTTGCCAGACTTAAAGCGGTATTACCTACCACAGATGGCTGGTGGGCTTTTAATATGGTGGATGAGCAGTTAGCTGTGTATCGCATAGCGCCCCAAACAGAAGGACGTTTAGAGTTAATCGACCTCGAGCCCTTGCCCGCACAAGCGCTACAAAAACAGCTGTTAGCGAGCCGAGCCGAGTGATACTAAAAGCACCGAGCCCTCACAAAAATTAAGCCAAGCTAGGATCAACGAAAAATAAGTGCTTGTTAATGAAAAAAGCTCCTCACCTTTAGGTTGAGTGTTTGGCGCTGACCATTAACAAGCACTTTCAAATTTACTCACTACTTTTCTGTGTTATTGCGTGGCGAATAGTTTCAGCCTTTCATGCCTAGAATCAGCTCCTGAGCGGAAGTGAGTAAAAAAATGCCAAAGCATGAGCTTTGGCATTATTGACAATTAGCAGTGTGTAAACCGCTCTAGTAGGCGTTTATTTAGCATTAGCACCAATAAACCAGGCATCTTTATCGATAATACGGCTGGCTTCGGTAAATAAGTCGGCAGTATCTTCATCTCCCGCCTCACCCGCTGCTTCAATGGCTTCACGCAGCGTTTCGGCCACTTTTTTATAACGCTCGGTCAGTGCTTTAACGTGATCATTTACCGCAGTAATACCGGTTGGGTAAGGCTTAAGTACCGTATCTTTAGCCACGCGGCTGGCCAAGCCATTAGGCTCACCACCTAAAATGACGACGCGCTCGGCAATAGTGTCAGAGATTTCAAGAATTCGGGCAGTGGTTTCATCTAATAGCTGATGCACGCCAATAAAGCCGGCACCTTGTAAGTTCCAGTGGCACTGCTTGCCAGATAAGGTTAAGTCGATGACGTTAGCCAAATTGGCATTTAATAGCTCGATCATTTTCTTGGCAGTGTTGTCGTCCAGTCCGCTTGCGTAACGTTCTCTCATTTTTACACTCCGTATGATGAATTATAGTGATGAAACTTATTGCGTTAGCTGTTCTACCTTTAGTGAAATTAGAAATGATTGTAAGCCTGAATCAAGCAGAACTTAGTAGGCACCTATTGATACTAGCAGCTTAAACTCTGCTGTTAACCCCTAGCATACAAATAATGTGATCCTTATGTCAGACTCAGTCGCAACCATTAAAACAAAGCCGTACGCCTTACGCTGTACGCCGTTAGTTAAAGACAAAGCTTGCCCTGCTGATAAACATTAAGGTTTCGTTTTTGAGGCGAGCCCTCAAAGCAACCTGCGGGGACAAGCCCGCTAAGGCCTGTGTTTTACGTACCGCGTAAGGCTTATCACGTACGGCTGCCCGCAGGGCTTAGTGCTTGGTTAATATATAAATCAAAACGATTATTTTTGGTGGCTATTTGTGTTGCAGGCGCGCTGTTATTTAAAAAACCCGCGTAACTGGGGCGCTTTACTACGACCCTGGCTTGGGCTAATTGCAGCGCTTGGGGCAATAAAGTATCGGCGTCTAAGTCGGGGCCCACTAGCGAGTGAAACACGCGCATTTCTTTTTTTACTAACGCGGCTTTCTTCTTATGGGGAAACATGGGGTCTAAATACACCACCTCTATCGACTCTTTAAGCAGCGTACTTATCTCAGCTAACTTAGTCCCTAGAGGTAGCAGCTGCATCCGCTCAGCTACCCAATCCCCTATTTCTGCATCTTGGCGAGCGCGGCGCAAGCCATCGGCTAACAGCGCATGCACCACTGGGTGGCGCTCGCACAGCCAAACTGTGCAACCAAGAGAGGCTAAAACAAAGGCATCTCGTCCTAAGCCGGCGGTGCCATCCACTACGGTGGGGTTTTGGCCTTTCTTTAAGCCCACAGCTTTAGCAATCGATTGTCCACGTCCACCACCAAACTTGCGTCTATGAGCGACCGCACCCTCGGCAAGATCCACATAGATACCGCTGAGTTTGGGCTCATCAAGCTTTTGCAGCTCCAATCGGCCATCAATAAACACCAGAGCAAAGGGAGCGGCGGGCGTAACACCGCTTAAGGTCTCAGCCAAGAGCGCGGCATTGCTTTGCAACTCGATGTCTTTTACCACAATTTGTACGGGGTAGTGAGTGGCTAACGGATGTTGAACGTCTGTCATTAAGGGTTACCATCAAAAACGGCTGGCACGCAGCCAGCCGTCATTTAAAATATATTCGCAACACTTGGCGCCACTACATTATGCCGCTAAGGTTAAACAAGCGCTATTAAGCAGTAATGCCAGAGTGGCGCAACAGCGCATCGGTATTTGGCTCGCGACCGCGGAATTGCTTAAACAGCTCCATGGGCTCTTTAGCACCGCCCTGCTCCAAAATGGCATGCAAGAAATCACGGCCAGTTTTGGCACAAAAGATACCTTCTTCTTCAAAGCGCGAAAAGGCATCGCTCGACAACACTTCTGCCCACTTATAGCTGTAATATCCCGCGGCATAACCGCCAGCAAAGATATGAGCAAAGCCATGCTGAAAGCGATTAAAGCTCGGCGGTGTGATCACAGCTACCGACTGTCTTACTTCATCTAGGATAGCTTGCACTTGGCCGGGCTTAGCACTGTCTTTATTCATGTGCAGTTTAAAATCAAACAACGCAAACTCTAATTGGCGCAGCATCATCAAGGCCGAGTGATAATTACGCGCCGCTAACATGCGCTCTAATAAATCGGCAGGCAAGGGTGCACCGGTTTCATAATGGCCGGAGATAAAGGCCAACGCCTCTGGCTGCCAGCACCAGTTTTCTAAGAACTGACTAGGTAACTCAACCGCATCCCAAGGCACACCGTTAATACCCGACACCCCTGCCACATCGACTTTCGTGAGCATGTGGTGAATGCCGTGCCCAAACTCATGAAATAATGTTTCTACTTCGCCGTGGGTAAACAGCGCCGGCTGATCGCCAACGGGGCCATTAAAGTTACAAGTAAGATAGGCCACTGGCTTTTGCAAGCTGCCATCTTCACGGTAACGACGACCCATACAATCATCCATCCAAGCACCGCCGCGCTTATTAGCACGGGCATACAGGTCTAAGTAAAAACTACCGCGCAGCTCGCCATCTTCACCGAAAATATCAAAAAAGCGCACATCAGGATGCCATACTTCCACGCCAAAGCGCTCGGTGACTTTTACGCCAAATAAGCGTTTTACGGTTTCAAATAAACCATGCACTACTTTATTAGCAGGGAAATAAGGGCGCAGCTCTTCATCAGAAATGGTGTATTTATGCTGCTTAAGCTTTTCACCGTAATAGGTCACATCCCAGGCATTAAGTTGTTCTATACCGTGATGTTCATGAGCAAACTCTGTAAGCTCTGCCAGATCCGCTTGGCCTTGAGGATAGGAGCGCTCGGCGAGCTCACCTAAAAAGTCCAACACCTGCTGTTCGCTTTCAGCCATTTTGGTCGACAACGATAACTGAGCGTAATTTTCAAAGCCCAGTAGCTCGGCCAGCTCTTGCTTAAGCGCCAGCGTTTCTTCAATCACTTGAGTGTTATCAAACTCACCGGCGTTAGGCCCTTGGTCTGAGGCGCGAGTGGAGTAGGCGCGGTACAACTCTTCTCGCAAGGCTGCATCATCGGCATACATCATCACCGGTAAATAAGAGGGAATATCAAGTGTAAACACCCAGCCCTCTAATTCGCGCGCTTGAGCTTGGGCTTGAGCGGCGGCTTTGGCAGAGTCGGGCAAACCAGCCAACTGAGCATCATCGGTAATGTGTTTAATCCACGCTTGAGTAGCATCTAGTACTTGGTTAGAAAACTGCGAGCCTAAATCAGACAGACGAGATTTAATTTCACCAAAGCGCTGTTTTTGACCCGCCTCGAGAGCGATGCCCGATAAGCGAAAATCACGCAGCGTGTTATTGACTTCTTTTTGCTGAGCTAGGCTCAACTTTTTAAAGTTATCGCGCTTAGCGAGGCTTTGATAAGCATCGAACAAGCCCTGATGTTGCCCCATCCAAGTGCTGTATTCAGAAAGTAGCGGTAGGCACTCTTCATAAGCTAAGCGTAATTCTTCGCTATTGAGCACACTGTTTAAATGACTGGCCGGCGACCAAATACGCGATAGCCGATCTCCTACTTCTTCTAATGGCGCAACCAAGTTGTCCCACGTAAAGTTTTCATCATCGTCACGGCCTAACACCAGCTCCACGCGTTTTTTACAATCATTAATAGCATGCTCGAGCGCCGGCTTAATATGCTCTGGCTTAATCTGACTAAACGGCGGCAAGCCGTCCATGGTCAGTAATGGATTAGTCATTTGGGTACCTCTGGATGTTTTGGCCTTCGACTTGCTCAATCGCAATCGAGGAATACCTCTAACATGGTGCTCTCAAGAGCAATGTTCAAGCTTTTACTGGCGATAAGGGTCAATTTTCGGCAATAACGCCTAGATAGTGAGCAGTTTATTCATCAAGTCTTGGTGTACAATCGTTGATGGCTTAGGCTAGGTATCACTTTGGCCTTAGAATTTCTTATCTTCTCATTAGGAGCGTATACATGGCACAGCATTTTGATTACATCGCCATCGGCGGCGGCAGTGGCGGGATTGCCTCAGCAAACCGCGCTGCTATGCACGGTAAAAAAGTCGCCTTAATTGAAGCCAAAGACTTAGGTGGCACTTGTGTCAACGTAGGTTGCGTGCCTAAAAAGGTGATGTGGTATGGGGCACAAGTGGCCGATGCCATTAAGTTATATGCTAAAGATTATGGCTTTGACGTGGATCTAAAAGGCCACAGCTGGAGCAAGTTAATTGAAAGCCGCCAAGCCTATATTGGTCGAATTCATGACTCTTATGATCGGGTGCTAGGTAATAATAAAATAACCGTGATTAAGGGCTTTGCCCGCTTTAAAGATGCCAATACCCTAGTAGTGAACGGCGAAGAATATACCGCCGACCATATTGCTATTGCCACTGGCGGCGAGCCGGTTATTCCACAGATCCCTGGAGCTGAATATGGCATCGACTCCGACGGCTTTTTTGCACTCACCGAACAACCTAAGCGTGTAGCGGTAGTGGGTGCCGGTTATATTGCTGTAGAGCTGGCAGGAGTGATGAATGCACTGGGCTCTGAAACGCATTTATTAGTGCGCAAGCAATCCCCTCTTCGCGAATTTGATCCCCTTTTAGTTGAAACCCTAGTAGAGGCCATGAACAGCGAAGGGCCAACATTACACACCGAGTCGGTTCCTAAAAGCGTTGAAAAAAATAGCGATGGCAGCTTAACGCTGCATTTAGAAAACGCAAAGCAAGTGACCGTCGATTGCTTAATTTGGGCTATTGGCCGTCGTCCATTAACGGACCAACTCAACCTAGAAGCCGCCGGCGTTGAAACAGATGCGAGGGGCTACATCAAAGTTGATAAATACCAAAACACCA
Source organism: Oceanisphaera avium (assembly GCF_002157875.1). Lineage (NCBI taxonomy): Bacteria > Pseudomonadati > Pseudomonadota > Gammaproteobacteria > Aeromonadales > Aeromonadaceae > Oceanisphaera > Oceanisphaera avium. Next base: position 2,077,195 of record NZ_CP021376.1, read on the forward strand.
GCGCTAAGGGTGTTTATGCTCTTGGCGATAACATTGGCTATGTTGAGCTAACGCCAGTGGCAGTGAAAGCGGGCCGTTTGTTATCAGAGCGCTTATTCAACGGCCAAACTAACGCCCAAATGGATTATGACATGGTACCGACAGTGGTATTTAGTCACCCGCCTATTGGCACCTTAGGCCTCACCGAGCCCCAAGCTAAAGAGCAACATGGCGATGAGCAAGTGAAAGTCTATACCTCTACTTTTACCTCTATGTATACCGCAGTAACAGCCCACCGCCAGCCTTGCAAAATGAAGCTAGTGTGTGTGGGTAAAGATGAAAAAGTAGTAGGCGTACACGGCATTGGTTTTGGCATGGATGAAATCTTGCAAGGCTTCGCAGTCGCCGTGAAAATGGGCGCCACTAAAGCAGATTTTGATGCCTGCGTGGCCATTCATCCCACGGGCGCGGAAGAGTTTGTGACTATGAGGGGTTAATGTAGAAAACCCACCTACACACGTTCGTACTGTAGAAAAACTAATAGGCCAGAGCCTCGTTCTCTGGCCTTTATTGACTCATCGATACACTGCCTTTCCTAAAACGTTTATGCCCCAAAATGAGTTAACAAGTAGACGCTGGATCAGTAACGAGCAGGTAGTCCTCCTGGAAACGAAAGGTCGTCGATGGTCACGGACAGATACTCCCGTCCGGCTTCGCTAATTTTCTTCCAGGCAGCACCAATGTCGTAGCTTGCCGCCTGCACGCGGAAGTCAGGGGCGCTTTCGTTGTTGCCCTTGTCGTTGGGAACGAGTTTGACCTTGAGATTCAGGGCCAGAGTGTGGAGCTGACCCCCTTGAAGCGTGGCTTGGACGCTCCATGGCAAGACCAAGCTGTGTGTTTGTGGCTTTGCCTTTGTGACATAATGGACAACAAGCTGCCAACGCTGAGGGTGACACACGGTTATTCAACGTCCAACCAGCCATGATGAGCTAGCCCCCCCGTAATCACGACGGCATGCCATCACGTGAGGGGCACTGGGCACCGAGAAGACGGAACTATGTGTGAAATGCGTTGGGCCATACCAACAGTAAGAAGAAGGAAAGAACAAGATTGGCTATCGCAAGGGAAGAGTTTTGACTAAGCAAGAGAACATTGTCCGTTATTGGCATGCCATTGAGTTACTGCAGCCGCAATCCGCCCCCAAGTTGAAGAAGCGCAGCAGCCCCTACGGTGCGTTCATTCACGACACACCTATTGGGCAAACTATCCCGCCATGGTCGGCAGCCAGTATTGTTTCAAGGCAGCATTTGCCCAAGCGGCGCGTCTGGAGCCACACGCTCTTTGCCCATATCTATGACAGTCGGCGTGTTGCTGAACAGCTCAAGGAGGTTTATGGCGCTGACCAGGGCTATCGAGAACCGCAGTATCGAGAATCAGCACTTTTCGCTGCGAAATTCACCATGGCGGGCCAGTTGGTCGATGACAGTTTCGTTCTATCCAGTGAGGCATGGTTTCTGGGGCGTGTGTTGGCGGGGCAGGATTGGACCTGTGGTTTCGAGGATGATCAAAGGGCTATCGGCGATAAGGCAAAGGTGCTGTTCGAGGGGCAGGTATCCGGCGACGCGCTGCGTGAGCTGACCCGCTGGATTCTCCAATACCTCGGCCTAGCGGGTTTCTTTGGCGACACTGATGGCCAGGTATTTCGTTTCCGCTCTCAGCCCGTCAATCCCAATAAGCCTGAATCGGAAGACGACCCGCTCAATAGCTTCCTGCTCGACGATCTTGCTGCCGTCGCCAACAGCATCGGTAACGACCGGAAAAGCGAACCGCTGGATCACTATCTACGCCAACACGATACTCGTCATCGTCTGCATGTAGACGATGACGGCGCATCGCTGTCGCTGATCGATCGCCTGATGCCCGACGCCTATGCTATGAGCTGCTGGCCTTCGGAGCGGCATTTGGGACTGGTACATTCCCAACAACTAGCCGTCAATACGATCCTAGCCACACTTGGCAATGCCCAAGGGCTGTTAGGTATCAACGGCCCCCCTGGCACAGGCAAAACGACACTGCTGCGCGACTTGATTGCCGCCATTGTGACCGGCCGGGCAGATGCGCTCTCCAAGCTACGCCGCGCCTCCGATGGGTTCGTCAGTAACGGGCGCGAAGCGGCCAACGACGGCGGCAAGCAACAGGCTTGCTTCAAACTCAATCCAGCACTGTATGGTTTCGAGATCGTCGTGGCGTCGTCCAATAATGGCGCTGTGGAAAACGTCACGCTCGAATTACCCCAGCGCGACAAGATCGACGAGAGCTGGCTGCCCGAGGCGGAGTATTTTGCCGAGCTGGGCGAACTGGTGAGTGGGAAACCTGCGTGGGGATTGATTTCAGGTGCGTTGGGCAGCAAGGCGAGGCGAACCAAGTTCGTGGAGCGCTACTTCTATGGTCAGCGCCCGTTCGGCAGCGACAACAAGGCGGACTCAGAAGCCGAAGATGAAGCTGAGTTAGACGATGAATTTGGCGACACTTTGAACGTCATGTTTTCTACGCCCTCCACGGAGGAAGAAAATCCTGGTACAAACGAAGACCACGCAGGCGCACCGGCAGAACAGGAAGATGGACCGAAAGGCTTTCTCGGATGGCTCAATGCATGCGCAGAGGTCAACAAGGCACGCTCTCCGGAACAACGCCAAGATTTGTGGCAGCAAGCCATCGCCGAGTACGAGGCCGCCAAAACAGAGGTGCGCAAGGCGCATGCCGCTACCAATCGCATCCGCGAGCTGATCCAAGCCCGCTGCAAGACAATAAAGCAGGTCGAGGATCAATCTGAAGCGCTACGCGCTCTCGAAAAGAAGCTAGAAGATGCGGTCAATCAACTCTATCGCCTGGATGCCGAAGAGAGCCGCCCTGCCAGCCTGACGCTCAAGCACTGCTTGGATGCACTTGAAGAACATCAAGCGCGCAAGCCGGGATTTTGGGCAAAAATTTTCAGTTTATGGGGTGTGCAGCGAGACTGGGATGCCAAGCGGAAACGGCTCGAAGGCCAGCACGACTTGGCAAAAGCCGACTTCAGCCGGATAGTACGCCTCACCAAGCAGTTGGATGCCTCGCGGGAGAGTCTAGAAAAGCAGACCGCCAATACTCGACGTGAGCTTCAGTGCTTGCGTGATCAATTCCAAGCGCACACTCAAGATGCTATCAACGTGGCAAGGGACGGCCAAGCCGATCACCTGCTTGCCTGGCTACAAAATGGCGCTATCGGTCGCGGCGATGCCATCGAACTAGCCGAGCCTTGGTGTATTGATGGCTGGCGCCAAGCTCGCGCTCGTGTCTTCATTCAGGCACTCAAACTTCATCGTGTGTTCTTTGAGTTGGAAGCATCCCGAATGCGCTCCAATCTGTTCCTCATCAATGGAATGTTGACAGGCACCCGCTACCAAGGCTTTTCGCGTGACGCCATTCGTTCGGCCTGGGCGTCGCTGTTCATGGTCGTGCCGGTATTAAGTAGCACCTTCGCATCGTTTGCGCGCTCATTCGGCTCGTTGGGGGCCGGCGAGATTGGTTGGCTGCTGGTGGACGAGGCAGGCCAGGCCGCACCCCAGGCAGCGGTCGGCGCATTATGGCGCTCCCGGCGTGCATTGATGGTGGGCGATCCTCTGCAACTCAAGCCGATCGTCACCGTCTCCGACGCCGTGCTCGAACACATGCGCACGCGCTACCAGGTCGATACCCATTGGCTCCCCAATCGACAATCCGCACAGACGCTCGCCGATGAAGCCACCAGTTGGGGACGCATGGCGGGACCTACTGACGGCAAGACCTGGGTAGGTTTGCCTCTGGTCGTGCACCGCCGCTGCGACAAACCTATGCACGCTCTGGCTAACCGCATTGCCTATGACGGAGCAATGGTGTATGGAACGCTTGCACCGCGGCATGATAAAGAAACGCCAGCCAGTCTCCCGACAGGATGGATTCAAGCCAGCGGGAAGTCACAAGGCAACTGGGTACCTGCTGATGGCAAAGCTCTTCAGGAACTGCTTGCACTACTGTATCAGGATGGCGTGGAGGCTAAAGATATTTCGGTCATCACGCCCTTTAAAGCCGTCCAAGAAAATCTCAAGCGCATGCTCCGTGACAAGATGGTGTCTGGCACGATCCATACCATGCAGGGTAAGGAAGCATCCATCGTCATCATGGTGCTGGGTGGCAATACTGAGGGCTCAGGAGCCCGTAACTGGGCGGTCTCGGAGCCGAATCTCTTGAACGTGGCGGCAACACGAGCCAAACGGCGCTTCTACGTGATTGGTGATAGAGACGATTGGAAGCACAGAGCGTTGTTCTGTGACGTCATGGACTTGCTGCCATTGCAGACCATTCCTGTGCGAGAACAGGAAAAAGTGCTATTCACTCGATAGCTGCCCATTGGACTTGATAACGCCCGGTTATGGCTCTTTTTGCGCCGAGGATGAATAGGACTAGTTTGACCAGGCCGTACAGTCGGTGCCCTATACTATGAAAACTAGTTAAGATAATTTTTTAAATTCGTTTAAGAAAGAGTAGAACCAAATATGTCTTACATTTCTAATCCGAACAGAATAAAAAGTGCCCCTGTTCCTAGCTATCTTTCGTCTCAACCTGAGCTACAGCTAGAATGATAATTTAATACTCAGCTGTGGCCAGACTCAGATAGGATGTCCACTGCTAGTGTGAACCTATATCTTTTTCCTACAAATATCCCCAAAAACTTTCACATGTGAAAGTTCTAACAGCGTTATCTAATCACCGCAAGCGCTCAAGCTGCCCAAATTAGTACATTACAGGCCTTAGGATCTCGATAGCAGTAGCAGATACTGGATGAACCAACGGTTATTACAAAGTTCACCCTGTGGCTTACTTGATCAAATCAGACGATGTACATATAGGTGGTGAAATCATCACCGAAACAGACCCTATAGAGTTTCTGAATGGCCGAAATCTAGGGTCATTGCCTACTATTTATGACCAAAACTGGGGATATGTCGCACCAGTAAACCACTGGTTCATTCATCTTAAAGCGAACAAACGGCTTGAAAATCTAAGTTCCTACGCAAGAGCGCTTTTGCATTATTGGAATTTCCTAGAATCAGAAAAGTTAACCTGGGACGTTCTCCCCTTAGCAAAAGGTTTAAAGCCGACATATCGATATAGAAATGACAAACTTCTCAAGAGTGTTAAAGCTGGTGAGCTCGCATACTCAACTGCCAACACGTATATGACACATGTCGTCCAGTTTTATTTATGGGCAGCACATGAACGTTATTACCACATCAACGAGAAACACAAACCCTTCGAAATCGAATTTGTAAGAATACAGAGAAGCGACATGCTGGCTCATATGATGCCTAAATTTCTGGTTCAAACTACAGACTTGCGCATCAGAACGCCGAGGGATGCAACCAGTAAGAATATTCGGGGGCTAAAGCCCTTAACTCAAATTGCACTCACTCATTTAGCTCTACATTTACGTAATGTGCCTTGCGAATTTAGGCTGATCTGTTTGCTCGCAGCTCAATCCGGCTTACGTATTCAAGAAGCGTCAGGATTGACTTTGGCCGCACTAGAACAATCGGTTCAACGCTCAGGTTCTATAACTCATTTCGAGCTAACAATAGGACCAAGTAATGGTGTACCTACAAAATACAATAAAACTCGAACTATTGAGATAACAAGCCGCCTTTTATCAGATTTGAAAACTTATGCCATTAGTGAGCGACGAATGTGCCGACTTGACAAACTTCTTAGCAGAATTGAGTTACACAAAGGCATCAATGACATAAAAAAATCCCACTCTGTTCATGTCTCAAAGGAAAAACTCGACGCCCTGACCACAGCCCAGCGATTGTAGTGGCATAGTGAATTTGGCCACCTAATTAGAGGTGCTATCATGCATCAAGAAGCTACTAGGTGACACTATGACAACAAGACCAAAACGTAATTTTACTCCTGAATTCCGACTCGAAGCGGCACAGTTAGTGATCGACCAGAACTATACGGTTCGTCAGGCGGCTGAGGCGATGAGTGTCGGCTATTCAACGATGGATACATGGGCTCGCCAGCTGCGCAAAGAGCGCAACGGTGAGACATCAAAAGCCACACCCATGACGCCCGATCAACTCAGAATTCGTGAACTGGAAAAGCGTATTCGTGAAATTGAGATGGAGAAAGACATCCTAAAAAAGGCTACCGCTCTCTTGATGTCCGACTCCCTGAACAGTTCTCGCTAATTGAGAAACTCAAGACGAGCTATCCAGTCAGCAAACTATGCCAAGTGTTTGGTGTCCATCGCAGCAGCTTTAAATATTGGCAACAACGTTCACAAAAGCCAGTATGCGCCAAACATATTGAAGAAATAGCGAAGGTTAAAGAACTGTTTCGGGAAAGCGGAAAGTCGGCAGGCGCACGAAGTATTGCCCAAATGGCCACGACCCAAGCTGTTCCCTTAAGCCGCTATCGCGCAGGTCGTCTGATGAAAAAGCTCGGGTTGGTGAGTTGTCAGATCCGGGAGCACAGATATAAGAAAGCGAGCAATGAACATGTTGAAACCCCTAATGAGCTAGCTCGGCAGTTTAATGTTGAAGTTCCTAATGGTGTCTGGTGCGGTGACGTGACTTATATCTGGTCGGGCAATCGCTGGGCTTATTTAGCCGTGGTGCTGGACCTATTTGCTCGTAAACCTATTGGCTGGGCGATATCGCTCTCGCCGGATAGCAAGCTGACCAGTAGCGCATTGAAAATGGCTTATGAAAGTCGGGGGCGGCCTAAAGGTGTGATGTTTCATAGTGATCAGGGCTGTCATTACACAAGCCGACAGTTTCGGCAGACGTTGTGGCAGTGCCAAATAAAACCGAGCATGAGTCGACGTGGAAACTGCTGGGACAATGCTCCCATGGAGCGTTTCTTTAGAAGCTTAAAAGTTGAATGGGTGCCGACTTATGGCTATCAGTCATTATCTGAAGCACAGCATCACATCGTGAAATATTTAATCGGTTATTACAGTCAATTGAGACCCCATCAGCACAATGGTGGTATCAGTCCAAATCAGGCTGAAGTAGATTACTGGATTAACTATAAATCGGTGGCCACTTTTACTTGACCACTACATATCGGTGCTGATGCAGGTTTCCAAATTGATAGCTGTACGGTCGATGGCCTACACCAGTTGAAACAAATTGTTGAATCAGGCGGAGGAAAGCTCCACCTTCATGTTGACCTATCTGACGGCTCACATCACGGTTTTAGGCTTTGACGCTTGCACTTTCACATGTGAAAATTACCAAGGGTGAGCCAAACCATTTTCAAAATTAGCTAATTTTGCTAACAGTGCGACAAGAGGCTAAGAAGTACAGATGAAAGAGCATAAATTTCTGGCAATTCGCCAGGCTCTGGTTCGAGCTCCCCGCAACCATTGTATGGCTGAGGCGCATCTGCAAATGATTAAATACGCTGACGATCTTAAAAATATTACAGCGAAAGAGTTTTGCGAAGAGGTTTAAATCCTATACTAATTCCAAGGTGAGGAACAGTTTGAGCTTAAATAATGCGCATGAAGGATATGATTACCAAGATCTGATATCTAGCTATTTCATACTAGAAGAGATACTCAACGGCAATCGAGAAAGCATATTCTCTATAGACAAGAAGCATACGAAAGGTGATACCCCGGATAGATTCGATGACTTAGTAATAACTAACGGGGATAAAATACAACGTAAGCAAATAAAATATAGTAATGAACAGACATCTGTCAGGCTAACCAAAGATTACCTTTCTGCCGATAGCCACTATAAGATAGCGTTACATAAGCTATATGAATCATGGAAAGCTCTTAACACTACTCATTCTGAATTTAGGTTATGTTTAGCTTGGGATGAGCCTGCTGAAGAAAACCTTCTAAAGGTATTAAACCTTCAGCCTTCAAATCTATCGTCGTTCGACTCATTTTCAACTAAAGTCTTTAAAATTGACATAAACAAACTTTGGGAAATTGAACCTGAGAATTTCAACCGTTGGGATAGCCTAAAACAATATGTAAAAGAAAATAATATTGATAGAGATGAGTTCCAAACCTTCTGTGAATGCCTCTTAATTGAAGTTAGCCTTCCAAAAGCCAGTTTACAATTTAACTCCCCTAATGAACTAGAAGAAATTTTAATCTCGCAAGCCGCGCGACTAGGGGTTGGGCAATATCCAAACGATGATGTTAACATCATTGATTTTTTAGTAAGACTTGTTAAACAGGTTGGAAATTATAGAACGAGTTCTGCTGTTGTAACAACTTCAGATGTATTAAAAGATCTACGCATTAAAACTGATTTTGGAGAACTTCAGCAAAAGTTTGAAATCGATCAGAGTAAAAACGTTAAGTCAGATTGTAAATATAGTTCATTCTATAATTTTGCTGTGAGTAGCAAGAAAGTAATATTGTCAGGTGAGCCAGGATCTGGTAAGTCATGGTTTCTAACCAATTTAATAGATTATTTAGAACGTAATAAAACAACTGTTCTTCGCCATTATTGCTTCACAAGTACTGAAGATGAATTTATAGAGAAAAGAGTCAGTTCTAACACATTTTTTGGAAATATAATAAGTGGTATAGAAAAAGCATTTCCAATGCTCACTAAAGTAAAAAATCAGATTTTTGCGGCTAACCTAGATGAATTAAACCTGCTTCTGCAAAATATAGAAGAGCCGCTAGTAATAATAGTTGATGGCTTAGACCATATTAATAGGGTTTTAAGTTCATCTATTAGCTTATCTAAAGAAAAAACCCAAATCCTAGAAAATATATCTCAGATAAACACTCCTGATAACGTAACAATAATATTAGGTTCTCAGCCAGTTGATGAGTTAAATTTCCTTAAAAATGATTTCAGTTATAGAGAACACCAATTGCCAGCCTGGAATATTCAGGATACTAAAGAGTTGGTAATAAAACATGGAATAACACAAGTAGATTGCAATGATGAAGATCTCATCACGTTAATTCATGAAAAGAGTGAGGGCAATCCACTTTATTTAACTTATATATTGTTAACACTAGAAAATAGCAAAGTAGTAAGTAATGATCTCATACATTCCCTCCCCCTTATGATTTCAATCTAAAGAGATACTACGAATACTTAACAAATAAAATTGAAAATAACACAACAGCGGAGATCTTATCTTGCCTCGACTTTTCTGTAACCAGAAAAGAGCTTCAAGAGATAATTCCGGTGAAGCACCATTTCAATTCTAGTATGAAAGTACTGTCTCCTGTCATTTCTGAAAATACAGCTAGAGGTGGAATAAGGCTTTACCATGATAGTTTCAGGCGATTTAACATGGAAAAGTTGGCTGATATCGAAGCTCTAGATACCATGAATGAATTCATTATAAACTGGCTAAATCGTGACTGCTTTTTTGAAAGTGACAAATCTTACCGTTATTTATTTAGTTACCTAATGCGGACAAAGAAGTATGAGGATATTAGTAGCTATGCATCAAACAAGTTCCTACCAAATAGCTTGTATTATGCTCACCCAGAAGCATTGATTCGAAGAAACTACGAAAGCTTTCTAAGCGTCGCTAAAAAAACACAAAACTGGTCTCTATTCATTTATGCCAGTGAACTGAATAGGGCTATTAATACAACTAGTTCAGAAGAGCATCACAGTCAGTTTTTAGATAATTTTGAACTATATTTTGAGGCTATTTGTTTGATCTATGGAGTAGAAAAAGCAAATGCACTTTTATATTTTAATGGCGAAAAGAACCATAGCGATTCTGTTACAGCGCAAGCATTTAGAATATTAGAAAAGCAGGGCTATTCTCCCAAATGGGAGGATGTAAATGGGCTATTTTTAGGGAAAGTAAAGCAAGATGACTTCAAATACTACATTAGCTTTTTAAACCAAAAGAATGATGATTTTCTAGCGTTTCTAAAAAAAGTCATATATCACGAAGATAAAACCTATCTTAGAATTTTTTTAGATGAGATATTCAGACTAAAAGGCAGTGACTTTTTAATTTATCTACATAGCAAACTTACCGACATTGAAAAAGAGTCAACGGGACTTATCATCAATAACCTTTTCGAAAGAGAGAGTTGTTCTGCAAGAATACCAATAAGGGTAGAGACTAATGTGACTCTGGAGCTCTTATCTTTACCACTCATCAGCGAAAATGTAGATAACGACGAACTAGATAGGTTTTGTAGCCAATTAGAATTGTATTCAGATAACGATTTAAATAGTTTGATCTGCTTCGAAAAAACCATTACTTCTGATTTCATCGTTCACAGTTGGATAAAGTTTTTTATACGGAATCTTATCATAGGCAAGACCTGCAATGGCTCCTCATTAGAAGAAGGCATAATTCAAAGCTTCGCGTTATTAGCAGATGACATGATTAACTTTCCTAGAGCTAGGTATTCTAGTTTTCTCTTTGATAACCGAGGCTTGATTGATAGAAGCTTTGAGCAAGCATTGGTGCATATCAACTCACAATTGGCATGGAAGACGATATTTGATATCAGAAGAAAAATTGTATTTCCTATTCTCCCAACGATAGAGAATCGATTCCTCAATGAAAATAATATCAACTTCGTAATAAAGGCTTATGATAGCTTCGATGAAGAAGACTGTGATTACTATGAACACTCACAGCATTCATTCAAAAAAGCAATTTACTATGCAAAAGTAGGAGATATAGAAAAAGCCAAGTTAGAGTTGAAAAAAGCGATTCACTTAACGACTAGTTACACTTCTCGAAAAGACAGAAATTTAGCTGAAGTAATTGAGCCACTCCCTTCGATAAACAACATAAATCCTAGTTTTGCTAAAGAATACACTAAAAAGCTTAAATACCTCACTGATGCGGTGATGAAACATACTGAAGATGGCAAAGATACCAGATGGTTAACTATAGAATGGTTTGAAGTATTCATAAAAATTGATTTCGAACAAGCTACGAAATATTTAATCAATCAAATGTTGACCAATGGATATTTTTGGAAATTAGATTTTATGTTTGTGGATCTATTGCAACATAGCGATAACGTCGAGCCCAGTATTTTAAATTTTCTCTATAAATTATCTCCAACAAACATTAAAGATACATATCTCAATGATTTTCTGGAGGTAATTGAGCGTTTAGAAAAGAACGACGATAAGTTAGCCAAGGCATCTATGGTTAATCTATCCGCAAGAGACTGGAATGATTCTTATGACACATTGAGTCAAAAAACTGTTCACAAATACAATAATATTGCTCACAAATTAGGACTTAACTTACATTTAGAGGAAAGTAAAGAAAAAAGCACTGGAGTTCACCGCTCATTTGGCAATGAAAAGTTATCCATAAAACTGACTACGAAGTTATGTAAAGAAGATAGCTTAAGGAGCAAATTGACACCGGACCTTGTCGATTATTTAGTTTCTCAAGAAGTCTTGGGGAACGACAATCTCAATTACTTATATTTCTTCTTTAAAGAGGAAAACAATACAGAATTGGCAAATGAAATACTTCTGCCACTTATCCGAAAAAGATTCCCAAGAGGACAAGAATATTTTACAAATCTGCGGATGTTGATTCAAGGAATCACCATCTCAGATAGAGATAAAGTTTTTCTATTGGTCAACAATTTCGTCTACTCAAAAGACGGGTGGTTTTCTAGTTTTGTCGACAGGGAATCATTACTCCAAGCTGTTATGATTGATAGAGATATTACGCAAAACTGTTTAGCATCAGCTCTATATACTTTTTCCAAAAACATGGATTATTCATCTAAGACAACGGCTAACCTAATTATTGCGTTCGAATACGTGGGTTTTGATGAACAGACTATTTTATCAATGTATGAAACAGGTTTTGATTTCATCAAAAGTAGACTACCAGACGAAAATGAATTTGAATGGGAAAGTTTAAATTACATTGAAATATCTGAAATGAATGATGATGAAAGAGCAATTACATTACTCCTTAGTAAAGCAAACAACCTAGATTCATTAGTTCAACGAGAGATTATTTGTGCGCTAAGTTACTTGGTGAAGAATTACACTAACCTTTTAATTAAACCTCTTAATTGGTTTTTCAATAACTTTCATCTGTTCCATCACTCAACTATCGCTTCAATCCTTGAGCTTATATCGATTGAAATCGAGCAGCTTAAACCATTATTGCTAGAGATAAAGCCATCTATTGGAAAACTCATAGGGGTGCAAAATTTGTACATACATAATGTAGTCGAGAGTATTTTTTGCGAGCTAAGTAATGAATAGCAACATCATAAACTTAATCAACAACTCCAAATTCATCAGATATTTAGGGGACTTAGGAATTGATAAGAATGACGTAAATAAAGCAATAATGCAGGATTTTAATAAAGATGAATTTGATAACTTTGTTAATAGTTCCTGCGGTATGCTTTCTCCGAACACCTATATCTATGATTTAGTTTTTAAGCATGTAAATGAATTTTTATATCAACACTATAGGGAATCGGTCATTTCTGAAGGTGACGGAAAAATAGATGTTAAAACAATGATTGCAACATCTAACTCTCTAATTAGTAGACCCAACTTAGTAAAACCGATTGATAAATCAACTGGATTTAGGGCTCCTGATGAATTAGACGACTTTGTTGTCATTGCTAGATTTGAGCGCCAATTTGAAGTTAAGGATTATGGCCGCAACACTAAAGGCAATCACACAATAGTATGTGAAGGTTGTCTACCTATGAAAATTAAAATGAACCCCCTGAAAATTTTTCCGCATACTCAAGATATTTGGAAAGATGAATACTGTTACGGAACCCCTGCTATCCAAGGGTTTTGTATTAATGACAATAGTTTAGAGGCTGCGCAAGTTATTTGGATGAATGGTGAACTGCTGAGTATGTTAGGCCTGATTCTAGATTGTTATGATAACGGACTTAGAGCCCTAAATGAAAATGGTGAAGCAGTTTTGATATATCGATGCTGGAGAGAAAGTTTAATCGGAAAAGGGGCTTCCTTTGTTGGCTTAGACTCCAATATTTCAAGGCTAGAAGGTTGTGATTTAATATTAAGAAAAGACTTTTATGGAAAGTTAAAGACCTTTATTCCAAATATTGCTTTCTATACACAAATAATCTAGCTAAATGCTCTTCATTAGTAAATTATCTTATTAAGCCGTTCAGGACCAACCCAAAAGCAAATAGTAAGATTTATCAAGTTACAGTCGAAAAATTCGTCAAAATATTTGAGGGCATAGTTCAACTAGACTTACGACAAAATGGATGAAAACTCTGGAAAGTGGTATACTCAGGATTACTTTTTTAGGAAAAGCAGTGGTGTTCGCCAGCTTTTCTGGAAAAGACTACCAAGCCGCGTTAAATAGACTTTTCCAGATTTATTTCAGAACTCAGTTGTGTAAGTAAGCCAGGACTATGTAGTGGCATAGTGAATTTGGCCACCTAATTAGAGGTGCTATCATGCACCAAGAAGCTACTAGGTGACACTATGACAACAAGACCAAAACGTAATTTTACTCCTGAATTCCGACTCGAAGCGGCACAGTTAGTGATCGACCAGAACTATACGGTTCGTCAGGCGGCTGAGGCGATGAGTGTCGGCTATTCAACGATGGATACATGGGCTCGCCAGCTGCGCAAAGAGCGCAACGGTGAGACATCAAAAGCCACACCCATGACGCCCGATCAACTCAGAATTCGTGAACTGGAAAAGCGTATTCGTGAAATTGAGATGGAGAAAGACATCCTAAAAAAGGCTACCGCTCTCTTGATGTCCGACTCCCTGAACAGTTCTCGCTAATTGAGAAACTCAAGACGAGCTATCCAGTCAGCAAACTATGCCAAGTGTTTGGTGTCCATCGCAGCAGCTTTAAATATTGGCAACAACGTTCACAAAAGCCAGTATGCGCCAAACATATTGAAGAAATAGCGAAGGTTAAAGAACTGTTTCGGGAAAGCGGAAAGTCGGCAGGCGCACGAAGTATTGCCCAAATGGCCACGACCCAAGCTGTTCCCTTAAGCCGCTATCGCGCAGGTCGTCTGATGAAAAAGCTCGGGTTGGTGAGTTGTCAGATCCGGGAGCACAGATATAAGAAAGCGAGCAATGAACATGTTGAAACCCCTAATGAGCTAGCTCGGCAGTTTAATGTTGAAGTTCCTAATGGTGTCTGGTGCGGTGACGTGACTTATATCTGGTCGGGCAATCGCTGGGCTTATTTAGCCGTGGTGCTGGACCTATTTGCTCGTAAACCTATTGGCTGGGCGATATCGCTCTCGCCGGATAGCAAGCTGACCAGTAGCGCATTGAAAATGGCTTATGAAAGTCGGGGGCGGCCTAAAGGTGTGATGTTTCATAGTGATCAGGGCTGTCATTACACAAGCCGACAGTTTCGGCAGACGTTGTGGCAGTGCCAAATAAAACCGAGCATGAGTCGACGTGGAAACTGCTGGGACAATGCTCCCATGGAGCGTTTCTTTAGAAGCTTAAAAGTTGAATGGGTGCCGACTTATGGCTATCAGTCATTATCTGAAGCACAGCATCACATCGTGAAATATTTAATCGGTTATTACAGTCAATTGAGACCCCATCAGCACAATGGTGGTATCAGTCCAAATCAGGCTGAAGTAGATTACTGGATTAACTATAAATCGGTGGCCACTTTTACTTGACCACTACATCTAGCTAAATGCTCTTCATTAGTAAATTATCTTATTAAGCCGTTCAGGACCAACCCAAAAGCAAATAGTAAGATTTATCAAGTTACAGTCGAAAAATTCGTCAAAATATTTGAGGGCATAGTTCAACTAGACTTACGACAAAATGGATGAAAACTCTGGAAAGTGGTATACTCAGGATTACTTTTTTAGGAAAAGCAGTGGTGTTCGCCAGCTTTTCTGGAAAAGACTACCAAGCCGCGTTAAATAGACTTTTCCAGATTTATTTCAGAACTCAGTTGTGTAAGTAAGCCAGGACTATGCGTTAATGACTATTAACATCGAGCACCAATAAATAAGGCCGAGCATTGCTTGGCCTTATTGTTACTCACGGTTAGCGAATGACTTTCCACTCACCGGCTTGGTTTTTCTTAAAACTAAATTCTTGCATATTAGTGTTAGACACACCCATTACGGTCACGGTGGACTCTACCGTACAGTTATAAATATCGTTGCCCGCGGCTTCACAACCTTGAGGCGAGATATTATCAATTTTAGGCATCATGCTCTCGGCCATCTCTTCAAACTTAGGACCGGCTAAACCCGAGATCCCAGACACTTGCTTAAGGTCTTGTTGAATTTGGGCTTCTAGCGCTTGGCGCACTTGTGCATCGGAGGGCGCACCATTACAAGCAGTCAGTAGTGTCGCTAACGCCAAGAGGGCGCCTAATTTTGCTACCTTAGAGGGGATGGTCATTATTATTCCTTTGAACATGATTAAGCGTCATAAACAGCCATAGTAAACGGCCTCGAGCATAAGCACTTCATCTGCGCCATTCAACTGCTATTAGCCAAGGCACAGCGCTTAACTTAATTACTCCATCTGGCGGCGGCATTTTAAGTAGCCGCTGTAGAAAGTTGGCGCTTTAGCGCCATTTTTGTTATTCATCGCGTATTCTCAGGCACAATAGTGCTATGACTGCAAACCATGGATTGCTTGTGACTGACTCTGCTGTTGACCCTAATTCACGCCTACACACCCTCTGGCTCTGCGAAGCGGTGCGCCTGCGCGAAGAGCACACCGGCCTATTAGAAGATAATGAGGCCTGTCGCAAGGCGCGGGCCATAAAAGGTTCGCTTGCCGAACGCTTGCAAGTGCGCGGCTTATTTTTAGCGAAGCGCGATGGTTTAACAACGGCACTGCAGCACTGGCTACAAGGGGCTAAATTGGCCTTCTGGCTCTTAATGGTTAGCGCCATTATCTCGGGTGTAGTACTCGCTAACACCGCCCTGAGCGGCAATGCAGAAGCCATTAATATCTTTTGGGCATTATCGGGCTTAATTGGTTTAAACCTGCTGAGCCTCTTAGCCTGGTGCGGTAGTTTATTGTTCACTAAACAAACCAGCTCGCCCCTTAGCCATGCTTGGCTGTGGCTCAGTAATAAATTAGCTCGTGATGCTAAGACGGTACAGTTAGCACCCGCACTATTAGTGTTATTACAACGCCATAAGCTGCTGCGCTGGAGTTTAGGACGCATCTTAAATGGCTGGTGGCTGCTCACCTTAACCACCGCCCTACTGAGCTTAATTGCCCTGCTCGCCACTCGCCGCTACGGCTTTGTGTGGGAGTCCACCATAGTGGCCAGTGATAGCTTTATTTTTTTGGTGAATACCTTAGGCCAGCCCGGCGCTTGGCTCGGTTTTGGTTTGCCAAATCAAGAGCTCATCCAAAATAGCGGCCTGCAAGCTTTAACCGATGAGCAAGCACGGCAAGTGTGGGCCAGCTGGTTATTGGGTATGTTATTCATTTATGGCGTACTGCCACGGTTAGTATGCAGCTTATTATGCGAATGGCGCTGGCGCACTGGCATTAAGCAGCTTGAATTTAGTGCCGAGGATCCGGTGTGGCAGCCCTTACATGAGCGAGTACAACCTAGCAGCGAGCGCTTAGGGGTGATAGATAAAGCGCCAACAACGCTGCCTAGTAGCCAAGCCGGCGCATACAGCTCGGGCCATAATGCCGTGCTAGTGGGGATTGAATTAGCAGACAGCATCAGCTGGCCACCGTCGCAGTTAGCCACCACAGTAAGCGTAGGCAAGACACAAATTCTCGATGCAGGCGTTATTGATAGCCGCGAGCAACGCCGCCATATT
The DNA here is from genome assembly GCF_002157875.1 of Oceanisphaera avium. NCBI lineage: Bacteria > Pseudomonadati > Pseudomonadota > Gammaproteobacteria > Aeromonadales > Aeromonadaceae > Oceanisphaera > Oceanisphaera avium. Next base: position 2,094,014 of record NZ_CP021376.1, read on the forward strand.
TTAGAGCAACTGACGACTCAGCCGCCGGCTCGGTTATTAATTGTTTGTAATCCACAGCGTTCGCCAGATCGCGGCACCTTACATTTAATTGCCGAGCTCTCACGTACTGCCGTTGCCACTCAAGTATGGTTATTAGATGTGGCCGCTCCTGATGAGCGACTCAGTGTGTGGCAAGAAAAGTTAGATGAACTCAAGCTAGCTCATAGCCGCACTGCCCCTTGGGACTGGCTCCAAGGGGAGCAAGATAAAGAATATGAGGACCCTGGTCATGACTGAGCATACTCCCCCTTAACTTTGGCAGTGGTGGGCCACACCAATGTGGGTAAAACCTCATTACTGCGCACCCTTACTCGCGACGTGGGCTTTGGCGCTATCTCGCATAAGCCCAGTACCACCCAGCATGTGGAAGGCGCGCGGCTTTCAGTGGATGGCGAAGCATTAATTGAATTGTATGACACACCTGGCTTTGAAGATGCGGTGGCACTTTATGAATACATAGAGCAATTACCTGCCAGTGGTGAGCGCTTGGATGGCCCAGAGCAAGTCAGCCGCTTTTTACAAACCAGTGAGGCAGCTCAGCGTTTTGAGCAAGAAGCTAAAGTGCTACGCCAGCTCCTAAAATCCGATGCCGGTTTTTATGTCATCGATGCCAGAGAGCCCGTACTGGCTAAATACCGTGATGAGCTGGCGATTTTAGCCATGTGTGGCAAACCGCTCTTGCCGGTGCTGAACTTTGTCAATGCGCCCGAGCAGCGTGAAGCAGACTGGCGAGAAGTATTAGCGCGCCTAGGTCTGCATGCCATAGTGCGCTTTGATAGCGTGGCGCCGCCTGCTGATGGTGAGCAGCGTTTATATGAAAACTTAAGCCTAGTACTAGATAGCCAGCGCTCTCGATTACAGCGCTTAGTGGATTATAACCTTGCCCAAGTAACCGTGCGCCGCCAAGCGGGTTTGCGCTTAATTGCCGAACTATTAGTAGAGGTGAGTGCCACTCGGCGCAGCGTAGCGCCTCAGCAGTTAGACGCCTCAATTCAAGAGCTACACGACGATGTGCGAAAACGTGAACAACAGTGTGTAGAAGCGCTACTTAAGCTATATGCCTTTCGCAAAGAGGATGCCGAGGCTCAAGACTTACCACTAGCAGAAGGTCGCTGGGGCGAAGACTTATTTAATCCCGCCACCATGAAACAGCTTGGCGTAAAACTTGGCGGCGGCATGGCCGCGGGTGCAGCCACCGGTGCCGGTATCGACTTACTTACCGGCGGGCTAAGTTTAGGGGCGGCCACCATGCTCGGCGCTGCCGTGGGCGGATTTACACAAACCTTTCGCAGCTACGGCGAGCGCATTAAAGGCAAATGGCGCGGCGAACGCGAGCTTACCGTCAACGACGCTACGCTGCGTTTACTCGCTATTCGCCAGCAACGTTTATTACATGCCCTAGAGCTTCGTGGTCATGCCGCCCAAGAACGTATTCAAATGGACAATCCTCAAGAGCAACACTGGCGCCAAGGTGAGCTGGCTGAGCCTTTAATTACCGCTCGCGCTTACCCTGAGTGGTCAGGCTTAAATGGTCGCAAACCTAAGGCAGATTATGAGCGTAGCCAAGCCATAGCTCGCTTAGCAGCCAGTTTAGGCAAATAGCGCTGCTGGTATAGCTAACGATAACGTCGTTAATTACTTTCGCGAACTAACAATAATTATTTAAATAACATTAAAGCACCCTTAACTCTGCTTTAATGTAAGTAACTGAATAGCTTCACCTATTGGCGTGACAATTTAGGCCGGTGAGCCTATTAGGAAATTTTATATGGACTTAAACGACCAGCAAGCGCTCAATCAGCTGTTTGATAATTAATTAAGAAGCTATGCTAGGGGCGAGCAACAAGACTTAGCACTCTTTAGTGAGAACTTCGCGGGCTTTGTCGATGATGAGCATGGGCTGATCACCGATATCAGCCATTGGTTAAGTGCCAGCCGTCACGCGTTCGCTAAGCAGTCATCTTCACTGCGCATTGAGTTAACTGAGCGCATGAGTCAGTCGCTTTCTGCTAGGGTAGCCACTATTTTTGCTGCACTTATTATTCACCGGCCCGAACCTAGCGCTACTAATGCGCCAGAGTTAGCTCATTTAGTATTAGTTTTTCATAAAGAAGCTAAAGGCTGGAAAATTGCCAACGCCAGTATGTCCGTGCTGTCTCGCTTTAGACTGCCTAATCAACTGCTAGAAACTCAGCTGGCTCAGCGTACTCAACAACTCTTTAGTGCTAACCAACAACTCAAAATAAGTCAGGAGCAGTTGGCGCAAGCGATTGCAGATCATAAACGCATTACCGATACGTTGCGCAAAAGTGAGCAGCATTTTCGCACTATGACCGAGCGCTCGGTCGATGCGGTGTGGAAGCTAGATGATAAATATCATTTCACTTATATCAGTCCTTCCGATGAAAAGCACCGTGGTTACCCAGCGAAAGAAGTATTGGGACAACATGTGTTTGAGCTACTCGATGAGCAAGGCGTCAATGCTGTAGTAGCGGCTAAAATAGAAAGAGAAGAAGCAGAGCGTAGAGGCGAGTTATTAACCGATAGATCCTTTGAAGCTAAGCTAAAATGTAAAGACGGCAGCTGGATATGGGGAGAAATTATTTATACTCCCGAACTTGATGCCCAAGGCAAGGTGATTGGTTTTTACGGTACTTCTCGTGAAATCACCGAGCGCAAACAGATGCAAGAACAAATTCACCAACTGGCGTTCTACGGTCCTCTGACTCAACTACCAAATCGCCACTTACTAAATGAGCGTATAAACCAAGCGCTGGCGCTAAGTAAGAGAAAAAACTGTTATGGCGCGCTTATGTTCGTAGACTTAGATAACTTTAAGCCTATTAATGACTCTCATGGTCACCTCGCTGGGGATTTGCTACTGGTGACGGTAGGTGAAAGACTAAAAGCAGGCATACGCGAAATAGATACCGTCGCCCGCTTTGGCGGGGATGAATTTATTGTGGTCATTAATGAGCTAAGTAGTGAGGCCAACACCGCTCGCCAACACGCCTACCAAGTGGCAGAAAAGCTACGGCTGAGCCTCGCTAAGCGCTACCAATTAAACGTTAATTACCAAGACCAAACGCATAAGTATGTTGAGTACTGTTGCACGGCGAGCATAGGCGTGGTGCTATTTCTTGGCGAGCACGCCAGTATGGACGATCTTTTAAAACAGGCTGACCAAGCGATGTATCAGGCAAAAGAAGCGGGTCGCAACACTATTCGCTTTTATAACGCTTAACACCCTCGCTATCTTAAATGACGTTTTGGCTAAGCACCTTCACTCGCAATTGGAGAAAGTATGACTTATTCACCGACGGTGATACTGAGCACTGTGTTGCTGCTCAGTGCCCCCTTAGCAATGGCTGCCGAGCAGTCTGTTACCCCTGCACAGATGATTAGCGCCTTTGAAAGTGTCTTTGGTGCGCATAAAGGTGAGCGACGTAATCATACTAAAGGCAGTTGTGCCACGGGTGAGTTTGTGGGCTTAGCCGCGGCTAAACCTTATACTCGCGCTGCGCTTTTTTCTGGAGAAAAAATACCGGTTATTGCCCGTTTTTCCTTAGGCGGCGGCACCCCTAATGCGCCCGATACCGCTAAGTCTGCGCGTAGCATGTCGTTACAATTCCACTTACCTGAAAATAAATTGCATCATATGGCGATGCTAAACATTCCTATGTCTGGCGCCGCGACCCCACAAACTTTTTTTGATGAGCTAGTCGCCAAAACGCCTAATGCCACTACGGGTCAGCCTGATCCTAAAAAGATAAAGGCATTTAAAGCGACTCATCCCGATAGCCAGCCATTAGCTGACTACCTTACCACTTACCTGCCTCCGTCCAGCTTTGCTAACAGTCGCTATTTTGGCGTACACACCTTTAAATTTATTAATAATGAGGACGAGACCTCCTTAGTACGCTGGCGCTTTGAGCCACAAGATGGCGTACAAGACTTGACTGAAGCAGAGCTTAAGCAGTTACCTGATAATTTTCTTGAACAAAGATTAATTGCGCGCCTTGAACAAGGTCCAGTGCGCTGGGACATGATATTAAGCTTAGGGAAAGACGGCGATCCCGAGACTAACTCCACCTTGCTTTGGCCAAGCGATCGTGAAGAAGTGACAGTCGGCACACTCACGCTTAACGCCGCTACGTCACAAGAAGAGGGGGCCTGTGAAAAAATTAACTTCGATCCCTTAGTTATGGTAGATGGTATCGCGCCCACCGACGATCCTGTGCTGTTATTTCGCTCGCCCGCTTATGCCGTCTCCTTTGGTAAACGACTTAGTGGTCAGTAATAAACATCATCGATGACGCCTTTATTATTGAGCTCAATAGCAGGCTACAGACTGTTAACTGGGCGCAGCGCTTGCACAAAACGGTAACTTAACTATCGCTATCCCCTCTCAATTGGATACAGATCAAAGAGTAGGCGACTTTTTATAACAAAGCAGGCACTTAAAATAAGAAACGGGTAAGCTGATTATCTCTTATCCGTATCGCATTTTTAATGCGGTTCCTCATCACAGGGTAGAACGCCTATGCATGGCTTATTGTTATTGCTTCACTTATTAGGCGCCACCATCTGGACCGGCGGCCATCTCATTTTGTGTTTAACGGTGTTACCTAAGGTGCTAAAAGAGCGCTCGGTGCAGCGCTTGTTAGATTTTGAGTCGGCGTTTGAAAAAGTGGGGATGCCAGCCATTGCCTTACAAGTGATTACCGGCTTAATGCTGGCTTATCGCTTAGTGCCGGATGTGGGACAGTGGTTTAATATGGCCAACCCATTAGCACACGGCATTGCAGCAAAATTATTGCTACTAACGTTAACTGTGGCATTTGCTCTGCATGCCAGATTTAGAGTCATCCCGCATTTAAGTGAGAAATCACTCACCTTAATGGCTTGGCACATTATACCAGTGACGATATTGTCAATATTATTTGTAGTAGTAGGCGCTTCGTTTCGTACCGGTTGGCTTTATTAAGTCACCTAAGTTAATCCGTGAGCGGTGAATGTCTCTTAACAGAGCTATCACTCGAACATTAACCGCTCCTGCCCTTTACCGCTCAACCCGCCAAGATGGCTTAATAGCCACATAGAGTTATCAATAATTTAGCGCTACTCTAAAAGGCAAAGTAGTAGCTAATGACACGGCGCCCATATTGGTAGGCCGGTGAATTGTTAAAAGGACATAACGATGAAGACTCTGATAACTTTTACGTCGAAAGCGAAATTTTTACCGCTGGCCGCCTTAAGTTTATTATTGCCAACACTAGCATTGGCCGGTGGCAAAGCCACTCTGGTCACCACAGACCAGCCGATGCAAATGGAAGGTCAAGCAAGGGGTCCCTCTACCATGACCCTCACTTGGCGCGATGCGAAGACCCTGCGCATGGACGTCAGTGAGGCTGGTGGTGGCACCTATCTTATTATGCGCGATGGCAAAACTTATTCCGTAAGCCAAAATAATGGTCAGCCCATAGTCATGGATATGTCCGCCATGGGCGGTTTAGTAAAAAGCATGCTGCCTAAAGGCGGTGACCGCGACCACCCCTTTGGCAGCATAGATTCCATTAAAGACACTAACACTAAAGAAACCGTGGCCGGTATTGAAGGTAAGGTGTATCAAATGCAATGGACGGATCCTGATGGCAGCAAGCAAGCTGGCGAAGCCGTGCTAACCGATGATCCGGTGGTGGTAGAAATGACTCATGCCTATCTTGGCGCCATGAGTGCCATGGTGGGTGATGAATATACTCGTGTTTATCAAGATGCCATGCCTAAGGATAATAAGGGCTTATTAAAAGTAGGCGAGCAGTTTTATGTGGAGTCTATTAGCTCAGCAGAGCCGCCAGCGTCCAGTTTTGAGCTGCCCGCCGAACCCATGGATATGCGCAACTTAATGGAGCAGATGGGCAAAATGGCACAATAAAATTGAGTCAATAAGTGCATATATTGGGATTTAGTTAGCAACAGATACCAAGGTAAGCCCAGTCTCACTGTATTTTAAAACTGATAGAGTTGATTTAAGTGGTCATTAATATTTTTTCATAAAAAGGCCGAGCAGATGCTCGGCCTTTTATTTTTACCTTATGCTGAGCGCTTAAAGCTTACAGCGCCACTAAAAGCAGCACGCTGTTAGTGGTGATGACCACCTTCACCATGGGCGTGGCCATGCTCAAGCTCTTCTTCGGTGGCGGCGCGTACGCTCACCACTTCTAGATCGAAAATCAGCGTTAAACCAGCTAATGGATGGTTCATGTCAACATCGGCCATAAACTTACCCACTTTAGCTACCGTCACTTGGCGCTCCCCTTGTTCGGTATGCACGGTAGCCATCATGCCAGCGGACCACTTTTTTGCACCTTGTAGATGCTTAACGGGCACGCGCTGGATCATGTCTTCTTTGCGCTCGCCGTAAGCTTCTTCTGGGCTTAAGGTAATGCTAAAGCTTTCGCCTTCTTCTTTACCTGTTAGCGCATTTTCTATGCCTTCTAACATGCCATTGTGGCCATGCAAATAAGCCAGGGGCGCATTATTCACGTTGGTGTCTAGCACTTGGCTGTCTTCATCTTTTAGGGTGTACTTAAACTGTACCACTGTATCGTTGGCAACTTGCATCGAGGCGCTCTTCGGTTAGATAAAAAATTTAGAGAGAAAGAATAGCAGATGCCACTGTGAGGTTCACGACTTGAACACCACATATGCAGCTACTACCCTGAACAAGGGTGGCTTTTCGCCTTTGGTTTTAAAGTGTAAACACTACAAGGTTAGGTCGTGTGTTATAGCGCCACACCCTAAATAAATGGAATTAAGTCCATGATCAATCAATATTTTCGAGAAAGAGGTTATGCAGCAAACACTAAAATATTTATTCTTGCGATAAAAAATGCCGGCAATTTTCGGGTAGTACCTCCAGTTTAGGGGATATTATATATTGTGAGGAAAGGAAAAAAGCCAGCATATCTTCATTAATTTAAAGGTCTAATCAATGCTAAATACCATTCAAGCACAAGATAAGAGTGATAAAAGTAAATGGCCTTTAGCACTGTCTATAGTGTTGCTTCTCGCCCTGTTAGGGGCTTATTTTTTTATTCCTGAGGTAAAGGCGTTTTTTAATGAGGCGTGGTCAGTCTTAACCAGTGATGATGAAAGTCGTATTAAATCTTGGGTAGACGGCTTTGGCTGGTTTGGTCCTGCGTTATTAGTGCTGGCAATGATTGCGCAAATGTTTCTGTTAGTGGTACCAACGATTCTGCTTATGATTGTGTCAATTCTTGCCTATGGGCCAGAAGGGGGAAGTATCATCATCTTGGTTGCGGTTTTTGCAGCCTCCTCGGTGGGATACATGATAGGCAGCTCGGTTAGTCACTCCCTTCTGGCGCGTATTATTGGCAAAGGTGCAGAAAATAAAATTATGGAATTTTTAGACAAATATGGTTTTTGGGCCATCATTGTTACTCGGATCAACCCTTTTTTGTCCAATGATGCCATCAGTTTTGTCGCTGGGCTGTTAAGAATGAGCTACTGGAAGTTTATAGCCGCTTCCTTAGTGGGCATTGCTCCACTCACGGTTTACCTTGCTGCTATGGGGCAAAGCACTGCAAGCTTGAAAACGGGCTTGCTTTGGGGCTCGCTAGTGAGTCTGGTGATTTTTGGTCTCTACGTATGGCAAGATAAAAAATAAACTACGGGTATCTGCCGATAATCTTAACATGTTCCTGCACTTTTAATCGCTAACAGCAAGCTATGAAGACGGCTAAACGCGCACACTGAGATCTGTCAAATTGAGCACTTTCTGCCTTTGAGATACACTGGTTGTCACAATAGACGGTTAAAAAGCTGGTTCGCATGACAAAATCTCAAGACAACGTCCGCATTATTAAGAAGTATCCCAATCGTCGTTTATACGACAGCCATACCAGTAGTCATGTCACTTTGGTGGATATTCGCCGTTTAGTGCAAGAGCAAGAGCCCTTTCAAGTGGTTGATGCTAAAAGCGGGGAAGACATTACCCGCAGTATTTTACTGCAAATTATTCAAGAAGCAGAAAGCGATGGTAACCCCATCTTCTCCAGCACTATGCTAAAAAACATCATCTGTTTTTATGGCCCTTTTCAAGGCGTACTGGGCAGTTATTTAGATGAAAGCATTCAATCAGTTATTGATATTCAAGCTCAAGCGGGCTCGCAATCTACTCAAGCTTGGACTGAGTTTATGCAAGGGCAAGCGCCTATTATGCAAGACATGATGCGTCAATATGTAGAGCAGTCTCGCGACTTATATATGAATACTCAAAATATGTTTGGTTTGTTTGGCGGCTTTAGCCATAGCAAAACCTCTTCCGATAAACCGTCTGATGAGATAAAGAGCGCAGCACAAAAAAAAGGCGATAAGGACTAAACCTTATCGCCTAAAGAGTTACCGCTATTTTACAGGGAAACTACTTATTTAGTGGTGCTACGTGCACCTTTAGCTTGCTGCTCGGTGGCCGCTTTAGCGGTAGCAATATTCTTTTCTGTGGTTTGTGCTACTTCACGGGCTGTTTTTTCAGTCTGCTCAGCCGCTTGTTTTACGGCTTGCTCAGCAATGGTAGACGCATTTTTAGCAGCAGCTTGCGCCTGACCAAACACCTGGTTGGCATTTGATACGGCTGATTTAAACGCAGTGACTGCTTGCTCGCTACCTGCAGGAGCCTGGCCCGCAAAGTGCTCAACTGCTTCATTAAACTGCTGGTTATTTTTTGCTAGTTGCTGCTCAGCAAACTGGCTTACTTGCTGCTGGCTGTCGCTTAATACCGCTACTACTTCACGGTTAAAGTTTAACTGTTGCTCTAGCACCGCGCTTGGGCTGAAAAACTCATTTTGTAAGTCAAACAGCTGCTGGGTATCGCGCACTGCAAAAAATTTGTTAGCCAATTCAAACTGCTTGCTCACTAACTGAGAAAAAGCATCTTGTTGCAATTTACCCAGCTTATTAGCGTTAGTGATCAGATTAGTAGTGAGATTTTGTGCTACCTGCAAACTTTCTTGATGAGTCGCTTGCAGCTTTTCGGTGTTGAATAATGACATTGTGTATCTCCAGAAGAATAGGGAGGCGTTAAGCCTGATACGCCTGCAAGAAAAACATCATTCGCTACTTTCTTGGCTGAGGCGTAAATTCATTTTGCACTGCAACATAAACTTTGGCAAGTATTTTTTGTGCGCTGCACAATAAACACTTTTTGGCCTACCTGTTACTTCTAGCTCACGCCGCTATACAGCATAGTCATGATCTCGTTGCTTGCTAACAGCAGTGCAAAAAATGCCTTAGCCCAGCCACCTACACCTGGTACTTAGCCCTTAATAAAAGACAGCGGCGCCAGAGCGCTGTCTTATAAAGTCATTAAAAATTAAAACTGTAGAAAGTGGCGCTTAGGCCAACAGTGTTCTATATCTGGCAAGCCCATTACGTTTATCTAATAAAGAAGTGCTTAAGGTTAGCGCTAAGTAGATAGTAGGCTGCTAAATTATAAAATTTGTTAAGCAGTTTGTTCACAAAGTTGTGACCAAAAAACGCTACTAATGTTTATTTACTGATATTATTGCTATGATATGCGCCGCAAGCTTTGCAAGCCCTCTGTATTTATCACTTAGTTTGTTTTTTTATTATGGGCATTAACTGCTTATTAAGAGGCGAATACTTGATACAAGACAGTCTCAGTCGCAAGGTGTTGCTCCAGAATTAATAACATGATCATACAAGAGCGCGGTGATGAACCTTTGGAGCTGTTACAATTTCCACATTGTAAAAATCATTTCCAAAAATTGGTTGATCGTCACAGTATTTTTTGTATGATCTCGCTAAGGGTTACTGTGTTATCCCTCGCTCTCACTAGGCGAAACCAGTAACCACTACCCTAGATAATCAACAATGGTGCCGAGAGCACCTCAGATGAATGGATACCGATTATGGCTAAAATGAAAGCAATCGAGGCAGTCGCCAAAATCCTTGAGCTGGAAGGTGTAACTAAAGCCTTTGGCGTTCCCGGCGCCGCGATTAACCCTTTCTACGCAGCATTGCGTGGCTTGGGCTCAATTGAGCACGTACTGGCTCGCCACGTAGAAGGCGCGTCACACATGGCTGAAGGCTACACTCGTGCCAACCCAGGCAACATTGGTATTTGTATTGGTACTTCTGGCCCTGCCGGTACCGATATGATCACTGGTTTGTACTCAGCCATGGCTGACTCCATTCCAATTTTGTGCATCACCGGTCAAGCACCACGTGCTCGCATGCACAAAGAAGACTTCCAAGCAGTTGACATTGAATCTATTGCTAAGCCAGTAACTAAGTGGGCTTCTACCGTTCTTGAGCCAGCTCAGTTGATCGGTGCTTTCCAAAAAGCATTCCACATCATGCGCTCAGAGCGTCCAGGTCCTGTATTACTTGACCTGCCGTTCGACGTACAGATGGCTGAAATTGAATTTGACGCCGAAGCTTACCAGCCAATGACTCCGTATAAGCCAGCAGCTAATCGTATCCAAATCGAAAAAGCGCTGACTATGCTGAACGAAGCTGACAAGCCGTTGTTAGTAGCAGGTGGTGGTATTATTAATGCCAACGCTGACAAGCAACTGACTGAATTTGCCGAGCTGATCAACGTTCCAGTAATCCCAACACTGATGGGCTGGGGGACTATTCCAGACGATCACGAGTTGATGGCAGGTATGTGTGGTCTGCAGACTTCACACCGCTACGGTAACGCTAACATGCTGGCATCTGACTTCGTGTTGGGTATCGGTAACCGTTGGGCAAACCGCCAAACTGGTTCTCTTGATGTGTTCACTAAGGGCCGTAAGTTCGTCCACGTAGACATCGAGCCTACTCAAATTGGTCGCGTATTCTGCCCAGACTTGGGTATCGTGTCTGATGCAGGCGCCGCTTTGGACTTGTTCTTAGAAGTGGCTAAAGAGTGGAAAGCTGCGGGCAAGTTGAAAGACCGTGCCGCTTGGGTTGCTGAGTGTAAAGAACGTAAGAGCACCATGCAGCGTAAGACCAACTTCGATAACACGCCAATTAAACCACAGCGTGTTTACCAAGAGATGAACAAAGTCTTTGGTCGCGATACCACTTATGTATCTACCATTGGTTTGTCACAAATTGCTGCCGCTCAGTTCTTGCACGTATACAGCGCACGTAACTGGATCAACTGTGGTCAAGCTGGTCCTCTGGGTTGGACTATCCCTGCTGCATTGGGTGTGGTTGCTGCCGATAAGAGCCGTAACGTTGTCGCCATCTCTGGTGACTACGACTTCCAGTTCATGATTGAAGAACTGGCTGTTGGTGCACAGTTTAAACTGCCGTACATCCACGTACTGGTAAACAACTCTTACTTGGGTCTGATCCGCCAAGCACAACGTGGCTTTGACATGGACTTCTGTGTTCAGTTGTCATTTGAAAACATCAACTCTCCTGAGCTGGGTGAGTACGGTGTGGACCACGTTAAGGTTGTTGAAGGTTTGGGTTGTAAAGCCATCCGTGTTTACAAGCCAGAAGAAATCGCTCCTGCACTGGAACAAGCTAAGAAGTTGATGGCTGAATTCTCTGTACCAGTGGTAGTTGAAGTGATTCTTGAGCGTGTAACCAACGTTTCTATGGGCGTTGAAATTGACGCAGTTAACGAGTTTGAAGAATTAGCAGAAAAAGGCCAAGACGCCCCAACTGCTACTATCTCTTTGCTTGATTAATTACTACCTTAAAGCCCAGCCACTCGGCTGGGCTTATTTTTGCCCCCACATTAATGAAGGACATTGTTATGCCTAAATTAGCTGCCAACTTGTCGATGCTGTTTACTGAAGTGGCCTTTATGGACCGCTTTGAAGCTGCCGCCAAGGCTGGCTTTAAGGGTGTAGAATATCTGTTCCCTTATGCAGAAACTGCTCAAGACATTAAAGCCAAACTGGATGCCAATGGTCTGACTCAGGTGTTATTTAACCTGCCCGCTGGTAACTGGGACGGCGGCGAGCGTGGTATTGCTTGCCACCCAGACCGTGTTGAAGAATTTAAAGCCGGTGTTGATAAGGCGATTGAATACGCCAAAGTACTGGGCAACACCCAGATCAACTGCTTGGCCGGTATCCAACAAGATGGCGTGTCTTACGACGAAGCAGAGGCGACCTTTGTTGCTAACTTGAAGTTTGCTGCTGACAAATTAGAAGCCGCAGGCATTAAGCTGGTTATGGAAGCAATCAACACCATTGATATTCCTGGCTTCTTCTTGAACAACACCAAACAAGCACAATCTATCCGCGAAAAAGTGGGTAGCGCTAACCTGTATCTGCAGTATGACATTTACCACATGCAGATCATGGAAGGCGACTTGGCACGTACCGTTAAAAACAACCTGAGCAACATCAACCACGTACAGTTGGCTGATAACCCAGGTCGTAACGAGCCAGGTACCGGTGAGATCAACTACGAGTTCTTGTTTAAGTACTTGGACGAAGTAGGCTACGACGGTTGGATTGGCTGCGAATATAAGCCAGCGACTACCACCGAAGCCGGTCTGACTTGGTTGAATAACTACGCCAGCCTGAAATAAACCTGATCTGTGCTGCTTGCAGCATGGCAATTCTTAAAGGTCTGAGATGTTGGTGATAAACCAACAGCTACTTACCCCAAAAGTTAATAAGGAATTTACGATGAAAATAGGCTTTATCGGTACCGGTATCATGGGCAAGCCAATGGCTGAGAACCTGCAAAAAGCGGGTTACACCCTGTACTTCTCTGAGCACTTCAACAAGGCTCCTGCCGATCTGTTGGGTGACAAAGGTATTGCAGTAGCAACACCTAAAGCAGTTGCAGAAGCTGCAGACGTTATCATCACTATGGTACCCGATACCCCACAGGTTGAAGACGTACTGTTTGGTGAGAATGGTGTAGCTGAAGGTCTGTCTGCTGGCAAAATCGTAGTAGACATGTCTTCTATCTCTCCGATTGCGACTAAAGAAATCGCTAAGCGCGTTAACGAAACTGGCGCAGACTTCTTAGACGCTCCAGTATCTGGCGGCGAAGTAGGTGCCATCAACGCCACTTTGACCATCATGGTAGGTGGCGAGCAGTCAGTATTTGACAAGATTAAACCTTTGTTCGAAATCATGGGTAAGAACATTACTCTGGTAGGCGGTAACGGTGACGGTCAGACTACTAAAGTAGCGAACCAAATCATTGTTGCACTGAACATTGAAGCCGTTGCCGAAGCACTGGTATTTGCTTCTAAAGCGGGTGCTGATCCTGCCAAAGTGCGTGAAGCACTGATGGGCGGTTTCGCTTCTTCTAAAATCTTAGAAGTACACGGCGAGCGTATGGTTAAGGGTACCTTTGACCCAGGTTTCCGTATCGCGTTACACCAGAAAGACCTGAACTTGGCTCTGACTGGCGCACGTGAACTGGGTGTTTCTCTGCCTAACACTGCTGGTGCACAAGAGTTGTTCAACACTTGTAACGCATTGGGCGGTTCAGGTTGGGACCACTCTGGTTTGATCAAAGCACTTGAGCACTTGGCTAACCACAACATCCGCGGCGAGTAATTGCTGCTTGCCCGCAAGCCTAAGCTTGCGGGCCTTTAAGAATCGGGGCAGGCAAAGATAAGTACGAGCTTTCACTCAGGGGGCTTTGTGTAAGATCTTAATTATTGCTGTGCTGCCCCACCTTCTGCATCATTAGCTTATTTAGTTCCCCCTTCAGCTACTTTACCTTCCTTTTCTTTAGCACCCTCAGCTTACCAAAGTGACTTATTTATCAGCGATTTACTCTTTGCATAAGGACTGTTAAAAAGCCACCTCAAAAAATCAGTTTTAAAACCTGGGTTCCAAATATCCTAAGTTCCTCTCTTTAATGTTGCCAATCTGTTAATAAATCTTATTAATAACTAAGAGCCATTCGTAACTATGTGGCTGTGCTAAAGAACTAGCCAACATTCATCACTACTCATCTGCTTTTAACGTAAACATGGTTTAACAGCTGTATTTGCTACAAGGAAGGGTAAATTATGGAACCAAAAGCTCACCAAAATCAGCTCGCTACGATACATAATACAAAAAAGAAAAAGCTATTCGAGATGCCCCATATTTATGTCATCTTATTTGTCTTTATTGCTATCGCTGCCGCTCTCACCTATGTCGTTCCTGCTGGGCAATATGAACGCGTGCCTGGCCCCGGTGGTCGAACGACAATCGATCCTAACTCTTACCAAGTTATTGAGTCGACTCCGGTTAGCGCTGTCGACTTTATGCTTGCGATCCCCAAAGGGTTAATGGATGCAGGCACAGTAGTATTTTTTACCTTTATGATTGGTGGGATGTTCATGGTACTGCGTCGTACTGGAATCATTGAGATAGGCGTAGATAAACTAACTCGGCGGTTCGCTAATAACACCATCATTATTATTCCCGTGCTAATGACGACCTTTGCGGTGATCGCCACGCTTATTGGCACTCAAGAGCTCGCCTTGGTATATGTTCCTGTCATCTTGCCACTGATGATAGCGCTGCGCTTTGACTCCATCACTGCAGCTGGAGTTGCGCTCTGTGCTACTACTGCTGGCTTTACAACGGGTATCCTAAATCCTATTAACACGGGTTTAGGCCAACAACTCTCCGACCTTCCTGTTTATTCAGGAATGCTGTTACGTACTGTGGCATTTATTCTTATTTTGCTAGTCGGTATTTTTTATGTCACTCGCTATGCGCTCAAAGTACGTAATAATCCAGAGTTAAGCTTGATGGGTGATGACGTTAAAGAGCAGCAGAAACGAGAACGATATCTACACAGTGCTAACGAAAAAACGCTGGCCGCAACCAAACGTCAACAATGGGCTTCTTTAGCAACCTTCGCCTTTTTCATTTTACTGGTGTGGGGCGTGATGACTCGCGGCTGGTTTATGATGGAGATGGCCGGTCTGTTTATTGTGATGGGCATAGTAGTCGGTCTGATTGCAGGTTTAAAAACTGAAGATATCAGTGAGGGCTTTAACGAAGGTTTCCGTGATGTGCTAGTCGGTGCCATGATCTGTGGTATTGCTCGAGCCGTAGCCGTAGTGCTAGAAGATGGCCAAATTATGGATACTCTGGTATATGCGCTAGGAAATCTGGTAGGTGAATTTCCGGCAATGTTCTCAGCCATTGGAATGTTTTTCGCCCAACTTGGCTTTAACTTTGTTATTCCCTCGGGCAGCGGACAAGCATTAGTAACTATGCCAATTATGGCCCCCTTATCAGATTTAGTGGGCGTAACCCGCCAGACTGCTGTACTCGCTTTCCAGCTCGGAGACGGTATTGGAAATATCCTTTATCCTACTTCTGGCTATTTTATGGCAACACTCGCTTTAGCAGGTGTAACGTGGAATAAATGGGTTAAGTTTTTCCTGCCATTATTTACCATTTGGATTCTAATCGCGATGGGATTCCTCATATTTGCACAAATGACACAGTGGGTAGGATAATGTTGCCTATCATTGATAATCGTAGGCTCCTTTCGGAGCCTTTTTAATAGCTAGCTCGCAAATTATAGGTCTTAGAAAAGCACGGCTGCCATTTGTGCTCGAAGCGGCTGGTCCTTTCTACTATAATTACGCGCTTCAAATTTCCCGTGCCATGACGGGTGGGCTATTACAGTCAAGAGGATATGATCTAGGTGATAAAAACGCCGTACTATCTCATCGATAAAGCTGCGCTGATGCGCAATATGGAAAAAATTGCCTATGTGCGCCAGCACTCAGGCGCAAAAGCATTGCTTGCTTTAAAGTGCTTTGCTACTTGGTCGGTGTTTGACTTAATGAGTCAATATATGGATGGCACCACTTCCTCTTCGCTGAATGAAGTCAAACTGGGCAAGCTGAAATTCCCCGGTGAAACTCATGCCTATAGTGTGGCGTATGCTGATGATGAAATTGGCGAAGTACTCGTCCACAGCGATAAAATTATCTTTAACTCCATCGGCCAGCTTAATCGCTTTGCTGAACAATCAGTTAATCATGTGCGCGGTTTGCGCTTAAATCCCGGCGTGTCTAGCTCCGCTTTTTTAATTGCCGATCCCTCACGGCCCTTTAGTCGTTTAGGCGAGTGGAATGCCGAAGAAATTAAGCCGGTACTAGAACAGATTTCTGGCTTTATGATCCATAACAACTGTGAGAACAACGATTTTTCTTTGTTCGATCACATGCTAAGTGACATAGAAACCAAGTTTGGCGACTTACTGGAGCATTCTAATATCACTTGGGTGAGCTTAGGCGGCGGTATTCACTTTACTGGCGAAGGTTATCCGTTGGATCACTTCTGTGCTCGTTTAAAGGCCTTTAGTGAGCGCTACGGCGTGCAAGTTTATCTTGAGCCCGGTGAAGCATCCATTACGAATACCACTAGTTTAGAAGTGACAGTGTTGGACACCTTGTTTAATGGCAAGCAGTTAGCCATAGTGGACAGCTCTATTGAAGCACATATGCTAGATCTGCTTATTTACCGCGAATCGGCGAAGATGGCGCCTAATAGCGGCAAGTTGGAATACATGATTTGTGGTAAGTCATGTTTAGCCGGCGATATTTTTGGCGAATTTAATTTTGAGCAACCGCTCAAAGTAGGCGATCGACTCTCTTTTATCGATGCCGCTGGTTATACCATGGTAAAGAAAAATTGGTTTAATGGCGTTAATATGCCCGCCATCGCCATTCGCCAACTTGACGGTAGCGTGGAGTTGGTTAAGGAGTTTAGTTTCGACGACTTTGTAGGCAGCCTCTCCTGAGGCATGAATCAACTATAACAGAGCCTTTTGAAGGAGGCGGTTAGAGGAAAAAATGAAAAGAAACGTTCTGATTATTGGTGCCGGTGGGGTTGCCCAAGTTGTGGCTCATAAATGCGCACAACATAATGATATTCTGGGTAACATCCACATCGCCTCGCGCACAGTCGAGAAGTGTCAACAGATTGTCGACAGCGTACAGGAAAAAGGCAGCTTAAAAACTGCCGGCGACTTGCAAGCTCACGCATTGGATGCGCTAGATATAGCAGCCACCAAGGCGTTAATTAATAAGACACAGTCGCAGATGGTGATCAATGTCGGTTCGCCTTTCATTAATATGTCAGTGCTTCAAGCCTGCATCGAAACCGGTGCTGCGTACATGGACACGGCTATCCACGAAGATCCGGACAAAATCTGTGAAAACCCACCTTGGTACGCTAACTACGAATGGCAGCGCAAACAATTGTGCGCCGATAACGGCGTAACCGCTATTTTAGGGGTGGGCTTTGATCCTGGCATGGTAAATACCTATGCCGCCGCTGCCGTTAAAGAAGATTACTTCGACCGCGTTGAGTCTATCGACATTATCGATATTAATGCCGGCAATCATGGCCACTATTTTGCTACCAACTTTGATCCTGAGATAAACTTTCGTGAATTTACCGGTCGCGTTTGGTCTTGGCAAAATAATGCGTGGGTCAAAAATAAGATGTTTGAAGTTAAGCGCACCGACGACTTACCGGTGGTGGGCATACAAACCAGCTACATGACAGGGCATGATGAAATTCATTCGTTATCTCATCATTTAGATGTGCCTAACATCCGCTTTTGGATGGGCTTTGGTGAGCATTATATTAATGTATTTAATGTACTGAATAATTTAGGTTTATTGTCTGAGCAACCGGTTAAAACT
Organism: Oceanisphaera avium; assembly: GCF_002157875.1. Classification (NCBI taxonomy): domain Bacteria; kingdom Pseudomonadati; phylum Pseudomonadota; class Gammaproteobacteria; order Aeromonadales; family Aeromonadaceae; genus Oceanisphaera; species Oceanisphaera avium. The sequence goes on from NZ_CP021376.1 coordinate 2,111,745, forward strand.
GCCGAAGGCTTAGAAGTAGTGCCGCTTAAAGTAGTGAAAGCTATCTTGCCAGACCCTGCATCTTTAGCGCCTAACTATACAGGTAAAACCTGTATTGGTGATTTAGTAAAGGGCACTAAGAATGGTCAAGAGAAAGAAATTTTTATCTATAACATTAGCGATCACGAAGCCGCTTATGAGGAAGTGGGCAGCCAAGGTATTTCTTATACCGCAGGCGTGCCCCCCGTCGCCGCCGCCATTTTAATCGCCACTGGCGAGTGGGACGTGTCGCGCATGGTGAACGTAGAAGAGCTGCCACACCGCCCTTTCATTAATCTGCTCAATGATATGGGTCTGCCTACGCGCATTAAAGATGAAGACGGCGATCGCCCGCTGCACTTCTAAGCTAAGCAGTTAAGACAATTAAGCAAACTGCAAAAGGCCAGTCATCAGACTGGCCTTTTTTATAGTTAAATTTTTTCGCTCAACTTAGGGCGTCAAGCTTCTCGCTTACAGCTACCTTTGAGGTGTTTTCCCACCAATGGCCTGCGTTACCTCTTGGGCCGCATCCACTACCAGCTGGCTTAAGTGAGTTAAGCGCTCGCGCTTGACGCGTACCGCCGGCCCAGAAATGGAAATCGCTGCCACCGCTTCGCCGTACTCATTATAGATATTGGCGGCAATGCAGCGTAAGCCTTCAAATTGCTCTTCGTCGTCTAACGAGTAGCCTTGTTGCTTAATGTGCTGTAATTCAGCTGCGAACTGCTCGGCATCGGTAATGGTATGCTCGGTAAAAGCCACCATATCCGTTTGCTTAATCAATGCCATGGCATCTGCCACAGGCACCACAGACAACAACGCCTTGCCCACACCCGAGGCATGCAAAGGTGAGCTACTCCCTAAAGACACCACCATGCGCATGGTTTGTGCAGACTCAACCTGCCCTACATACACCACTCTGTCTTGCTCTAAAATCGCAAGATTGGAGGTTTCACCCGTCTCGGCTACTAAGCGTTTCATAAAGGGGCGCGACTGAGCAATCACATCACGTTTTTTTAAGTAAGCATTGCCTACTGCAAAAGCGTTAACGCCTATGCTCCATAAGCCTTGAGTGTCATCCACATCAACGAAGTCATGACTACGCAAGCTGTTTAATAAGCGGTGCGTGGTAGAGGGCGCAAGATCTAAACTATTAGCGACTTCGGTTAGCGACATCCCCATATCTGAGGCGGCCAAGCGCTCAAGTAGTAATAAGGCCCGTGAAAGCGATTGCACTTGGGTAGCACTGCTCGCTTTATTTTTTTTAACTTTTACTTCTTCGGTCATGATATTGCCATGATCTACAGAGACTTATAGCCATTGTATGGCTATTTAGCCGCTAAGTCCTGTTTGCATTCGTGAAGAGTAAGGCGAGAAGAGAAGGCGTGGAGTTCTGCACAGCGTTTTTTCGTGTTACTGATGAAAATCAGGATCTCGCTGTTGATGTTAACGCTTAAGCAGAAGGGTGAGATACTTGGGCAAGCTCGGTAAGACAGCAGAGGTGCTTTGGGTTTTACTCTTTACGATCATCTGTTACTAAAATTCAGACGAAAAAAAACCAGTCATAAGACTGGCTTCTTAATTGGTCGGCCACACAGACATAAGCAGGATTCGAACCTGCGAACACACTCTCTGGTCCGCTTATTCCTAAAACACGAGATGCGCTACCAAGCTAAATGCAATGTTGAATACTTAATGTTGAGTGTTTAATTAAAAACTAAACATTCAACACTATGTTGACCGCTACCAAGCTGCGCTATTTGGCTGTATTTCTGCAGAACCCTGAATTTTAAACAGAAAAAAGCCCGCTACTTGAGCTGGCTTCTTAATTGGTCGGCGTTGCAGGATTCGAACCTGCGACCCTCTGGTCCCAAACCAGATGCGCTACCAAGCTGCGCTAAACGCCGTAAAACTGTGCTGTCTTTCTAAAATTAACCGTGAAGTCATCACGGTTAATTTTTTAATTGGTCGGCGTTGCAGGATTCGAACCTGCGACCCTCTGGTCCCAAACCAGATGCGCTACCAAGCTGCGCTAAACGCCGAAATTTCTTCTTTACCTTAAGGCCTAAGCCTTACTTTTAATCTTATGTATCGTACTCCGATAAAGTACAATTACAAACTTATTGAAGTAGTGGTGCGAAGGGGGGACTTGAACCCCCACACCCGAAGGCACTAACACCTGAAGCTAGCGCGTCTACCAATTCCGCCACCCTCGCACATTTTTACTACTTCCAGGCCATAACCTGAAATTGGGGTGACCGACGGGGCTCGAACCCGCGACAACCGGAATCACAATCCGGGACTCTACCAACTGAGCTACGATCACCATTATTTCTGACTAACTTTCTTTTTACTGGGGCTTAGTCTACCAAGCTTTGTCCGAATGTACTAGATGGCGCGCCCGACAGGATTTGAACCTGTGACCTCTGCCTCCGGAGGGCAGCGCTCTATCCAGCTGAGCTACGGGCGCTCACATTTGGACGATGCGGATATTAAGACCCACGCCGCTGCTTGTCCAGCACTATTTAAAAATAAACACGTGGTTGGTGCTTTTGTCGTCAGTCTGCTGCTTTTTTAGCGTGGTGCTAATAATGTCTTACTTAACTTGTCCGTTGAGCAATTGACTTATGTTAGAAAAGACTTAAAATTCTTAAAAATGAATGAACGTTCATTCATGGCTTTATTTTGTTAGCGGTGAGTTAATGCCTGATAAACGCGAACGTATTTTAAACTCGGCCGAAGCCTTGATAGCTCAGCTGGGCTTTCACGGTATTTCAATGCAGCAAGTAGCTAAGCGAGCTAATGTTGCTACTGGAACTATCTATCGCTATTTTTCTGATAAAGAAACGCTATTACGGTGTGTACACGAGGAAAGACTGCGTGATGCTTCTACCACCATTTTAAAAAACGTCAATGTAGCAGAACCTTGTTATTTGCAGTTTCGCCAACTTTGGCTAAATACCTTGCACTATTTACAGGCTAGTCCAGACAGCCTGTGTTATCGAGTGCAGTATGAAGCCTCGCCTTTGTTTAACCGCGAAGAAGAAAAACAAATGGACGAGCGATACTTTAAACCGGTGCATGAGTTTTTTGAATGTGGGCGCATTAACGGCTTATTTCGCGATATGCCTGCCGAATTATTGGGCTTTTTAGCACTGGAAAACCTGATGTTATTGACTCAAAAATGCACTAAAGGCTGTATTGAGCTTGATGATGACTTATATGAACAACTGCTTGATGCCAGTTGGAACTCTATTCTTAAACGTTAATATTTTATAAAAAGTTGCGGGAGCAAACGAATGAAAAAGTGGACATTGTCCATGTTGTTGCTGGTAGTGCTAATTTTCGGCAGCGTCATCGGATTTAACTTATTTAAACAAAAGATGATGGGCGAATATTTCGCCAATATGCCGGTGCCTAGCTATCCAGTCACCACGATGGAGGTGACTCCAAAAGACTGGACGCCGCGTATTGCTGCCATTGGTTTTATTGAACCTATTCAAGGCATTGATATCAGCAACGAGTCTTCAGGCATAGTGCGCGCTATTCACTTTGAGTCTGGGCAAAAAGTAAAAGCTGGAGATGTCTTGCTTGAGCTGGACGCAGATGTAGAAAAAGCCAACTTACGCAGTGCTCAAGGGCGGGTGCATTCGGTAGAAGCAAATTTAAAGCGTACCCGCCAGTTGCTTAATCGCGGCTCAGTTTCACAAGGTCAATTAGATGAAGCTCAAGCTAGTTATCAAGAGCTAATCGGCCAAGTGGACTCTCTTAAAGCCACTATTGCTCGGCGCACCATTCGCGCGCCCTTTGATGGCGTGATGGGCATTCGTAATGCATTTTTAGGTCAGTATTTAAATGCCGGCACCGATATCGCGCGCTTAGAAGACAGCAGTCAATTTCGGATCCGCTTTACCATACCGCAAACGCGCATTGCCGATATTGCAGTAGGACAGGCGTTAAATATTTTTGTTGATGCCTATCCTGCCACCCCGTTTGAAGGTGAAGTCACTGCGATTGAACCGCAAGTTAATCCTGACTCCGGCGTCGTGCAGGTACAAGCCAGTATTCCAAACCAAGATGGCAAGTTACGCTCTGGCATGTTTGCCAAGCTAGACGTGCAGTTGCCAGTGCAACATGAACAAATTTTGGTACCACAAACCGCCATTAACTTCACGCTGTATGGCCAAACGGTGTATGTCGTTAGCAAGCAGCAGCCAGAAGAAGGTAAAGAGAAAGAAAAACCCAACGCTGAGGATGAAACCGTATACATCGCTAAACAAAGAGTGATTGAAGTGGCTGAGCGCGAGGATGATTATGCGCGCGTAGTAAAAGGCCTCAAAGCGGGTGAAGTCATAGTGACCACCGGACAGGTGCGCTTGTCTAATGGCAGCCATGTAAAACTGGTTGAAGACGATGCCCTAGACACCCCAGAGTCAGCGCCCCAGCTGTAAGCGGAGAATCTGATGCGTTTTACTGATATTTTTATTAAGCGCCCCGTACTGGCGGTGTCGATCAGTTTACTGATCGTGCTGCTGGGGCTGCAGGCCTTGCAAAAAATGCAAGTGCGCGAATACCCAGATATGACTAACACCGTGATCACCGTGAGTACCGGCTATTACGGTGCCAGTGCGGATTTAATCCAAGGTTTTATTACTCAACCCTTAGAACAAGCCATAGCACAAGCGGATAATATTGATTATATGAGCTCCAGCAGTAGTAACGGCAGCTCCAGTATTACCGTACAAATGAAGCTAAACACCGACTCTAATGCCGCCCTTTCCGATATTTTGGCCAGGGTAAACTCGGTGCGCTCGCAGCTCCCCAGAGAGGCAGAAGACCCCAGTCTGGAAATGACCACAGGCGCTTCTACCTCCATTATGTATATCGCCTTTAGTAGTGATGATTTGAATGCACCTCAAATCAACGACTACTTAGAGCGCGTTATACGCCCACAATTCTACTCGGTAGACGGGGTTGCCAAGATTAACCTCTTTGGTGGTGCTAAGTTTGCGCTGCGCATTTGGTTAGATCCCCAGCGCATGGCGGCACATAAGCTCACCGCTCCCGAGGTATTGACCGTTTTACAAGCAAATAACTATCAAGCGGCGGCTGGTCAGGCCACGGGTTATTACATGCTGTATAACAGTGAAATCAATACCCAAATTGAAAATCCTGAAGAGCTAGAGTCTTTGGTGGTGGCCACTCGCGACGATGGCGTAGTGCGCCTGCGCGATATTGCCCAAGTGTCCTTGGAGAAAAGCCACGATGTAGTGCGCGCCTTAGCCGATGGCCAACCTGCGGTGGTGATTGGTGTGGATCCCACGCCCTCGGCTAACCCCTTGGATGTGGCCGATAATGTGCGCAACATGTTGCCTGACTTAGAACGCAACATGCCCGATAACATTAAGATGCAGCTGCTCTATGATGCGACCGATGCCATTAATGAGTCTATTAGTGAGGTGGTTAAAACCATATTGGAAGCCTCATTAATCGTGGTGGTAGTTATTACGCTGTTCTTGGGTTCTTTTCGCGCCGTATTAATCCCTATTGTTACTATTCCGCTGTCGCTCATTGGCGTGGCCATGCTGATGCAAGCTTTTGGTTTTAGTATTAACCTGATGACGCTACTGGCCATGGTACTGGCAATTGGCTTGGTGGTAGATGACGCCATTGTGGTAGTAGAAAACGTCGACCGACATATCAAAGCGGGTGAAGAGCCTTATCGTGCCGCCATTATTGGTACCCGAGAAATTGCCGTGCCCGTTATTACCATGACCATCACCCTAGCAGCCGTGTATGCTCCTATCGCGTTAATGGACGGTATTACTGGCTCTTTGTTTAAAGAGTTTGCGCTAACTTTGGCGGGGGCGGTATTTATCTCTGGCATAGTGGCGCTCACGCTGTCACCTATGATGTGCTCTAAGTTATTAAAACCGCACACTAATCCTAATCGTTTTGAACGTGGCGTAGAAAGTACCTTAGATAAGCTAACGCACAATTACTCGCGCATGCTGGATGCAGTATTGGCCAAGCGTGCGGTAGTCATTGCCTTTGCGGTATTAGTATTCGCTTCAATGCCGGTGTTATTTAGCTTTATTCCCAGCGAGTTAGCACCCAGTGAAGATAAAGGCGCGTTTTTGATGATGGCCAAGGCACCGAACTCGGCAAACCTAGACTACATCGAAAACAATATGCGCAAAGCCGTGGAGGTATTGAATAAAGAAGATGGCCTTGCCACCTCGTTAACCATTGCCGGCGTGCCTAATCCCAACCAAGGGCTAGCAGTCGCCGTGCTTAAGCCATGGAGTCAGCGCGATAGCCAAAAAACGGTGATTGACCGCCTTACCCCAGGTCTGGGCGCCATTCCTGCGGTGGCAATTACTGCCTTTGAGTTTCCTGAGTTACCCGGGGCGTCTAGTGGCTTACCGGTACAATATGTACTAACTACGCCAAATAGCTTTGAAAGCTTGTATGAAGTGGCAGCCGATGCCCTGAAAAAAATCAGCCAAAGCCCGCTGTTTGTTTATAGCGAACTGGATCTGGCGTTTGACTCAGGGACCATGAAAATTGAGGTTAATCGCGATAAAGCCGGTGCCTACGGCGTCACCATGCAAGACATTGCTATTACTTTGTCGACCATGATGAGTGACGGTTATGTAAACCGAGTGGATTTAGATGGCCGAAGCTATGAGGTGATCCCACAGGTGTATCGCAAAGACCGCCTCAACCCCGACTCCATCAAAGAGTATTATGTGCGGGCGCACAATGGTGACATGGTGTCGCTGGCTAACTTAGTATCTATTACTATGGAAGCTCAGCCTAGAGCGCTTCCTCACCATAATCAGCTAAACTCAGCCACCATTGGCGGCGTGTTAACGCCTGGGGTATCTATGGGTGATGCCATCGACTTCTTAGAACAAGATGTGTCAGCTAACTTACCTAAAGGCTATAACCACGACTACTTAGGGGGGGCTCGCCAGTTTGTCACCGAAGGCAGCGCGCTGTACATGACCTTCTTATTGGCCTTATTCATTATCTTTTTAGTGTTGGCCTCGCAGTTTGAAAGTGTACGCGACCCACTGGTGATTATGGTGTCGGTGCCGCTGGCTATTTCTGGTGCCTTAATTGCCTTGGCGTGGGGGCTCGCCACCATGAATATTTATACTCAGGTGGGGCTTATTACCTTGGTCGGTATTATTACTAAACACGGTATCTTAATGTGTGAGGTAGCCAAAGAAGAGCAGCTAGCGGGAGCCAGTCGTACCGACTCCATTCGCACTGCAGCACGCATACGCCTGCGCGCCATCTTAATGACCACTGCCGCCATGGTGGCGGGCTTACTGCCGCTGATGTTTGCAGTTGGAGCGGGGGCTATCTCACGCTTTGGCATGGGGATAGTGATTGTGTCGGGCTTGAGTATTGGTACGCTGTTTACACTGTTTGTGTTGCCAGTGATCTATACCTTCTTAGCTTCACAGCACAAACCCTTACCGGAGTTTGATGAAAGCCTAGCACCCAAGACGGTAGATAGTTACTAAGCACAACTTCACTCTTAGTTTAAAAGGGCTGCCGTGGCAGCCCTTTTTTATTCTTCTAACCCCGCCATCTTCATCTAAGCTGTGATAACTTAGCGTCTAATAGCCCCAACTCAAGGGCATGTTTTTATAAGATAGGAAGCGGCTAATGCTAGCAATAATATTATTAGGTTTAGTGATTGCCGGCGTTTTGCTATTACTCAATCAAGGCCGTAGCCACAGCGATATTACGCAGCGTGTCTTCGCCCTTGAAGCGCAAAACCAACAACTACAAGACAGAGTGCAAGCACTGGAAGCGCTAGTAATAGAAAAAGAAAAACACCGCCCTTTTGACGCTCTCTAACTCGCGTCCTCTTTTTATATTATTGAATGTCTATTAAGGAGCCCTAATGCCCTACGCACAACGCCTTGGTGCCCTTCGCCGTGCCATGGCGAGTCTAAATCTACAGGCCTTAATTGTTCCTCATGATGACGAACACTTGGGAGAGTATATTGCGCCCTACGCTGAGCGTTTAGCCTGGCTTACTGGCTTTAGTGGCTCAGCGGGAGTGGCGATAGTCTTAGCGGAGCAAACGGCGATGTTTGTTGATGGTCGCTACACAGTACAGGTGCGCCAGCAATGTCCCGCTCCCTTATTTAGTTACCATCATTTAATAAGTGAGCCCTATTTAGATTGGCTAATAACCAAGCTGGCACCGGGCGCAAACCTTGGCTTTGATCCTCATCTCCATAGTCATCAATGGCTACAACAAGCAGCGCCTAAGCTGGCTGAGCACGGCATTAGCTTAAGGGCACTCGATCATAACTTAATAGACTCGCTGTGGCAGGATAAACCCGCTCCTTCCCAACATAGCGCACTCTTACTTAGCCAAGATTACAGCGGTCAACATAGCCAGGCTAAACGCAGCCGTATCGCAAGCGAGCTGGCGGCGGCCGATATTGAGGTACAACTATTAACCCAAGCCGAGCCCATTAATTGGTTATTAAATATTCGCGGCCGCGACATTGCCTGCCTACCTGTGGTGCTAGGCTTTGCGCTGTTATATCAAGATGGTCGTGTGCAGTTATTTAGCGATCCTGAAAAATTTGCCGAGCTTGAAGTCACGACTCATTGGGGTGAAGACGTGAGTATCCATCCCGTGGCTGAGCTAAGCGAGGCGCTCATCGCCTTGGGCCAGCAACAAGCGCGAGTTCAATTAGACCCCGATACCGCCAATGCCTGGTGTGGCCTTACCTTAAGCCAAGCAGGCGCCGAGTTAGTATTAGCACCCGATCCTTGCATGCTACCTAAGGCGTGTAAAAACCCCGTCGAAGTAAATGGCAGCCGTGCCGCTCACCTACGAGATGGGGTGGCAATGTGTCGTTTTCTCGCTTGGTTAGATGAACGTCTCACCCAGCCTCATCCTGAGCAAGAAGATGAAGGCACCTTAGCCGATAAGCTGGAGTTTTTTCGCCGTGCGCATCCAGAATTTGTAGAGCCCAGCTTTAGTACTATCTCCGCCCTAGGCCCCAACGCGGCCATGTGTCATTATCACCATTTAAATGGTACCCCACGCCAATTAGGCCAAGATAGCGTTTATTTAGTGGACTCAGGCGGCCAATATCTGGATGGCACGACCGATATTACGCGCACCGTGGCCGTGGCTACGCCTCAGGGAGAGCCGCCAAGTAAAGAGCTCAAGAGGTTATTTACCTTAGTCTTAAAAGGCCATATTGATTTAGCCAGTGCCCGCTTTCCGGCCAATACCTGTGGTCAACAGCTGGATATATTGGCGCGCCAGCCCTTGTGGCAAGCTGGCTTTAACTTTGATCACGGCACCGGTCATGGCGTCGGTCATTATTTAAGTGTGCATGAAGGCCCACAACGTATCTCCCCGAAAGGCAGCCAAACCGCCCTTACTACCGGCATGATAGTGTCTAATGAACCAGGATATTATCGAGAGCAGGCCTTTGGCATTCGCTGTGAAAACCTTCAAGTAGTACAGCCGGCAACCACCGACGGCGAACTTCCTATGTTTGAATTTGAAACACTGACTTGGGTGCCCTTTGATCTGCGCTTAATTGACCAAAGCGAGTTAGAGCCTAAGCATATTGCATGGCTAAACCATTACCACGCCCAAGTTAGACAAAAGCTAAGCCCTTATTTAACGGGCGCTGCGCTTGCTTGGCTTATTCAGGCCACTCATGCCATCACCTAAGTGAAGGTAATTTGCCGCGCTTAGCTAAAGTTAGCTAAACTGCCCGTGTATCTTGTCGCCTAACTTCCTTGTAGGCGACAAATCATCAACCGGATATACTTATGCCATTAGCTCACCACTACCGCTCCTTACTGCATCGACTCCCTACTTTGGCGGTGAATGCAGATCAAATACAAACCTTGTATTCGGCAGCCAGCTTTAAGCAAAGGTTATTGGAACTCATTGCCCACGCTCAGCGGCGAATTTATTTAGTGGCCCTCTACTTGCAAGATGATGAAGCGGGTCGGGAAATATTAACCGCGCTTTATGAAGCTAAGCAGGCTCGCCCTGAGTTAGATATTTGTTTATTTGTGGACTTTCATCGAGCGCAGCGTGGGCTTATTGGCCATAAAGGCCAAGGCGGCAATCATAAGATGTACCAAGCATTTGCTGACCGTTATCGCCAGCCTATTAATATTTACGGCGTGCCCGTTAAAGGCCGAGAAGTGCTAGGCGTACTCCACCTTAAAGGCTTTGTGTTTGATGATACGCTGCTCTATTCCGGTGCTAGCCTTAACGATATTTACTTGCATCAAAATGAGCGTTATCGCTTCGACCGCTATCATCAGTTTAATGATGCTACGCTGGCTGACACTATGGTTGATTATATGAGGCGCTTATTTATAGATAATGCTGCCGTGCCCTCTTTATTAGCCGCCACTATCCCCTCTGCTCGCCAATTACGCACCGTCATCCGCCAATTTAAACCTCAGATGAAGCGCCTTCAATATCAGTTTAGCGATCAACACCGCCAAACAGGACAAGTATCGGTAACGCCATTAGCGGGCTTAGGCAAACGCGGCAATAGACTCAATCGCACCATTCGCACCTTATTACGCAGCGCCGAGCAGCAGGCGTTTATTTGCACGCCCTATTTTAATTTGCCAAAACCGCTGGCGAAAGACGTGCGTACCTTATTAAAAAAAGGCGTGCGCGTGACCTTAGTGATTGGCGATAAAACGGCCAATGATTTTTATATTGCGCCCGATGAGCCGTTTCGCACCATAGGCGGCCTACCTTACTTATATGAAACTAATTTGCGCCGCTTTGCTCGCACTCACCAAACCTCTATTTACCAAGGTAAGTTAAATATTATGCTGTGGCGCCATGAGCGTAACTCTTACCATCTTAAAGGTATTTTGGTTGATAATGACTTAGCCATGGTGACCGGTAATAACCTCAATCCCAGAGCTTGGGGCTTAGACTTAGAAAATGGCTTATTGCTTCAAGATCCTGAGCAATTATTACAGCCCATGTTTGAAGAAGAAAAAAATAATATTTTACAATATTGTCAGCGTATCGAGCATTTTTCAGAAATTGAAGAAGTCACCGACTATCCTCTTCCCGTACAAAAACTCTTAAAGCGAGTACAGCGCACCCGCGCCAATGTATTGCTTAAAAGGCTGCTTTAAACAAAGCCGTACGCTTTACGCGGTACGCCATAAGATAAACGACGCCGAGCTCCCTGGGTTCGGCGTTTTTGTATTTACATTGAAGCCTAAAGTAAGAAATATGGTCGCATAACGGCAAAGAGTGAGTGTGTGTCTTTAACGTACGGTGTAAAACATACCGCTTTCTTTTAAGTGGTCTTTCTTATGAAAATCAGGACTTCGCACTATTTTTGAACTTACCGCGTATAGCGTAGCGCTGTCCCCCGCTCCCTTTTTAATCACGCCTTTGCTATTCTCTGTATATATTCACAGGGGGCCGTTATGAATCTGGACAAGATGTCTCTCCGTCAGCTAAAAGGCGTGGGCGATAAGATGTTCGAAAAATTGCAACGGCTCAACTTGAGCACGGTGCAAGACTTGCTATTTCATCTGCCACTGCGCTATGAAGACCGCACCCGTGTGTATGCCATCAAAGACGTAATGCCAGGCATGCAGGTCTCGGTAATAGGCGAAGTGGTCGATAGCACTATCAGCTATGGCCGAAAACGCATGTTATTGTGTCGCATACGCGATGATAGCGGCAGTTTAACATTGCGCTTTTTTAACTTTGCTGCCGCCCAAAAAAATGCCCTAACTAGCGGTGCCCGTATTCGGGTGTTTGGTGAAATTCGCCCAGGCCAGCATGGCCTAGAAATTATTCATCCGGAATACAGCCTGCAAGTGGGTGAGCAAGCAATAAGCAGCGAGGCCTATTTAACTCCTGTCTATGGTGCCACCGAAAGCTTGCGCCAAATTACTCTTCGCCAGCTAACTGATCATGCCTTGGAATTATTGCAGCACTCGCCGCTTCCCGAATGGCTTCCTGCTGGCTTATATCCGCAGCAGCTAGGCTTAAACCACGCGCTGCAACTGCTACACCGCCCCCCGCCCGACATCGACTTATTTAGCCTAGAGCAAGGACTGCACCCTGCACAGCAAAGTTTAGTCATGGAAGAGTTGCTAGCCCATAATCTTTCTATTCTTAAAGTGCGCGAGCAAAGCCAAGCACATCAGGCGCGGGCCCTCATTTATCCAGACACCCTCATTAATAATTTCTTAAGCCAGCTGCCTTTTAAGCCCACCGGTGCCCAGCAGCGCGTAGTGGCAGAAATAGCTGCTGATTTGGCAAAACCGATACCTATGATGCGTCTCGTACAAGGGGATGTAGGCTCAGGAAAAACACTGGTGGCGGCACTGGCGGCCTTGCAGGTTATTGGTAATCAAGGACAAGTTGCCTTAATGGCACCCACTGAGTTATTAGCCGAGCAGCACGCTAATAACTTTGCCGCTTGGCTGGCTCCCTTAGGCATCCAAGTAGGCTGGTTAGCGGGCAAGGTAAAGGGCAAAGCCCGCGCCGAGCAACTGGCACGACTAGCCAGCGGCGAGGTAGGCATGATAGTGGGCACCCATGCTTTATTTCAGGAAGAAGTACAGTTTAGCGCCCTTGAATTAGTCATTATCGATGAGCAGCATCGCTTTGGTGTGCATCAGCGACTAGCGCTGCGCGAAAAAGGCAGCCAAGGTGAGTTTTTTCCTCACCAACTGATTATGACCGCCACGCCTATTCCGCGCACTTTGGCCATGACCGCCTATGCCGACTTAGATACTTCTGTAATTGATGAGCTGCCGCCTGGGCGTACACCTGTGACTACCGTGGCTATACCAGACACTCGCCGCGATGAAATTATCGCCCGAGTGCGTCAAGTGTGTCGCGAGCAAGGACGCCAAGCCTATTGGGTTTGTACCCTTATTGAGGAGTCTGAAGTATTAGAATGCCAAGCCGCCGAAGATACCGCCAGCGAGCTCACCGCGCAGCTGCCCGAGCTTAACGTAGGTTTAGTTCATGGCCGGATGAAGCCGGCAGAAAAACTTAAAGTAATGGCAGACTTTAAAGCGGCAAGCCTTGATTTATTAGTCGCGACCACAGTGATTGAGGTGGGCGTAGATGTGCCTAATGCATCGTTAATGATTATTGAAAACCCCGAGCGCTTAGGCTTGGCACAACTGCACCAATTACGTGGGCGGGTTGGCCGCGGTGCGGTCGCCTCACACTGTGTGTTGCTATATCACGCGCCATTAACCAAAACCGCCGGCCAACGCCTTGGCGTATTACGCGATAGTAATGACGGCTTTGTGATTGCACAAAAAGACTTAGAAATTCGCGGCCCGGGCGAATTGTTAGGCACTAAGCAAACCGGCCTCACCGACTTAAAAATTGCTGATCTAGTACGCGATCAGCATCTCTTACCCGATGTACAACGCTTAGCTCGCTATTTAGCAGATCAACACCCAAGGGCAGTGGCACCGCTTATCCGGCGCTGGTTAGGCGAGCGCGAACACTATGGTAAGGTTTAAAACGGGCGGCACGCTTGAATAAGTTGGCTGGCCTTAAGCTAATTGACCAACAAGCCCGTTGCTTATTCGTCAACCGCCCGCGCCTGTGTAAGTTATTTATTACTTAGTAAGAGTTGTTGCGCCGGCTGTAACAGTAATTTATTAGTGAGGCTGGCCATCCAGTGACTTGCGAGCAACATAGTCAGTAATACAGAAGCCACAAAGAAGATCAGCAGCGCCGTAAGACTCGACATTTCAGCGACCGAACTCATAATGCCAAAATAAACCGCCACCTTAATAAATAAGCCATGCCAAGCATAAACATATAAAGAATTTTCGCCGTAGGACGCTACTTTTTCTCCACGGTTAGGAATAACCATAAACACCGCCAGTGCTGCGATGGTTGATAAGCCGTAACAGAATAAGCGATAAACAAAACCGTAGTTGCTCTCAACGCCTAAATTGGCATAAGAATCGCCGCCATAGAACCACTGATATGGCACCTCTTTAAAAATAAACAGGCCTACAAAGATCAATGCTAACAGCGCCCAATAGAAAATGGCCGGCAGATTAAATAACCTGTCTTTAGCGATGAGGGTGTTATTTAGCTTATAACCTAATATAAAAAACGGGAAGAAGTATAAAGTTCTAGAAATACTTAGAAATGAGCCCACATCATCAACATAGCCGGCACAGAGTGAGATAATAACGCTAATAACTAACGGGAATCTCAACTTCATAATAATAGGAAAAGCCAGCTTCCAAATAAATAAACTAAATAAAAACCACAATATCCAGTGCGGCTCAAAATTTAAGGTGTAATGGCTAATAGTTCTGTAACCTAGCAGGTTAATTAGCTCATACAGCAGAGTAAACACCACAAAGGGCACTATAATGGAGGCAATATTTTTATAGCTGCGCTTTTCAGACTCATCTAATTTGGTGAGTGCGCCTGCCAGCATAATAAATACCGGCATATGAAAGCTATAAATAAACATGTAGAGAGTTCTGGCAAGATGCCCGTGGTCAAGCAGTGGCTCTATTAAGTGGCCAAACACTACTAAAAACACCATGGCTAACTTTATATTATCGAATAACAAATTCCGTGTCATTATTAGCTCCATGTAACTCACATAAGAAAAATGACTAGGCGCTTATCCTCTACTGCTAATTAAGCTTAACAGCGCTTAAAAAATAATATTTCACTCACCTTATCGGCTATTAGTAGTGATTAAAATTTAAAAGCCGCCTTATCGGTCAATTTTTGACACTACCTACCCTATATTAATTTTAGTAAGCAAACCAATTTATTTATCTTTAGTTTAAAGTAATGCTAATAGTCATTTTAAATTCAGCTAAACAAAATCTATCTATTTCATCGCTACTTTCCCTCTTTTTAGGACATAAAAATGAGCACTTTGTTTCCCTGCCCTCTTGTGGCTATGTATGATAGACAGCCAGTGTGATAAGAGGATGGGCGATGAAGAGGTTTGTAAAATATCTATTGCTGTTGATGGGCGCCATTTTACTCGCGGCTTGGTTAGTGCTGAGCTTATTTGATGCTAACCGTCTTAAGCAGCCGGTACTGGCTTGGTTAAATGAACACACTGAACTCGATGCCGCCATTGGTAACATTAGCTTTAACCCACTGCACCCCTATACCTTATTGGCCGAGGATGTGCGCTTAGGTCACTGGTTTAGTGCCCGCCAAATCTATATACAGCTTGCTAACTTCTCTCCTTTATCTGGTGAAACGCGCATCGCTACCCTAGATCTCATTGATAGTAAGCTCGTTATAGAAGACGCTACCGAGCTTAAGCTTCCGAGTAATTTAGCCAACATACATATTGACGAGCTCACCACTAAAAATTTCAGCCTAGATTGGCACGGGTGGCAGCTAAAAGGGGCAGATTTAACACTGCAAGACTGGCAGCCAAGACAAGAGGGGCAGTGGCAGTGGGGGGCCGACATGGACTTACAAGGTCAAGCTCGCCAGCTCACTCAACCTCATATTGAGATGGCGCAATTAACCTTTAGTGGCCAGGTTCGCCAGCAACAGCTGCAGTTAAGTAAATTAAAGAGTCACTTATTTGATGGCTTATTTGATACCCAATTAACCCTAGACTGGCCCAAGCAGCAAGTAACGCTCACCGCCCCCACCTTTAGTCGCAATCAACTGCAATTTGAGCAGCTTCCTCACTTAAACGGCGACTGGCGCCTTTTTATTAATAAAGCCTCTTTTGATAACATCAGTATTACCAGCCCCACGTTAATCAGTAACGCCATCACAGGCGAATTACGCTACCTAGAATGGACGCCGGGCAGCTTGCCCATTGCCAGTGCGAAATGGCAGGCTAATGAAGCCGTAGTAGACTGGCTGCGCCTTAATCAACATCAAGTCGAGCTACTGAGCGAAGCCCAGCAACTGTCTCTCAATATCAATGGTCAAGCTTATGAAGGAAGCGTTAGCAGCGAGCTGCGCTGGTTACCCGAACAAGGACGACTAGATATTGATAAATTAGCATTACAAAACACTAAATTTATTTGGCAGCCCGATATGCGCTGGCCCTTACCTGAGGTTCGCTTGCATCGACTGGACTTAAGCAATGGCGAGCTATTATCGCTAGATACTAATTTGCCATTATCGATATTAGGCGCTGAGCTCTTTCTCAGTGACATTGCTTGGTCTGGCGGCCAATGGCGCGGCTTAACGCCACGCGCTCGCGCTCAAGCAAACTGGAATGAAATTGCCTTTGATAATCTCATTGCTCGCCAAGGCAGCGCCCAAGTCACAGTCGATGATAGCTATGTTTGGTTAACTCAATTTGCTAGTGAAGCACTAGATGGTCAGCTGACGCTTAGCGGTAAGCTCGGTTTATATCCCCCTTATGAGATGGAAGGCCAAGTTGCAGCGCAGCAGATAAGTTTGCGCCCGCTAAGTCGCTGGTTAAAAACCGAACGACGCTTTAGCGGACTCGCAGAGCTTAATGCCACCCTTCACGGTGAGCTAGACCACCCTCAAAGCTGGCAAGGACAGCTGGCATTGAGTGCTCAGGAAGTATTTATTGAAAATTTTGCGCTAGATAGCTGGCTAAGCCATCGTTTACACGAAGATTACCGCTCAGCTAAAAGCGTAGATACTCAACTGGCGGCGTTGGACTTAACTCAAGGCGATAGCTTTATTTATCAGTTAGAGCTAACGGGTAGCGTTAACCAAGGACGTTGGCAGCTTAAAGACAGTGCCCTACAAAGCGTTCGTTATTTATTAGCACTACAAGGTAGTCTAGCTATCAAACAAGACTGGCAGCTGGAGCTTGGTGCTATTAATGACCAAGGCTGTAAAGAGCTGGCAATTAATTTAAACGGCCCTTGGCAAGCACCTAAACTGGTCTTACACCAACCTAAACTTACTCAGCCTTGTATACCTTGGTATAAAGGGCAATTAGCCTATCCAAAATCGGGATTATCGGGCAATTTAATACAAGGCGTGAGAGCGCTAACTCAAGAAAGCGACCCTCAAACAGCCCTTGATAGTGACTCAGTTAACTAGCTATAAAAATCAGCAATAAAAAAGGCGGCTAATAATCAATTAGCCGCCTTTTTTTATTTAACCCTTAGTTACACACCAAAGAAATACCGAGTACTGAATATTCTCTTTCTGGCGGACAGGTGGGTGCTCCACAGCTTGACAATTAAGATAGGGATAACAATGCATGAAATAACAGTGGCTGCCCACACTAAAAAGTTTGCCCCAGCTATAGGCACTACCGCTCTTTGGAAGGCCTGCAATATATAGCCATGTAAGAAGAAAATACCAAAGCTATATTTGGCTAGCACATCAAATACTTTCAGCTCTATATTTTTATCTTCAATAATGCAGAACAACGACATAAAGACAAAAGTTTTAATAAGCTTCAAAATATCTGAGTGACTGACTAGTGAAGTCTCAATAAAGCTCCACACAATTAAAGCTAGCGTACTGACCACCAGAATTTTCTTACTGTGCGTTTGGATTACCGAGTAATTAGCACTTAGGTAGCCACCGAGCAAGTACACACCCAGCCAGTAGATAAAACTTAACTCAGGCAGTTCTGGACGATCGGAAGTAAGCGTGAATAAGAAAAAAACTGTAGTAATGAGGCCAAAGTATCGAGACTCCATAATCATCTTGATGACAGGACTCACGACAAAGAAAATACAAATCATGGGAATAAACCACAAGGGGCCTATTACGGTACCACCATGAGTGATTAGATAAAACACATAGTAAACAAGGTTTTGTACTTCAGGGATCTCATCAGCCTTAAACCACGTTAAGCCGTTAACATAGTAATAAATAGCTAATAACACGCCTGGGATTAAGACAAATAAGTAGGGCAAAACAACAAACTTAAATTTCTTCCTAATATAATCTGTATACTGAAATTTCTCTTTTAAATAATGAAATAAAAAGCCAGCTATTAATACAAAGAAGAAAGTACCATTGGACATAAAGTCGTAGTTATACTCCATCCCTGCAAATGTAGTCAAATGTACATGACCCATGACCACAAATATAATAGCGATCCCTCTAAACCAGTTTATTGAAGATAAAAACAAACCTTTCTCACCTTTTATAATGCGATGAAACTAAAAACAATAGAGATCGCCATACACTTTCCTTATATAAGGCGAGCTTTAATGTTTTATAAAAAATTACACCTAAGTGTAATTACATTAGCGTTCTATAATAAAACTGTAATACAGTACGCTATATTAAGAGCTTAACAGGCGAAAAAGGTTCATTATTAAATGGCCGAGCAATTTTTGGTGCGACAATTTATACAGCTTTTAAACTCGATTTGGCTTGCTAATTAAGCGTATCACTGACTATTCTTGGTGTCGAGAGTACACTGGGGTGAGTAAAAAAACTGATGTATTAGACTGCCGCACCCACCTTGTAAACCAAACGTTAATGGCCAGAAATAAAGCCTCTAAAAAAATCGTATATTAAAAATATTAGAGTTTCATAATAACAGGAGCGGCAGTGATTTTAGATGCTTCTCACTCGATGTCAGCTATTTATAAAAGTCTAAATAAACTATTTAATCTTCCGTATTGTTAGTCATAGCATTTATCTTTAAGAGAAAAAATGACTGTTTGTTTAGGGAGAGTATTTCATCTACCCATCACTAGAACATTAGTTTATAACGAGTTAAAACAATAACTTATAATAAAAATTTTTATTTTAAAGTAATCCTGCCCATCATATTTATCTTTAGGTAAACCTAAATATTTATTTTTACGAAGCAAACCACGACTAATATAAACAGTACTTATGCCTGCATATCAAGTATTTAACCTATTATATAGTGAATAACCACTTGTGATAAAAAACACATCATTGTCTAATAAGCCAGCAATTTAGTACTGCCTAAAAATAGGTTAAAAATTATAACTTAGATAACAAGTAAGCAGTGTTAGCTTTGAATTATGCTTATTTACTATTAACGCTCACTCTCTCTAATAATCAGGGCCACTTGTCATCAGCCAGCTATTGCGACAATAGGTGTCGCAGATTGACTAAAAATAACCCGCTTATTAAGAGGTATAAGCTAGCAAGCACTCACTTGATTCATAAAGCTCGCTTTTGTAGAAGGAAGTATTTACCTAGCTAGGATGACATAGCGTCCTTGGAAAGTAGCTGCTACTTGCTCACCACTATATAAGGTCACGGTGAGTTCAATGCTCACCTGCTCCCCCTTGTGTAAGGGTAACAGCGGCTCTCGCAAACGGCCCCGCACTTCAGCGGTGGGCTGATCCCACACCGGAGTGAGATATTTTATATCTCCACTGGCTTGGACTATGTCGCCACTTAAGCCAAATTCTTGCATTTGCAGCCAAATAAGCCCCCAACCGGTCAGGACACACTGGCTATAAATACTGCCTGCAAACATGGAGTCATGCAGGTTAAGGTTAGCGTTAAGATTGGCCTTAGTCTTGAGACGAGAGCCCGTATATTGAATAATTCTTATGCCCATCTTTTCTACGATAGGAATACGCTGGTGCCATTCCCGCTGCAAGTCGTCACATAACGCAGGACAATGGCGAATAAGGTGAATAGACGTTAAGGCTTTAATCATTTGCCGATGCGGGATTTTGCCAAAACTAATGGGGCCCTCACCCACCACCGTAAAACCACATCGAGTGTAAAAAGAAACCGCCTCTTCTCTGGCATTCATTACTAAGCGGCGCGCGCCTTGTTGGCGCGCGACTTGTTCTAGCGCTTGTACCATACGCGTACCCAAGCCATGGCTTCGACTTTGAGCTGCCACTGCCATAAAACGGATCTGTGCCTCATCGCCGCTTACATATAATCGCCCCACGGCCACTAGTTTTCCTTGGTTATTAACCATCATCCGGTGGTGAGCATATTCATCAAACTCATCACGCTCCGAGCCCAATGGCTGCTGCCAGGGTTTACGTAATAACTGCCAGCGTAGATAGTAATAAGCTTCAAGCTCCGCTTTGGTTTGCGGGGTGACCACCCGATACATGGCCTGCTCCTGTTAGTGGGTGTAAAAATGACAAGTGGGGGGAGCGCTAACACGCTAAAGAGACTAAGTTAACAATTAACTAGACTTGCAGCCAAAATGTCACTGGGCCGTCATTCACTAAGCTGACTTGCATATCGCCACCAAAGCGCCCCGTTTCGGTAGGCATGTTCAGCGCTCGTGCTGCCTGCACAAAATAGTGATACCAATGCTCAGCTTCTTTTGCACTGGCACCTTTGGAAAAGCTGGGTCTAAGGCCACTGTGAGTATCGGCAGCTAGCGTAAATTGTGACACGACCAGTAGGCTGCCACCGACTTGGCTAACATTCAAATTCATCTTGTCATTGGCATCACTAAATACTCGATAAGCTAACACTTTACGTAATAACTTATCGGCTTTAGCTTGATCGTCGCCCTGCTCTATTCCCAGTAACACTAATAAGCCTGCCCCTATGGCACCCACCGGCTCACCTTCTATCGTTACACTGGCAGAGCTCACTCTTTGTATTAGCGCTATCATGACTGGATTAACTCTCTGGCTAGATGATCGGTGGCTTTAATAAGGGCATCAATATTATTAGCTTCAAAGGCAGAATGCCCAGCGGCTAAAGTAATTTGTAAATTTAGCTCGGGCCAATGCTTGGCTAACTCAAAGGCCGCCGCGGGCTTACATACCATGTCATAACGCCCGTGAATGAGCACCGCCGGCACGTCTCGTAATTTATCTACTTGGTTAATAATGTAATTTTCATCAATAAAGCAGTGATGAATGAAAAAATGGTTTTCTATACGAGCTAAGGCGAGCGCGTCACTGGCTTGCCCAAAATGCTCATTCGCATCGGCGCGCGGTAACAAGGTGGAAATGCGCCCCTCCCAAATCGCCCAAGCTCGGGCGGCATTAAGGCGCGCCAGCTCATTAGCGCCGGTGAGCAGTTGTTGGTAATGACGCAGTAGCGGTTGAGTTTCGCCCTCAAGGGGGGCTAAAAAATCTTGATAGTAATCTTTAAACACGGCTGCCGCGCCGCCATAGGGCTGATAAAGCCAGTCAAGATCTTGTTGGCGGCCTAAAAATAGTCCTCTTAATACCAGGGCTAATACCTGTTGACGATGGGCGATGGTATAACACAGCGCTAAGGTTGCCCCCCAAGAGCCGCCAAAAATAAGCCATGACTCTATTTGTAAATACTGGCGTATTTGCTCCATATCAGAAATGAGGGCTTGAGTATTATTCTCTTCAAGTTCGGCATGAGGCAAAGAGCGGCCGGCACCGCGCTGATCAAATAAAATAATACGATAATACTGGGGATCAAAGAATCGCCGCTGCTCGCTACTGGTGCCAGCGCCAGGCCCACCGTGTAGCACCAGCACCGGAATGCCTAGCGGATTACCACTTTCTTCCAAATATAAGGTGTGGCGCTCACTCACTTTTAATTGGTGTTCTTGATAAGGGTTAATACTGGGGTAGAGGGTGCGCATTAGTCTTGTTCCTCCTCAGCAAGCTCGGGGTTGAGATCTTCAAAACGCTTACCTAATAATCGCTCAAACTCACCCATGCCAGCGGTAATTTCTGCGCCGAATAACGCTACCATCCAGCTTAAATAAATCCAGACGAAGATAATAGGAATAGTGGCTAGCGTGCCATAAATAGCTTCGTAAGAGGGGAATTTCACAATGTAAAAAGCAAAAGCTCGCTTGGCAATTTCAAATAAGATACCGGCGACTAAACCGCCACAAATAGCATGGGTAAAGCGCACATGGATATTTGGCACTACCATGTAAAAAACGACAAACATACCGATGGAGAGAAAAAAGGGTAACACCGATAATATTCGAGTGCCCACCCCTAGTATATCGCCGTGGAACAGCTGCAAAGTCGTGACATAAGAAGTCAGTACTAAACTGGCCCCCGCCAAAATAGGCCCTAAGGTCAGGATCATCCAATAGGTAGCAAACGCCACCGATACACGGCGTTTTTCGGTAACTCGCCAAATATAATTAAAGTTTTGGTCAATGGCTGAAATAAGCAACATGGCGGTAAAGGCTAAAGCTGCCACTCCAATAGCCGTGGTTTTAGAGGCATTATCGACAAAACTTTGAATTTTATCTTGTACCACATCGCCGGCGGCAGGCACAAAATTGGTAAAAATAAAGTGCTGTATGGTTTCTCTTAACTCTTCAAACATCGGAAAAGCAGACATCATGGCAAAAATGACCGCTAGCATCGGCACTAAAGACAACAGCGTAATATAAGCTAAATAGCCGGCCGTGACTTTTAGTCGGTCATCTTGAATTCGTCGCCACATAAAGCCGGCAAACTCTACGCCATGATCGCGTATAAATTGCAGTCGATGAGAAGTGTGCGCGATAATTTGACTCATGAAAGCCCTCAAGTTTGGATAAGTGTTTCTTATTGTGGCAAATTAATTAGCAAAAGTGCCAGTCGGATATGAATTGCCTGTAAACCTAGTTCACATTTCTGAAGTGAAAAGAACCTTATATGCCGTACTTAAGACCGACAGCTTAAAGCGAAAGACGGGTTAAAAACAAAAAAGGGCGCCCTTAGGCGCCCTGTTAGTTAGCATAATTTAAAACAAGTCGAGATTACTCGCGACCGGCACGCTTGCGCTCGTTTTCAGTTAGGCCGCGCTTGCGAATACGCAAGAAATTAGGCGTCACTTCCACCAACTCATCATCCGCAATAAACTCTAACGACTGCTCAAGAGTCATCTTAATAGGGGTGATCAGCGTTAACGCTTCATCAGTACCAGAGGCACGAACGTTAGTTAACTGCTTACCTTTAATGCAGTTAACCGTCAGATCGTTAGCACGGCTGTGAATACCAATCACCATACCTTCGTAGACTTCAGTGGCATGGTCGATAAATAAACGGCCACGTTCTTGAATGTTAAACAAAGAGTAAGCAGAGGCTTTACCGTTAGCATTAGAAATTAATACGCCATTAGTACGTGCACCGATAGTGCCGCCTTTGTGCGGGCCGTAGTGATCAAAGCTGTGGTTCATTAAGCCAGAGCCAGAAGTCAGCGTCATAAACTCAGTTTGGAAACCAATTAAGCCACGGGCCGGAATAATAAAGTCGATACGTACGCGCCCTTTGCCATCTGGCACCATGTCGGTCATTTCCGCTTTACGCTCGCCCAGCTTCTCCATAATGGCGCCTTGGCTAACTTCTTCGATATCCACAGTCAAAGTTTCAAACGGTTCTAACTTAACGCCATTTTCAGTCTTTAAGATGACTTCTGGACGAGATACCGCCAGCTCAAAGCCTTCGCGGCGCATATTTTCAATTAAAATACCTAAGTGCAATTCACCTCGGCCAGAGACGCGAAACTTATCAGGATCTGAACCTTGCTCCACGCGCAGAGCGACGTTGTGCACCAGCTCAGAGTTTAAACGCTCCATGATATTACGAGAGGTAACGTACTTACCGTCTTTACCCGCAAATGGCGAATTATTCACTTGGAAAGTCATGGTGACCGTTGGCTCATCCACAGACAAAGGTGGCAGTGCCTCAACATGACCTACGGCACAAACGGTATCAGAGATTTTTAGCTCGCCTAAGCCGGTAATGGCGATAATATCACCCGCAGTACCCTCTTCTGTTTCGGTGCGCTGCAGGCCCAGATAGCCCATGACCAAGCCCACTTTACCGTTACGCGTCTTACCATCGGCACCCACAATGGTGACTTGTTGGTTAGGCTTAACGGTACCGCGCTTAATACGGCCAATACCGATAACACCTACATAAGAAGAGTAATCAATTTGCGAGATTTGCATCTGCAAAGTACCGTCTTGGTTAGCATCGGGCACCGGGACTTGATCAACGATAGTTTGGAACAAGGTGGTCATGTCTGGCTCGGGTGCATCTACGTCAAGTGTTGCCCAACCATTAATGCCGGAGGCATAAATAACTTGGAAGTCTAACTGATCGTCGGTGGCACCTAAGTTATCGAACAAGTCAAAGATTTGGTCTAGTACCCAGTCTGGGCGTGCACCTGGCTTGTCCACTTTGTTGATAATCACAATCGGCTTTAAACCTTGAGCAAAGGCTTTTTGAGTTACAAAGCGCGTCTGCGGCATGGGGCCTTCTTGGGCATCCACCAGCAGCAATACCGAGTCAACCATCGACAATACGCGCTCAACTTCACCACCAAAGTCGGCGTGACCTGGGGTATCAACGATATTAATGCGATATTCTTGATTATCAGTAGGAGAAGTCCAACGGATAGCGGTGTTTTTGGCAAGAATGGTAATGCCGCGTTCCCGCTCTATGTCGTTGGAGTCCATGACTCTGTCTTCTGCTTCGCCGCGGCTCTCTAGAGTTCCAGATTGCTGCAACAGCTTGTCTACCAGAGTAGTCTTACCATGGTCAACGTGAGCTATGATTGCGATATTACGTAAATTTTCTAACATTCCTGCCTCAAAATACCGAAAGTGGGTAAAAAATGGTCTGTCATTTTACTCGGCTAGCGCTGATCTACCTAGAAGTATTGAAAATTCTCTTGGCTCGCTTTCCAAGTGACGTCGAATACACCATGATGGACATATGCCAATGCAAGGTGCACTGAAAAGATCCGCTATGCACCATAAGGGTGCAAACGTAACATTAAGCCGACTCTTATAAAGGGTGCGCTGGCTTAATGATAGATATAGGGTCTGAGTAACAGCCTTAATAACAGATACTTATCTTTTTATAACAAGCGTTTGGCTTAAATAATGGTGTTTAACAACTTGGCACAGATTTCGCTTAACTCACGCTTGTCGTGCGCTTATTTGATTAAAGCGCTGAATTTGGCCGTATTTCGTTTACAGTTGGCAACGGTTCATGAGTCGGTTTATCCCATGTTCCACCATAAGATGATTATTTTTGGAGGTCGAAATCCATGTCAATAGACACCGTACTGGACATGATAAAGGAACACGATGTTAAATTCATCGATTTACGCTTTACCGACATCAAAGGTAAGGAACAGCATATCAGCTTTCCGGTTGGTCAGGTAAACGACGACTTCTTTGAAGAAGGCAAAATGTTCGATGGCTCTTCTATGCCGGCATGGAAAACCATTCATGAATCAGACATGGTATTAATGCCCGACCCTAGCTCCGCCGTCTTAGACCCCTTCACCGACGACAGCACTCTCATTATTCGCTGTGATATTTTAGAGCCGGGTACTATGCTCGGCTATGACCGTGACCCACGTTCTATTGCGCGACGCGCCGAAGAATATTTAAGCAGTACTGGCATAGCAGATACGGTGCTCATTGGCCCAGAGCCCGAGTTCTTCTTATTTGATGATGTGCGCTTTCATACGGATATGGCCGGTAGCTTTTTTAAAGTGGATGACATTGAAGCTAAGTGGAATTCTGGCCGCGAATACGAAGGGGGCAATAAAGGCCACCGCCCCGGTGTAAAAGGCGGCTACTTTCCCGTAGCCCCCATCGACTCTTCCCAAGATATCCGCTCTGCCATGTGTTTAGTCATGGAAGAAATGGGGTTAGTCGTGGAAGCGCATCACCACGAAGTCGCCACTGCCGGCCAAAATGAAATTGCGTGTAAATTTAATACGCTGACTCTTAAAGCGGATGAAATACAAATTTATAAATACGTGGTGCACAACGTAGCCCATGCCTTTAATAAAACCGCTACCTTTATGCCCAAGCCATTAGTGGGCGATAACGGCTCCGGTATGCACGTGCATCAGTCATTAGCTAAAAATGGCGTTAATTTATTTTCTGGCGATCTATACGGTGGCATGTCACAAATGGCGCTGTACTACATTGGCGGTATTATTAAACATGCCCGCGCCCTCAACGCCATTACTAACCCAGCCACTAACTCTTATCGGCGCTTAGTCCCTGGCTTTGAAGCACCCGTAATGCTGGCTTATTCGGCTCGTAACCGCTCGGCATCGATTCGTATTCCTTTGGTTAACTCGCCTAAAGCGCGGCGCATCGAGACGCGTTTTCCCGATCCGGCGGCTAATCCTTATTTATGCTTTTCTGCGCTGCTCATGGCCGGCTTAGATGGCATTCAAAATAAAATTAGCCCAGGCGATGCCATGGATAAAGACTTATATGATTTGCCGCCTGAAGAAGCGGCTGAAATTCCTACCGTCGCGACGTCACTCGATATGGCCTTGGATTATTTGGATGAAGATCGCGAATTTTTAACTCGCGGTGGCGTCTTTAGTGATGAGTTTATTGATGCCTTTATTAAGATGAAGCGCGCAGAAGCACAAACCATTAATATGGCCGTGCATCCGCTAGAGTACGATCTTTATTATTCCGTATAACAAAGCTGTCAGTTAAAGATAAAATCAAACCCCGAGCCAAAAGCTCGGGTTTTTTTATTGGCTGACCGCTACCCGGTGGACACCACTTCATAGCGCGTAGAAGGAAACAGATTTAAGATTTTATGCACTAAATACACGCAGCACAGCGTCACTAAGATAGCGATGGTCATGGAGCTCATGCGATATAAGGCGCTATAAACTAAGTCATGCTCTGGCGATATATATTGGCCAAACAAAATACCCGTGGTGGTTAAGCCAGCAAAACCAATCCCTGAGATCCCTTCTTTAACATGCCAGCGCGCAAACACCATGGCGCACAGCCAAAACGACATGCTTAGTAATACCAAGTTATGATAATGACTATAGAGAAAGACTTGCGTTAATAAGCCTAATCCACAGCCTAGCAGAGTCCCGATACAGCGCATTTTCCCCGACTCTACCGCACCCATAAAGCTCATGGGGAATAACACTAACACCGTGGCTACCTGTGCCGACAGCGAGTCCACTAAATCAACAGATTGAAACACCACAAAACTGATGGTGGCCACAATGGCGCCTAATAAGGCCTGGTGGCGGATGACGTTAGCACTTTTAGCCGGTCTAACAACAGCAGTAGGTGGCTCGATATTAGGTAAGAAGGCATAAGCAATATACGCCAAGGCTACCGACATCACAGAGGCCATAATATTCATGACTGCCATGTCGGTCAGACCAAAGTGCTCATAGCTAGAAAAATGCAGCATAATACTTAAGCTAACACAGCCCGAAGCGCCAAATAGCATCATAGGGCCTTTAGCCATCAGCATAAAACGACTTAAAAACAACAAAAACACCACTACAGTAAATGCCGGCGGCCAGTTGTGTAATAAGCTGGGTAATATCATGATCTCGAGCGAGGTTAACAGTGAAGAGCCTATAAACTGCAGCGCAATAAAACGATTCAATACTGGGATCATCCCCAGAAGCAGCATAGGATAAACCGTAAAAAACACGCCAAAATTCCAGTTCATCAACTTAGTCAGTAACAGCCCAGTTGCACTGGCAAACGCCACTCTAAAGCATATTCTGAGCTTATCTTGTGTTAACTCCATTGGTTTCTCCGCTAAGACGCTTGCTTAATATAAGTAGCGCAGCACACTGACTAGGCGCGCCTGCATAGCGGCTAAGACATTGAAAAATGGATTATCAATAGGATAAAGCTGCACTGTGGCTTTAGCCCCGGTGGCCAGCTCTGGCCAAGCTTCATCTAGCTCGATATTAGTGCGCAGGCGCTGGGCATCACGCACCCAGCGATCTGAGCTTACCGTTTGCGCTAACAGACCATCGGCAGACTCTTGTCCTTCACGCACACCACTGTCGATGCTAGTAACATGGCCTTTAAACACTTGGCCGGGCAGCGCATCAAACATAATATCTACCGGTGTGCCTCGCGTTACATGGCGCAGACTTTTTTCTCGTAAATCAGCGCTCACCCAGCTTTGATCAGAAATAAGAGCCAATAATGCTTGCCCTGCATTAGCATGTTGTCCTTGGCGCAATTGTAAATTACCAATACGCCCAGCTGTTTCAGCGCGCACTTTAGTGCGCGATAAATTCATTTTAGCTTGGCTAAGAGCCACCTCTGCCTGCTGTACGCGAATACCTGCTACCGCTTGCTCTTGCTTAATTTCTTGCAACTTGGCTCGCGATACGGCGCTGGCTTCTTTGGCTAAGCTCACCTGAGTGTTAGCTTGCTCTAGTTGCTGCAACGACATATGGCCTAATTTGTGTAAACGCGCAATACGCGCAGCTTCGCGCCCTTGCTCGGTGGCTTGCAGCTTACTTTGCTGCAACTCAGCATTAATCTCGGCTAAGCTGGACACAGATTTTTGCTGTTCTGATTGGGCTTGGCGCAGCGCTAGCTCACTGCGTTGAACGGCCAGCAAGTAATCGCTGTCGTCCAAAGAAAATAACAACTCTCCTGGCTCTACATGCTGATTATTCACCACATACACTTTATCCACCTGCCCTGAGAGGCGCGTCGACACGGGAATAACATAGCGCTGAATACGCGCCTCTGTGGTCATCGGCATATAGTTGTCGGCTAGCACAAAATAGAAAAATAAAATAAAAAAAACGGTCAGTGCTATTTTAACCCAGCGGGTAAAGCTCTGTTCTGGTGTCATTCGTGCCTCAATTGCTCTTATGCTTAGTTAGCTGCTGCAGGTTATGCTGGATCTGCTCGGCGATGCGGGTAAATTCTGCTATTTCTTGCTCACTTAAGCCCGCCAACACTTGAGCTCGAGTTTCATCTAAGACGCTGTCCATTTCCATCACTAGCTCAGTAGCTGCAGACGCTAAATGTACCGTCTTGCCGCGGCGATCTTTTTCACAGTGGCGCCGCTCTATCAGCTTTAAACTTTCTAAGCCATCGAGGGTGCGCACCAGTGAAGGACTTTCTACTCCTACCAGGCGCGCTAATTGATGCTGTTGCATGCCATCTTCATATTTTAGATGACTTAGCGTTATCCAGCGGCTTTGAGTTAAGCCTAAGGGCTTTAATCGTTCATCGTTTACCGTACGCCACTGGCGCACTAAGCTGGCTAAAATCATTCCTAGCGTCTTCATGCCTTCCCTCTTTGATAGTTAGCATGCTAATTATATTTTAGCTAACTATCTCGAGCAATGTTTTTTTATTTTATTCGCTTTCCGACACCGCATTAGCCAAGACACGCCCGCTAAATAGCCCTAAACTATCTGCACCACTTTGGTGCAGATAGTGTTAATACCTCCCCCACTAAGGCAGTTATGCAAAAAACGTCAAAATCTACTCCCACATTAGCAAACTTGCTCGCTTCATCTGCGCTGCTTGATAATTTATTAACCGGAGTGTTAGTGGTAGATAGTGCATTGAAGATCCACTTAGCGAATGCCGCAGCCAGGCAGTTCTTTGCCCTCACCCCGCGGCGTTTGCAACAAGCCAATTTGGCGTTAGTTGATAAAGACTTAGCCCTCGATATTTCTTTGGACTTAGCACGGATACGCCAAGCCATTACCCAAGAGCACAGCTTTAGTGACAGTGAAGTACTGCTAGTAAGTAAAGGGCAACGCCACTGGGTACAGGTAAGCGTAACGCCACTTGGCACTGAGCAAGGGCTGGCCTTAATTGAAGTGCACTTAGTGGATCAGCAAAAAAAAATTAGCCAAGAACTGCAACAGCGCACGCAACAACAAGCGGCGCGCGAGCTAGTTCGAGCGCTAGCGCATGAAATTAAAAATCCACTCGCTGGCTTGCGCGGTGCAGCGCAGCTATTAGAGCGAGCGCTGGTGCAAGAGGAACTTAAAGAGTTTACTCAGCTTATTATTGGCCAAGCGGATCGCTTATCTAAGCTGGTAGACAGATTACTGGGCCCACAACAAGTGCGCACCTATCAAGCAGAAAATGTGCATTGTGTCTTAGAGCGGGTCTCTGGGCTAATGCAACTTGCCATCAGCCCAGAGATTGAGCTCAGTCGCGATTACGACCCCAGTATTCCCGAATTAATCATGGATGCCGAGCAATTAGAACAAGCCTTTCTCAATGTGGTACAAAATGCCGCTCAAGCTCTGATGGGCGAGCAAAGCCTCGATTGCCGCGTAAACAAAAAGAAAAAAATCACTCTAAAAACTCGTATCGCCCATCATGTTTTGCTCCAAGGGCAGCTACATCGTTTAGTGGCAGAAATTCGTATTATCGATAATGGTCCTGGCGTACCTTTAGAGCTTAGGGATACTTTATTTTATCCACTGGTCAGCGGGCGCCCACAGGGCACGGGGTTAGGCTTATCGCTGGCACAAGATATTATTCAACAGCACCAGGGTCAGATTGCGCTACAAAGTAGCGTAGGCCATACCGAATTTATAATTTACCTGCCCCTTAAGCACTCACTTTCCCCTGAAAATTAACGAAGAAAACCATGACTGCAACTGTTTGGATAGTAGAAGATGATGAGGGCATTCGCTGGGTATTAGAGCGCGCGCTCGCGCAAGCTAAATTAAGCTGTCGAAGCTTTAGCAACATTCATGATTTTTTAGCTGACTGGCTACCTAACAGCGCGCCAGCGCAGGTGGTGTTATGTGATATTCGCCTCCCCGACGGCGATGGATTAAGTCTGCTTAGCCAGCTAAAACAACAGTGCCCTGAGTTGGCAGTTATTATGATGACGGCTCACTCTGATCTTGATAGCGCCATTAAGGTATATCAAAAAGGGGCATTTGAGTATTTACCTAAACCTTTTGATATTGATCACGCCATTGCCTTAGTACAAAAAGCAATTCAGGCCAGTTTTAGCTCTACTCAAGCCGTCTCTGTTAGCACAACCACTCAAGAGCACGGCCGCACCATCATTGGTGAAGCGCCCGCGATGCAAGCGGTATTTCGGGCAATTGGCAAACTGGCTAACTCCTCGATGGCAGTGCTTATTAATGGCCAAAGTGGCACCGGTAAAGAGTTAGTGGCTAGGGCGCTACACCAGCATAGCCCGCGCGCTACTCGGCCTTTTATTGCGCTAAATATGGCGGCCATCCCTAAAGATCTAATTGAGTCTGAACTATTTGGCCACGAGAAAGGCGCCTTTACTGGCGCCCATCAGCGGCGCCAAGGGCGCTTTGAACAAGCCCAGGGTGGCACTTTATTTTTAGATGAAATTGGCGATATGCCACTCGATGTACAAACTCGTTTATTACGAGTATTAGCCGAGGGACAATTTTACCGTGTGGGTGGGCAGGCCATAGTACAAGTAAATGTACGCATTATTGCCGCCACTCATCAAGACTTGGCGGTTAAGCTTAGCAGCGGAGAGTTTAGAGAGGATTTATTTCATCGCTTAAATGTCATCCCGCTGCTGATGCCGCCCTTAACAGAGCGCGCCCAAGATATTCCTGAGCTGGCGGCACATTTCCTTAATCAAGCTGCAAGTGAGCTAGATGTAGCCACGAAACGCCTCCACCCTAGTACCCAAGCGCACTTACAAAGGCTACCTTGGCCGGGCAATGTCCGCCAATTAGAAAACTTATGTCGCTGGTTAACGGTCATGGCGCCCGCGCCTGAGATATTAATCAGCGACTTACCCCAAACGCTACACACTCAGCCAAGCTCTCGCCAAGCTTGTGCTTGGCAGTTGCACTTACAACACTGGGCAGAGCAAGAATTTAGCCAAGGTCGCCAAGCACTGTTAACTGAGGTACTGCCAGAGGTAGAGCAAATCTTATTAACGTGTGCGCTTAAGCATAGCCAAGGCCATAAACAAGCAGCCGCTAAATTATTGGGCTGGGGGCGCAATACCTTAACGCGCAAACTGAATGGGAAAGGTGACGGCTAAGGACAGCGCGCTTTTCTAAAACATGTCGATATCGGTACTGCTCTTGGCGGGGCTTCTTCACCCAGCTTTACTTAAATAAAAACACCGAGCTTAGGGCTCGGTGTTTTCTCTTACTGCAAATCTATTGCTTAAGTGGCGCTAGATCACTCTGGAGAATTGGCGCATCCGGGTTTCACGGCGCAAGTGCACATCAAAACACATGCAAATATTGCGAATTAACAGCTCGCCTTTTAAGGTGACGTTAATATGAGTGTCAGTCATGGTCACTAATTCATCGTCGATAAAAGTTTGCAGCAGCTTAAGGTCTTCAGCAAAATAGTCAGCAAATACAATATCGTACTCTGCTTCCAGTGGCGCAAATGCTAACTCAAAATCACAAATTAGCGTCTTAATAAGATCACGGCGGATACAGTCATCAGTATTAAGCGCATAACCCACTGCTTGGGCGTGACCTAGATTATCGAGCTGTGCGTAATACTCTTTTAAGTCTTTATGATTTTGTGAGTAGGCATCACCTAACATGCTGATGGCCGATACCCCTAAGCCCAGCAAGTCACACTCACCTTGAGTAGTGTACCCTTGGAAGTTGCGGTGCAACTTACCTTCGCGCTGAGCGATGGCTAAGGTGTCGTCGGGTAGTGCAAAGTGATCCATGCCAATAAACTGATAGCCCTGCTCGGTTAAAAAGTTAATGCTTTGCTCAAGCATCAGTAACTTATTAGCGGGACTTGGCATATCTGCCGGATTAAGCTTGCGCTGGGCGGCAAAACGACTAGGTAAGTGGGCATAGTTAAAGACCGACAACCGCGCGGGTTTTAGCGCCACAATTTCTTTTAAGGTGTGCTGAAAACTTTCAGGAGTTTGCAGTGGCAAGCCGTAAATTAAATCGAGGTTAGTTGAAGTAAAACCTAACTCGGCGGCGCGTACCACCAACGCCTTAATAAAGTCGTTGTCTTGCTCGCGGTTCACCATCTGTTGTACCGCTTTATTAAAATCTTGCACCCCTAAGCTGATGCGATTAAAGCCCACTTCTTTTAGCACTTCAAGTAGGCTCAGCTCAATTTTTCGCGGATCAATTTCAAGGCTATATTCACCTTGTTCGGCAAAATTAAAATTTTCACGTAATAGGCTATTTAAGCGACGAATTTGCGGCTCAGTTAAAAAAGTCGGTGTGCCACCGCCCCAGTGCAGTTGAGTGACGGTACGCCCCGCAAACAGCGGCGCTAGTCGTTTAATTTCTAACTCTAAATAATCAAGGTAAGGATCGGCTTTACTCTGGTGGCGAGTAATCACCTTATTACAACCGCAGTAGTAACAAAGCTTATGACAGAAAGGAATATGCACATAAAGTGACAAGGGCCGCTCAGGATAGCGCGCCGCTGCCGCTTCTAACTCCGGCATACCAAAGTTTTCACTAAATTCCATTGCCGTTGGATACGAAGTATAACGAGGTCCAGAATAATTGTATTTCTCGATCAGCGCCTGATCCCACTCAATTTGTGCAGTCATATTACTCCCCAGCTTAAGCGCTAGGCAGTGTTAAGCCCGACAGCGCTATCGCCTCTGTTTTAATTTGTGCTGCCAACTCTAATTCAAAGCCGGCGCGTTGCATGTCTAAGCGCATGATCTCATTACGCTTAAAATTATTTCTCGCCTCATGAGTCGGCATATCTTTAACTTTTTCATACAGCTCATATAAACCTGGGTATTCGTTAGCAAAATCTCGAGGCTCATTAAACTGCAACGCATTCAGTAAATTGGTTAAACGAATCGCGCCTTCAGACGGGTTACATTGCTCTTGGCTAACCGCTAAGGCGATAGTACGAATACTATCTAAAATACGCTCATTGCGCACCATTACCGCCTGAGTTTGACGTAAAGCTTGTGCTTTTACTTGTCCTAATAACTTACCCGCATAAATAGCGAGCGCTAAAATAATAGCGCCGCCTATTAAGGCGGCAATAACCCATGCTGACATCATGACTTATCTTCCTTATCCTCGTATTGTGCAGGATCAAATTCTGTATCCATAAACCGCGTCCACAGATCATCACCTTCATTGGCCTCGTCATCTTCTTCATCCAGCAAGCCTAATTGCTCAAGCAGCTGTTGGTGACGTGCTAAACGAGCATCTAACCAAGCGCCATCGGCTTTGGCTAACTTTTTACCGGCATCCACTTGGTCTAACAGCGTATTTAATCGCTCATCATTTTCTAGCTGCTCTAACTCTTGCTCAGGACTTAGAGCTGCGCATTCGTCGATCACTGTTATTTTTGCAACAGGTGCAGGCTTAGTGAATTTTTTTGTCTCAGGCGCATCCGTGTTGGTAGCCGGGCCGAGAGGAACGGGCTTTTTTGAGCCCAAGCGAGGATCAGTGGGCGCTTGTTTATCTTTATTATGCTCATGAAGCTCAGGCACGTTTTGTCGAGAGCCGGGCGCTAAGCCTTTACGTTTAGCTTTACGCTGGCGCTCTTTAGTTTGCGCGGCAGTTTCGCGCGTGTTTTTGCTGGCTGCAAGTTGTCCCGGAGTGCGGGATTTTTTTATGCGTGTCATATCGACTCCGATATATAAAATTATTTTATTGCCTGAGCAAGCAAGCCGCCTAGCTCAAGGATAATGAGTGATAAGTGCTTAAGCTAAACACTCATCTACTTAAGACTAAGCCTACCGCATCTTGCTCTGACTGCCTGATATTAAGATCCAAAAAAATTAGGACTCAGTCGTGAGTGCAAAGCGCAAACGACAATGACCCAATAATGGCGTATTAAAAGAGAGCACGGCAGGCATTAAGCTAAGCAGCTAGGAAGGGAGCCAAGGTATGCAGGGGGCACTTGGCCCCCAGAGACGATCTTAACGCAGGCCAGCTACGTATTTAGACAATATTTCAATGTCTTGATCTGTTAACTTGGCCGCTATGCTACGCATCATGCCGTTAGGATCGTTATTACGCTCTCCCGTACGGAACAAATGCAATTGCTCGGCAATATATTTAGGATGTTGGCCAGTTAAGCTTGGAAACATCGCAGCTTCCAAACCTTCGCCACGTGGACCGTGACAAGCGATACAGGCAGTAATGCCACGCTCAATGTCACCGCCTTGGTATAAAGCAGCACCTTGTTCGATAACATCTTCTGGTACCGCGATAGGCGTAACGGCTTGGCTGGCAAAATAAGCAGCTAAATCTGCCATGTCTTCTTCAGACAAGGGCATGGCCATGCCGCCCATGATAGCGTTAGCACGACCCTCATTACCGGTAGCTGCTGCTTTATACTCAGCTAATTGCTTAGCTAAATAAGAGGCATGCTGGCCTGATAATTTTGGGTACATGTCGATTGGGCTATTGCCATCAGGGCCATGACAAGCAGCACAAGTAGCTGACTTGGATTTACCTGCTTCTACGTCGCCCTGAGCTTGGGCGACACCAACCACTCCGAGCATTAAGGCTAGCGTGAAAACAATTTTTTTCATGACGTTGCGACTTCTCGTTGTAAGAGCTTCCAGATCACATACCGACAAGGGCATGTTACAATGTGATTCAAAAAACACCCCCATTCTACAATTTTTTTGTAAGAAAGTAAGCAAAGCGGCATCAGAACTCAGAGGAAATCATATTGGATAACAAACAGATAAATTTTAACAGCGCCCGCTTTATTACTAGTGCGCCAGATATTAGCCAAATGCCGCCCGATACTGGCGTTGAAATTGCCTTTGCTGGCCGCTCCAATGCAGGTAAATCATCTGCTTTAAACACAATAACCCAGCAGAAAAGTCTGGCTCGCATCAGTAAAACGCCCGGTCGTACTCAATTGATTAACGTGTTTGAGCTTAGCGCTGATAAGCGTCTTATCGACTTGCCCGGCTATGGCTATGCAAAAGTGCCACAAGAAATGAAACAAAAATGGCAAGCGGCGTTATCTATTTATTTACAAAAACGCGAGAGTCTTAAAGGGTTAGTGGTACTTATGGATATTCGCCACCCCCTAAAAGACATCGATCAACAGCTATTAGAGTGGGCATCGGAAAGTAGCTTACCGGTGCTCGCCTTACTCACTAAAAGCGATAAATTAAAGCCCGGCCCCCGTAATTCAGAAGTACTACGGGTACGCGAAGCCGTTAAAGTCTACGGCGGCGATATTCGTGTTGAGTCCTTTAGCTCTCTTAAAGGCTTAGGGGTAGATCGCGCTAAAGAAGTACTGAGCGCTTGGCTACTTGAAGATGAGCAAGCCGAGCCCCTCACTCACCAAGATGATAATAACTAATGCGTCTCGACCGATTTTTATCTGAAGCCACCGGCTTAACTCGCTCTATGGCAAAAAAAGCGCTACACAGAGGCGATGTCACCGTAGATGGAGAAGTGATTAAAAAAAGTGACCAGCAAATTCATGGCCAAGCGGTGCGACTCGAGGGGCGCTTATTAAACGAACCTCAGCCGCGCTATGTGTTATTACACAAGCCTGCCGGTTATATTAGCGCCACCCAAGATGAGGTTCACCCTTGCGTGTTTGCGCTCTTGCCACCTGAGCTGTGCCGCGGTATGCAATGTGCCGGGCGCTTAGATGTGGACACCACTGGCTTACTGTTACTCACCGACGATGGCCAGTGGTCACACCGTTTGCGCTCCCCAAAACATCAGTGTCAAAAAGTCTATCAAGTGGACTTAGCCGAGCCGCTTGCGCCTGGCGTAGCTCAACTATTTTCTGAGGGTATTATGCTACACGGCGAAGACTCGCCCACGTTAGGGGCTCAGCTAGACGTGCTCAGTGAAACGCGCGTATTACTGACGATTCAAGAGGGAAAGTATCATCAGGTAAAACGCATGTTTGCTGCTGTGGGTAATTTTGTGGTGGCGTTGCATCGTCTTAAGGTGGGCGAAATTGTCTTAGAAGACTCTTTGGCCGAGGGCCAATGGCGCTTTCTTACACCTGAAGAAGTGGCCTCGATTTAGCGCAGCACCTGCGCCGAGCTAACAGATAGCCACTATTATTAGCTTAGTTTGGTGCTGGGTGTAGGGCGCAAAAGGCGAACTCTCGCGGCACCTCTAGCCAAAAACAGGCTCCTTGCTGAGGTTGTGAGTCAAACCCCACCCGCCCTTGCATGTCTTCCATTAATTGTTTGGTAATGGCGAGTCCTAATCCCGTGCCGCCTTTTTGGCGACTGTCTGAGCTATCCGCTTGGGCAAATTTTTCAAAAATGCGATCCCTAAAATTAAGCGGCACTCCCTCACCCTCATCTGCCACACTCACTCGATAAAAATGCTCACCACTGGGCGCTATGCTCACTCGCACCTCACTTTCAGAGGGTGAGAACTTAATAGCATTAGACTGCAAATTAGACAGCGCTTGTAAGAATCTGTCTTTATCGATCACGACCTTGGCGTGGCTGAGCTCAGACTTAAGCACCAGTTTAATGCCTCGGGCTTCCCCTAAGGGCTGGTTCATGGTCATGGCGATTTGCACTAGCTCAGTTAAATCATAGCTTTGGGGATTAAACGTCACTTTACCGGCCGCCAGCTTTTCAATATCTAATAAGTCATTAATTAACAAATTTAAGCGCTGACTATTATGGTGAGCCACTTTTAATAACTGTTGTACTTTTTCAGGCAGCACACCTAACACCCCTTGGCTAAGCAGTGCTAATGAGCCGGTGATAGAGGTCAAAGGAGTGCGCAATTCATGACTAACGGTGGCAACAAATTCTTTTTGTAATTGCTCTACTTTTTTTAATTCCGAGATATCTTCAACAAGCGACCACAGTAATACCCGCCCATTGGCTTCGGTGATCAACACTCCTTGTTGGCGCACCGGAAATAGCGAGCCATCCCAGCGGTAATATTCTTTTTCATAGGGCGCAAAGCGACCATTAGTGGATAGTTGCACAAAGGCTTGGCGGTCTTGCTCATGATATTGGCTGGGCGTGAGTTGGCGATAATGCAGCTTTAATAATTGTGACTTACTAAAGCCAGTCGCATCAAGCAGCGCCTGATTTACATCAATAAACTGGCCGGTTTTAAAATCATTAAGCGCAATCCCGATAGAGGATAATTCAAATAAACTGCGCAGCCGCTGCTCGCTAGCAGTTAAAGCCAGCTCTGCTTGCTTTTCTGCTTGTATATCTACCATATACCCATGCCAAATCACGCTGCCATCATCGAGTCGCTCCGGCTTAGCGCGCCCTTCCACCCAGCGCAGGCTGCCATCGGCTTGTAGGGTGCGATATTGAGCATGCCACAGCGACAGCGTTTGTTGGGAGATTAAGGCACTGCTTTGTACTTGGGCTAAGTCTGGCTCATAAATACGGGCAAAAATTTGCGTCGCATCTCGCTGCACTTGCGCTGGGGTCACTCCATAAATATGTTTAATGCCATTACTGCTATAAGGAAAGCTATTATGCCCATCGGGCCAATGCCGATATTGGTATAACATGCCGGGCATTTGATCGAGCAGCTTAGTTAAGCGCTCTTCATGGAGTTGCCTGCTTAATATTTCGCCGAGCCAATGAGCAAATAGTTTAAGAAACATCTGATCGGTTTCATCAAAAGGCTCGGCTCTTACGCTGGCATCACAAAAATTAAGGGTGCCAAAAAACTGGCCATCTACTTCTAAGCGAATCGCAATATAACTCTCAAAACCTAATTGCTGATAGCAGCCTTCATTTTTAAAAGCAGACTGGCCCATATTAGCAATGGCGAGTACGCCAGTTTGTTGCAAGAGTAACTTGCAATACGTCTGCTCTATCGCAAAATGCTGCCCCACTTCAAGATGAGTAGGAGCGGGCGCGGCCAGCCAACGCACCACATAAATATCGCTGACCATTTCACTGACCATGCCCACACTTAAGCGTAGAAAATCCCCACCTAAGATGAGCGCTTGGTTTACTTTTTCATCTAGACTGCCAGAAAGCTCAAAAGAAATTCGATTAAGTAAAGACAGCGCTTGGTTTTTACGCTCTAGCTGGGCTTGAGCTTCTCGCTCTGGCGTAATATCAACGAGCGAGCCATAAAGCGTCAGCTCAGATTGCGCAACCTCAGGATCTAGTAGCTGGCCGTGACTGTGCACCCACACCCAATGACCCAACTTATGTCGCATCCGGTATTTGCACTCATATTTTTCCGTTACTCCACTTAGATAGCGCTCCACCAAGGCCGTTAACTTAGGTTCATCCTCAGGGTGCACACGACTTTGCCATGTTTCACTGGTAACGGGTTCCAGCTCCGCCAAGGTATAGCCAATAATCTGCGCCCAGCGCTCATTTACTTGGCAGGTATGACTACTTGGTTGCCATAGCCAAGTGCCCACATTCGCATTGGCAATAATCAGCTGAGCTTGGGCTTCTTTGGCGGCCAGCGTTTGGCTTAGTTGCAATAATTTGCGCTGGCTAATTTGTTCTTGCACTTCATCAGCAAGCAGGCGCAGTAATTGGCTGTCTTGTTCACTAAAGGAGCGGGGTTGGCTGTCAATAACGCATAAGGTGCCCAGACGATAGCCCTCGATAAGCAAGGGGGCGCCGGCATAAAAGCGAATATAAGGCGCGGCTTTTACGAGAGGATTATCAGCAAAACACGCAGTGGCGTGGGTATCTTCTACAATAAAAACCTTGTCATCTAAAATAGCATGGCCGCAAAATGACCAGTCACGATGGGTTTCACACACCTCTAAGCCTTGGCGAGACTTAAACCATTGTCGGTCCTTGTCAATTAATGACACCAGTGCGATATCAACCTTAAAAATTTGCTGCGCCAAGCGAGTAATACGATCAAAGCTCGCCTCTGTGGGGCTATCAAGTAAACCGGTGTTAATCAATGCTTGTAAGCGCAGCACTTCATCAGCCGGTGTTAACGGAGGCATCATGGTAAGGTCTCCTGATTAAGTTGCGCAGCCATATTTAGCGGTAAATCGACCCAAAAATGAGCGCCTTCTGCATTATAAAAGCCTATTTCACCTTGCATTAAAGAGACCAAATTTTTACAAATCGTCAGCCCGAGCCCAGTACCTTGCTGAGCGCGCATATTGCCGTGTTCAGCTTGAGCAAAACGCTCAAAAATAAAGGGCGCAAACTCATTACTAATGCCCGCACCTTGGTCACTTACCGTAATACGCACTTGATGGTCATTAGTTTTGGTGGCTTTGATATTAACTTGGCCGTGGGCAGGAGAGTATTTAATGGCATTGCTCACTAAGTTATCCAGCACTTGGCGCAAGCGCAGCGGATCTTGATAAATTAGCAAAGACTCGACATTGTCTTGGCATAACTGCACTTGGTGTTGCATCGCCATAGGCTGATTACTGTTGATAGTCTGCGCCACTAGTTCTGCAATATCGATGCGCACTGGCGTTAAGCTCATCTTACCTTTGCTGAGCTTATTAAAATCCAGAAGATCATTAATTAACAACTGTAAACGCTCACCATTGCGCAGTGCTAAGGCCGTAAGCTCGGCGGCTTTTTTCGGTAAGGGGCCGCCGTGGCCTAAATGCGTTAGCTTTAGCGCACCAT
Source organism: Oceanisphaera avium (assembly GCF_002157875.1). Classification (NCBI taxonomy): domain Bacteria; kingdom Pseudomonadati; phylum Pseudomonadota; class Gammaproteobacteria; order Aeromonadales; family Aeromonadaceae; genus Oceanisphaera; species Oceanisphaera avium. The sequence continues at coordinate 2,151,972 of NZ_CP021376.1, forward strand.
TAATAGAAGTCAGTGGCGTGCGCAATTCATGACTAATCACGGCTATAAAGTCGTCTTTTAGCTCACTAAGCGCCTGGCGCTCATCGGTGAGCTGATTAAACGCCTGCGCTAAGCTCGCCACTTCAGTGACGCCCTGCTCCGATAATCTCACTGTCTCTTGGGGACGACTCGCTTGTACTTGATGGCTCATGGTACGTATTTGCTGAGTCATTCTATCGAGTGGGCGAATTGCCAACCAAACTAACCAAAACGCCAAGGCAGAGAGAATCGCGCCTAAGCCTAAGCTAATACCGGCAAAGCGAATAAAAAAAGCCTTAGCTGGGGCGAGTGCATGGCTGTAAGGCACAGCGCTAATAAATACCCAATTTAGCGCATCAAGGCGGGCATTGGCATATAACCAAGCATTAGGCTGGCTATCGGTAATACCATTACTAAAGCCAGAAAAAGCGGCGTCCACTAGCGGGTCTGCTAAGGGTGTCGGTAAGGACTCTAGCTGAGTCATAACCCCTTGGTGCGCACCGTCATAAATATAGAGCTGATTATGCGTATCAATAATTTTAAAAGAAATTCCCTCACGACGAGCTTGGCGCACACTTTGCTCTGGTAACAAGGAGCCATCGCGCAGGGTGATAATACCCATTAGCAGTCCTAGGACCTCGCCCTCATCTGATAATATAGGTTGCACCATATTCATTAGCGGCTGTCCGGTGCGCAAGCCAATCACAGGTTGGCTCATCGTGACTTGGCCTGTTTGTAGTGCTTGTTGCACATGAGCGCGCTGTCCATAATCGGTACCAATTCGCTGCGGCACATATACACTTTCGGCGCGCGCTATGCCTTTGTTATCCAACACAATAATGCCATCGGGAAACATCGAAAAACCATTAATTTGGCGCTGGCGAGCCAATTCTTGTTTGAGCGTGGGCACAGGATGTAATTGCTGGCCGCTAGAAAGCTGCACGCCAATATGAGCTAAGGTGTTAGCACGTAGCGCTAATAGCTGGGCAACTTGCTCGGCGGCGCGGGCGGTAATAATACTTTGCTGATTACGTAGCTGGCGCTCGGCGCCCTTTACTAACATGTGATAGCCCGTCGACAATACGGCTAAAATGATCACTAATGTGGTCACTAATATAATCAGGGCCATGCGCCCCTTTAACGATATTCGCATCCTGCCACTTCCTAGTCGTCGAGCTCTAGTCGCTAGTGTATTACTTAACGAGATAACGTTAAGCTATAAATGCACAACTTTAGTTGCGATAGTGTGTTTTATGTTTGCTATCACTCATTACCGCCCTAGGCTGATAATTTATTCGTCTTTGCTTAAATGGAGAACCGGATGGCGCCGAAAGTAACCGCAATCGATGAGCGATTATTGCAGCTTAAGGCTCGCTTTGCCGAACGTAGCGCAATTCAACTGCGCGAACTCAGCGCCAAACTAACCGATTGGCAATACGGCCACTGTACGCGAGAAGATTTACAAACGCTCTATGAGTTATTGCATCGGCTAGCTGGCTCAAGTGGCACCTTTGGCTTTCATCAACTCGGTCAAGAAGCCGGCCAACTGGAGCAAGTGATCAAAGCCCAGATCAGCGACTCACCCCCGCTATCTGATCTTCACCTCGCTCCTGAAATCCAAGCGCGCCTAGCTCAGCTTTCACGCTTACTGGTTACTGAACCCTCTTCTTCTGCTGAGGCAGCCACAACAGACCTACCAGACACAGCGAGCGAACAAACCCAATTACTCGTATTAGACTCCAGCTTAAACGAGCTGGCAGAGGCGCTTAATAATTTTGGCTTTAAGGTAGTCGTTTGCGAAGAGCTACCACTGCATTGTGCGCATTGCTGGCGAAGTACTAGCATTATTATCGCGCCTGCCGCCAAGCTTACCCAAGTAGTAAACTGGAATCAGCAACAAGCACAATCCCACCATGCCTCGCCCTCACCCATTTTATGTATTGGCTCTGATGATAGCTTTGCCGCGCGTTATGCACTGGCTGAACAAGGCGCTGATGGTCTGTTCTTACAACCGGTAAAAGTGCCGCAACTGGCAAAGCGCATTGAGCAAATAAAATCCCAACAGCAACAGCCTTACGCCAGTAAGGTGTTATTGCTAGATGATGACCAAGAGCTAGCAGAGCATTATCGTTTAGTGCTCACCCAAGCGGGTAAAAACGTTAAAGTAATGGCCGAGCCTACTGAGCTATTAGCGGTGTTGGCCGAGTTTCGCCCAGATATAGTACTGCTTGATGTGCATATGCCGCCTTATTCCGGCGTGACCTTAGCGCGCATGATCCGCTTGGAGCCAGATTGGTTAAGCTTACCCGTTATCTACTTATCATCTGAACAAGACCGAGACTTACAAATTAGTGCCCTTGCTCAGGGCGCGGATGAGTTTATTACTAAGCCTATTTCTGATGAACAACTGATCCTGACCGTGCGCGCACTTTGTCATCGCGCTCGCCAGCTCGCCAAACTAGTCTCTAGTGATGGCTTAACCGGCTTATTAAATCACTCACATATTAAGCGCGCCCTTGGCCATGAATATGCAAGAGTGCAGCGCTATGGCCACAATACCAGTTTAGCTATGCTCGACTTGGATCACTTTAAGGGAGTGAATGATACTCACGGCCATGGTGTGGGTGACTTAGTAATTAAAGCTTTAGCGCAATTATTACAACAGCGATTACGTACCACAGATCATCTTGGTCGCTACGGCGGCGAGGAGTTTGTCGTTATCTTACCAGAGTGTTCATTAGCGCAAGCTAAGCACATGTTTGAAGAAATCTGTTATCACTTTTCACAATTAAGCTTTATGGGTAATAACGGCACTTTTCACGTCACCGTGAGTGTGGGACTGGCGCTATTGAACGACTTTGTCAGTGAAGAGCATGCCCTTAATGCTGCTGATGCTGCTTTATATCAGCAAAAACAAGCGGGTAGAAATGGCGTTACTTGCTATCTGCCCCATGCTCCTGCTAGCGACTCCCCCGAGTAAGCAATGCCTATTTTGCTGTTAGAAGATGACCCCTTAGTGGCAGAGCTGCTGATATTAGTGCTGGGAAATTTAGCCCCCTGGGCACAGGTTAAGCATTGCAGCACGGTGGCGGGCGCCAAAGCGGCGTGGCGTCCCTGTATGCAACTAGTTATTTGCGATCGCCACCTCAGTGATGGCTCTGGCTTAGAGCTAGTAAAGCTCGTGCGCAGTCAAGATCGTCATTTACCTATTGTCATGATCAGTGCGCACTCGGATCGTGACGCTGTGATGAGCGCAGCCCGCTTAGGAGTAAGCGAATTTATTGCCAAACCGCTCGATATCGCCATGTTACAACACAGACTTACGCCGCTACTCACTAAACTGAGTCCTCCGCTAGCAAAGCCAGCCGCCAAACAAAGCCTAAGCACTTGGTTAACTCAGTGTCTAAGCCAGCCTCTTAAACTACCCACGGCGTTATCGGTAGCAGCAGTATTACCCCTACTTGAACTTCGCGACGAGCTTTCGCCACAAAGTTTAAGTCGTACTTGGCACAATGAAATCCCGCTTGCGGCTCGCCTATTACAACTGGCCAATGGTGCCTCTTTAAAGCGCAGCGGCAAACCCATAAATCAACTCTCAGAGGCGATTAGCACCTTGGGTATTGAGATGTCTTTGTCTGCGGCAATGGCGCTAGCACTAGATATTCGCGGCGCATTACAAGAGCCAAGATTAATAGCCCAAGCTCAGCATTTTTATACCATGGCAGAGCAAGTAGCCGATATTGCACGCGCCATGGCGCTGAGTATTGGCATTCATGGCGGTGCGATTTATTCGGCGGGTTTACTCAGTCGTGCCGGCGAGCTGGCAGTCATACGTGCGCTGCAAGATTTTATTAACCAAGGGGGGCAACTCCAAGATGCGGAGCTGACTCAAGCGCTTAATCAATGGAGTGCGCCTTTTGGTAATCGCCTTAAAATGCAATGGGGATTGGCCCTGCCAATGCGTGAATTAATTGGCGCCGTTCATCAAGCTCCTAGCTATGCGACCCAGCGTGCCCTGTTGATTATGCATCTAGCTGGCTTAAGAGTCCGCTCCCAATTAAATACCGCTGCGGCGCTGCGAATGTTGCGCCAAGTGGGCTTAGATGTAGAAAAGTGGCGGTCTGAGCGCTTAGTTGTCCCTGCGCTTATCGCCGACGTTATTCCACCCTCCACACAGAGTCATTAATATGTCTACACAGTGCTTGAGTCGAATTTTATACGTAGAAGATGATGCAGATATTCGCGAGATTGCCCAGTTAGCATTAGAAGTAGTGGGAGGATTTGAAGTATTGCTGTGTGCCAGTGGCGAGCAAGCGCTGTTACAAGCCATCGACTTTGCACCCCAGCTGATATTATTAGATGTCATGATGCCGGGCATGGATGGCCCCAGTACTTTAACCGCCTTGCGCCAACATGCAGAGCTGGCACATATTCCAATTGCGTTTATGACGGCAAAAATTCAACCCCAAGAAATCGCCCACTACAAAGCCATGGGCGCCGTAGATGTCATTGCTAAGCCCTTTGATCCCATGCGCTTGCCCCAGCAAGTGACCGACATTTGGTCGAGCAGTAAAGCGTAAACTGACCGTATTACGCCGCAAGTTAAAGAAAAATAGCATCCTTAGCCGTCTTACTGGGCTGGCCCCGTATCTCGCTTTTATATTTTGGTATTTAAAGCGAAAATGAGATCTTGATGTACATCAGGAAGACGGAAAAAAGCCGAACGCTTACGGTTCGGCTTTTTGGTTTCTATAGGGCTAATAGGTCTCTTCATCATCGCGGGGCTTGGGCGCACTGCCAAGACGGCGGGTTTTTAAGTCGTAGCGCTCTTTTATCACATCTTTAATGGTGCCCTCCCATAACTCAATGCCCACAAAATAACCCGCGCGCGCTAACACATGGGCGGCGATGGGTGCGGTCACAATAACAAACACTATCATGGCCAAGGCGCGCACGACTAAGCTTGCGCTATCACTATAAAAAATCATGTAGCCACAGGTCATTAACCCGATACCAAGCGCACCGGCTTTACTGGTCGCGTGCATGCGGGTCAGTAAGTCGGGCATGCGGATAATGCCAATGCCAGAGAGCAGCATTAAAAAGGCACCTAGTAGTAAAAAAGCACTGGTGAGCAATTCAGTCATCACTAAGTTGTGCTCCTCGTTCAAGGTAGCGGGCAAAAGCCACGGCCGTTAAAAAGGAAGTGAGCGCTAATACTAACGCCACATCAATCAGCTCAGGCACGCCATAACTCACGCTATAGAGCACAATAAACCCAACCGTCATCGAGGCAATCACCTCTAGCGCCACCACTCGGTCCGGTAAGGTGGGGCCACGCAACAAACGCAATGTAGCTAACACCAAGCCCACACTTAAAAATATAAAAGAAATAATAATGGAAATCTCAAGCATGCTTACCTCAATAAATTTAATACGCGGGCTTCAAGAGATTTAAGCTCAGCTAATTGAGTGCCCTCATCGTCCAAATACATAAGGTGCACATATAACACCTTACGATCACTGGAAATATCCAGCGCCAGTGAGCCCGGCGTAACCGTAATGAGATTAGCAAATAAGCTAATAGCAGCATCGTCTTTTAAGTCGAGAGGGATGGCAATCACGCCAGGGCGCATTAAATGGGTGGGCGTTAGTACATCATAAGCGACCCGCGCATTGGCTTTAATTAAATCCCAAATAAAAAATAAAATAAAACCAATAATATTGGGCGCCTTGCCAAAATAATTAGCAAATTCCGGTTTATCGCGCGCCACATACGCCAGCACAAAATAACTGAGAACCATGCCGGCCACTAAATTACTAATGCTATAACTGCCCGATAAAATGACCCAAAATAGGGCCAATAACATATTCCAACCAAAGGCCTTCATGAGCGACTCCCAAGCGGGCCTAGTACCGCTTCAATATAGCCATTAGGGTTTAATAATTGTGCTGCGGTATCAAGAGATAGCCTAATAAACCATTCCGCACCTAAGCCGATGGTGAGCGTCATGGCCGCTAACACTATTACCGGTAAATACAATAAATAACGCTGCGGGTCGGACTCACCGCGCAACGGCTTGGCTTCATCGGGTAAAGGTTTCCAAAATGCCTCCGCCCAAATTTTTACCATAGAATATAAGGTAAGCAGACCCACTAATAAGGCAATACCCACCATCCACCACGCACCTTCTAACACGCCGGCCTTAATCACCGTATATTTAGCAAAGAAGCCCGACAGCGGCGGTATGCCCGCTAAAGACATGGCCGGAATTAAAAACAAAAAGGCCAGCCAAGGTGCATTACGATAGAGGCCTCCTAATTTGGCAAGATCATAACTGCCATGATAGCGATACATAATACCGCTAATTAAAAAGAGATTCGTCTTCACAATAATATGGTGAAAAATATAGAAAACGCCGCCGGCAATGGCTAACGGTGTAAATAATGCCAAGCCCACTAGCATGTAACCAATTTGGCTAACAATATGAAAAGATAAAATACGGCGCACTTCAAATTGTGCGGCTGCCCCTAGCACGCCCGTAAGCATGGTAAAGATGCCCATGGCCATTAAAACATTATGATGAGTTAAGCCAATATCTTGGATAAATATCAAACTAAAGACGCGGTATAAGGCGTAGACCCCTACTTTAGTGAGCAAGCCGGCAAACACCGCTGAAATGGCCACCGGAGGCGTATGATAAGAAGCCGGCAACCAGAAAAAGAGCGGAAATGCAGCCGCTTTAATGCCAAAGGCCACCATAAACAGCATGGCGATAACTGTCACTAAACCTGGCTGCTCACCGTTACCCAGTTTAAGCGCTAAGTCAGCCATATTTAGCGTACCCGCATAGCCATATAGCAAGCCGACGGCCGTTAAAAATAACGCCGAGGATAATAAGTTTAAGGTGACGTATTTTAGCGCGCCCTCCATTTGCGCGCGCTCACCGCCTAAGATCATTAGACCAAACGAGGCCACCAGCATGATCTCAAACCAGACATAGAGATTAAAAATATCACCGGTTAAAAAAGCGCCCGCCACCCCAGCCAGCATTAAGTGCAGCAAAGGATAATAGCCAAAAGCCTCATGCTTTTTACTCATGGTTGCCAACGAGTAAATCGCCACACTTAAGCCGACAATGCCAGTCACCAACACCATAATGGCGCTTAATAAGTCGGCCACTAAGGTGATGCCATAAGGCGCAGACCAATTACCCATATAAGCGACTAAGATGCCTTGGCTGCGCACTTGGCTAAAGAGATAAATGCCCGCAACTAACAGACCGGTACCGGAGAGCAGTGACAAAATGCGCTGTACATTGCGCCATTGCCAACAGGCCAAGGTTAATGCGCCCGCTAACATAGGGATAAAAATAGGCAGTACTAAGGCTATATTCACAAGTCAGTGCTCTTCATTTCATTCATATCATCGGCACCTATTACTTCATAGGCTCTGTGTATTAACACTACGGCGAAGGCCAGCACCCCAAAACTAATGACAATGGCGGTTAAAATTAAGGCTTGTGGCAGTGGATCAGCAATAGGGCCCGTTACCTGCTCTAAATGCTCGGCGATCAAAGGCGGAGCACCGCGCACCAGACCACCGGCACTTAAAATTAATAAGTTGGCGGCATTGGATAAAATCATTAAGCCAATGACTAATTTCACTATGCTGCGTCTGAGCATCATAAATAAGGCGGTGGCATAAAGAGCGCCAATCACAAATGCGAATAGGTTTTCCATTAATCCTCCGACTTATCAAGCGACAGCAAGATGGTCGATACCACGCCGATCACCACTAAATAAACACCAATATCAAAGAACAAAGGCGTACTAATACTCAGCTCTCCAATGCCCGGTAGGTAAAACTGGCCCCACTGGCTGGTTAAAAACGGTTGGCCTTTTAGTACCACACCCACCATGCCGCTTAATAACGCCAGACACAGCCCCACCCCCATTAAGTGTTGGCTTTCTACTTTAAGTAAAATACGGGTGCTGCGAGCATCAAAGGCAAACAAATGTAAGCCAAAGGCGCAAGAGGCGACTAAGCCTGCGATAAAGCCGCCACCAGGCTCGTTGTGGCCGCGCAGTAATAAGAAAATAGAAAACAATAACAACAGCGGCACCAGCATGCGGGTCGCGGTTTGTAAGATAATAGAGGTTTCAGTTCTCATGACGTCGCCTCCTCACGAAAGCGGATCATGGCATTAACGCCAATGGCTGCCAGCGCCAACACAAAAATCTCGCCCAAGGTATCAAAGGCTCTAAAGTCCACCAAAATTACGTTGACGATATTACGTCCATGAGCCAAGAGATAACTGTTAGCCACCAAGTAATCAGAAATTCGCTCACCCGGCATGGCAGTTTGATGCACCGTTAGTAGCATCATAGTAATAAGCACCCCAAAAGCGCCGGCCACGATAGCATCGCGAATACGTACCCATGGGCTAGATAATTCTTGAAAACGCGGTAGGCGAAACAAGACTAACACCAGCATAATCACAGTAAGTGTTTCTACTAAAATCTGAGTAATAGCTAAATCTGGGGCACTAAAAAACACATAAACCATGGCCATCACGAAACCCAACACTCCCAGTGCGGCCACCGAGCCTAGGCGCAAACAGGTAACACAGGCATAAATAGCAGACACCATCATTAATAGCGCAATCACCACTTCATAAAAGCGCACATCGTTAAAATACAGCGAATAAGCAAAGGCCTGCTCCGACCAGAACACATAAGCCAACAGCGCAATGCTAGTTAGCAAAATAGTCAGAATATAATTGGCCATATAACCGTTTTGCAATACGCGAGTTTGTTTATCCGCCAGCCACACTAAGCCTTGCATCATGCGCTCATAGTTGCGCTCTGGGCCATAAGCCAAGAAATCAATGCCTTTACTCAGTGGCTCACGACTAACACTCCAGTAATAATAAAGCAGCGCCCCACTCCCCAGCGCAATGGCACTCAGCAAGAGCGGTAAATTAAAGCCATGCCACAATGCCAAGTGCAGAGTCTGCGCGGGTGGCTCGCCACTAATAACCTGAGTTGCTGCTTGTAGTAAAGGAGAGATAAGGCTGGGCACTAAGCCAAAAATTAGCCCTAAAAGAGCCAGTACAGAAAAGCCTAAACGCATCGACCAAGGCGCTTCATGGGGGATGTTAGGTGTGGTTTTATAAGCGCCATAAAAAGGCTTAATAGCCACTAAGGCGCTCGCCGCCACAATACAAATGGCGGTGATCAAGCACAATACAATTAATAACGGGGCGAGTCCGGTGCTGCTTAAGGCGCCACTAAACATTAGCTCTTTGGCAATAAAGCCAAATAAAGGCGGTATCCCTGCCAGTGACAGTGCGGCTAACGTGGTAAATATCGCCGTGTGCGGCATATATTTACGAAGGCCCGCCAAGTCACGCACATCTTTGGTACCCGTGACATGATCCAGTGTGCCGGCGGCCATAAAAAGCGCCCCTTTATAAAGGGCATGCGCTAATAAAAAGACCATGGCTGCTTCTAGCGCATAGGGAGTGCCAATACCAATTAACATGGTTAATGTGCCCAGCGCCATTATGGTGGAGTAAGCTAAAATGCGCTTTAAGTCGGTACTGCACACCGCCATGATGGCGCCTAACGTCATGGTCACCCCGCCCACTAAAGAAAGCGTGAGCGTCCACGGCTCATAGCCTGCCATCATAGGTTGGATGCGCGCCATTAAATATACGCCCGCTTTGACCATAGTCGCCGAGTGTAAGTAAGCGCTCACGGGTGTAGGCGCTGCCATGGCATTAGGTAGCCAAAAATGAAAGGGCACTTGGGCAGACTTAGTAAACGCTCCCAGCAGAATTAACGCCATCATCACTAAAAATAGCGGGTTATCTTGTAGCGAGGTGCCCTGCGCTAGCAGTGCCGTTATTTCAAAGCTGCCGCCTAGGGTGCCTAATAAAATTAAGCCCGTCATTAGCGCAAGACCACCGGCGACGGTAATAAAAAAGCCCTGCAAGGCGGCCTTGCGGGCTTTTTGCTGTTCATGGTTAAAACCAATTAATAAATAAGAGGTAAAGCTGGTGAGCTCCCAAAAGACAAACATGGCAATTAAGTTGCTCGATAGCACCAAGCCCAGCATGGCTCCCATAAAGGCCAACAAGTACATTAATAGCTTATACATGTCTTTATGGCCGTGCAGATATTGCCCAGCATAAATAAAGATAAAAGTACCAATGCCGGTGATTAATAAGGCAAACATCAGGCTTAAGCCATCCACCATTAAACTCAGATTAATATCGAGACTGGGGATCCAAGCATACTGATAATAGAGAGTGTCACCTGCACTAATCGCTGGCAAAAAAGTAGCAAAATAGGCAAATAATACGGCCGGCAATAAAGCTAAGCCCCAGCCTAGATACGCGCCTAAGACACGTGATAACTGGGGCGTTAACAAGGCCAAAATAAAGCCTGATAAAATGGCAACAAGCATAGGAAAATGCCTCCTTTCCTTGCCTGTTCAGGCAATAGAATAAGCTAAAAATAGGGGGAGAGATGGCACTGAGCTGAGGCTATAGTAAAGAAGTATTTCGATTATTTATCAAACAGTTAATCGATTATTTTTATATTATTATGGCGGTCGATACTACAAGTCGCACTTATAAAACGCAAGCTCACCAGCCGCATTTGTGCGGCTGGTGTTCATAAATGCGATATGGATCAAAGCCAAAACCTTGGCGCTTAGCGAGTGAAAAAATGCTCCACTGGGCCCCGACCATGGCCGATGCGCACCTTGCTGCCGGCCAAAATAGCCTGATCGATATAGTGCTTGGCTCGCTCTACCGCTTCATCTAATGGATAACCTTGCCCTAAGAAGCTTGCCAGCGCCGCCGATAACGTACATCCAGTACCATGGGTGTTATTCGTCATAATGCGCGGTGTATCAAAGCAGCGAACCTGTTGGCCACTTAACAACCAGTCGGGACTGCGCGCTTCTTGTTGTAAAAAGCCGCCTTTTATCAAAATCGCCTTACAATCTAATTGCTGTAAGCCGGCAAATAAGGCCTCTACCTCAGCAAGGTGCGCAGGAATAGCCTCTCCTAATAACGCCGCCGCTTCCGGTAAGTTGGGCGTGATCACATCCGCTAATGGCAATAGTTCTTCGCGCAGGCAATTAACCGCATCTTCTGCCAGCAGCATATCGCCATTAGCAGTGACCATTACCGGATCCACGACTAGATGAGCGGGTCGATATTTTCGCAGTGCCGCGGCCACGGTGCCAATGGTCTCGCTATCACCCAACATGCCCACTTTAACGGCAGTGACCGCCAGATCGCCGAATATGGCGTCTAACTGAGCTTGGATCATAGCTTGTGGGGTGGCATGAACGGCGGTGACGCCTTGGGTATTTTGCGCGGTGAGCGCGGTGATCACCGAGCAGGCATAGCCACCGGTCGCAGAAATGGCTTTAATATCCGCTTGGATACCGGCGCCACCGCTGCAGTCTGAGCCGGCGATGGTCAAAATAATGGGTTTTTGCTGCTGATTTTTCTGATGAGGCATAAATTAAGCTCCTTCGGACGAAGGAACCACAGGCAAATTAATATTTAGCCGTTAGTTTCCTCCGCCAGCATTAACTGGATCAGGTACAGCGGGTCCGGCAGTCACCGTCTCAGCACTTAAGTTAATTTAAGGCTCCCCGACTAACAAGGAGCCTGATAATAGCGAGCTCACCCCTTAAAAGAAAGGTGCACGCGATACGCCTTACGCCGTAAGGCCAAGAACAACACCGAGCCAAGCGGCTCGGTGTGGTATTTTTAGCCTATGGCGTTAAACCTATAGTACTCAGTTAATGAGCCTGATCCCAGTTGTCGCCTTCACCGGCTTCGACGAGCAAAGGCACGTCTATGCTGGCGGCATTTTGCATTAAATCGCAAATTTGCTGTTTAAAGTCGGCGACTTTATCTTCGCGAATTTCAAACACCAATTCATCGTGCACCTGCATAATCATGCGCACTTCGCCTTCGCTTTGATTTTTTAACCAAGCGGCAACCGTGATCATGGCCTTCTTGATAATATCTGCCGCGGTTCCTTGCATAGGCGCGTTAATAGCGGCACGTTCGGCGCCTTTGCGGCGCGCGCCGTTTTTGGCATTGATCTCAGGCAGATATAATCGCCGGCCAAAAAGCGTCTCAACATAGCCCTTATCTGCCGCTAGCGCCCGCGTGTCTTCCATATACCGCAGCACGCCTGGGTAGCGTTCAAAATAAATATCCATATAAGCTTGGGATTCATGGCGTGGAATACCCAGCTGACGAGATAAACCAAAGGCACTCATGCCATAAATCAAACCAAAGTTAATGGCCTTAGCGCGCCGGCGCTGCTCGGTAGTGACGCTGTCCAGCTCAATGCCAAATACTTCGGCAGCGGTGGCTTTGTGAATATCTAGGCCTTTACTAAAAGCATCAAGCAAGCCTTTATCTTTAGATAAATGAGCCATGATCCGCAGTTCAATTTGCGAGTAGTCCGCCGCCACCAGTTTATAGCCCGGCTCAGCAATAAAAGCTTGGCGAATACGCCGCCCCTCAGGGGTACGGATCGGAATATTTTGTAAGTTAGGATCCGAAGACGATAAACGCCCCGTTGCCGCATTGGCCTGATGATAAGAGGTGTGAATACGACCACTGTGCTCATTCACCATTAGCGGTAACTTATCGGTATAAGTGGACTTAAGCTTGCTTAACCCCCGATATTCCATCAATAACTTAGGCAGCGGATAATCCAGCGCCAACTCTTGCAGCACTTCTTCCGCCGTAGACGGCGCTCCTTTTGGCGTCTTCTTCAAGACAGGTAATTCAAGCTTGGTAAAGAGAATTTCACCCAACTGCTTAGGCGAGCTTAAGTTAAAGGGCTCGCCGGCCAATTCATGAGCCTTCAGCTCCAATTCTTTTAAGCGTTTAGCAATTTCATCACTTTGGATAGCCAGCAGTTTGCTGTCGATTTTAACGCCTGTGTATTCCATGTCGGCTAAAATCGGCACTAATGGCATTTCAATGTCGGTGAATACGCTTTGCAACTTAGGCTCAGCTGCTAGCTGCTTAGCTAAGTACTGATGCAAACGCAGCGTAATGTCTGCATCCTCAGCCGCATAAAACGCCGCTTCTTCTAGCGGAATTTGGTTAAAAGTCAGCTGCTTGGCGCCCTTTCCGGCAATCGTTTCAAAAGGCGTAGTAGCATGGTTTAAGAAAAAACTGGCCATACTGTCCATATCGTGGCGCGTTTGTACCGAATTAAGCACATACGACTCCAACATGGTGTCTAACCCCATGCCGGCCATTTTAATGCCGTGGTTCTTTAACACGTTGGCGTCGTATTTAAGATTTTGACCTAGTTTTATCGGCTGTTCAGCTTCTAATAGGGGTTTAAGGGCGCTTAACACTACCTCTTCACTTAACTGTTCAGGAGCATCTAAATAATCGTGGCCAAAGGGTACATAAGCGGCTTGGCCCGCTTCAATGGCAAATGACAGGCCCACAACTTGTGCATCGCGATAATTAAGGCTGGTGGTTTCAGTATCAAAGGCAAAGTAAGGCGTTTTAGCTAAACGAGCCACCCAAGTGTGTAAGTCGGCCTCTGTTAAAATAGTGGCATAATCCACAGTCAGGGTCGGTGCAGCAGGCTTAGCAGGGGCGCTGTCTTGTTGGGGGTCTAACTCGGCTAATAAATTACGAAATTCATACTCTTGGTATAGGGCTTTAAGCGCCTGTGTATCGGGCGGAGTTTGCACTAATTCAGCGGGGCCGCATTCCAGTGCTACATCAGTTTTAATGGTCGCCAAGGTATAAGACAAATCAAGCAGCTCTTTATGCTCAATAAACCTAGCGGCAAAGCTTTTCGCTCCCCGAAAGCCAAGATCCGCCACTTTATCTAATTGCTCACTAATCTGTTCAATGGAGCCTAAGCCTTGTAGCAGCGCAAGTGCCGTTTTCTCACCCACTCCTGGCATCCCCGGAATGTTATCTACTTTATCGCCGACCAAAGCTAATAAGTCGATGATCAGCTCAGGTGGCACGCCAAACTTTTCAATAACGCCGTCTCGGTCCATAAATTCATTTTTCATGGTGTCCATTAACAGCACGTGATCCGTGACCAGTTGCGCCATATCTTTATCACCGGTGCTGATCACCACATCCAGCTTTTGCTCTGTGGCTTGGCGCGCTAGCGTGCCAATCACATCGTCCGCCTCCACACCAGACTCAATAATCAGTGGTAAGCCCATGGCTTTAATTATCTGATGGATGGGCGCTATTTGGCTGCGCAGATCATCGGGCATAGCAGGGCGCTGCGCTTTATATTCGCTATAAAGATCATCACGAAAGGTTTTACCTTTAGCATCAAATACCACTGTGACTTGTGACTCTGGAAACTGCTTATGCAGGCTGCGCAGCATATTCGTGACCACGCGGATCGCTCCACTAGGGCGCCCGTCACTGGTGCGCAGATCAGCACGTAAGGATGCAAAGTAAGCACGATAAAGATAAGAAGATCCATCGACTAGGATCAGAGGTTTTTGGAGTAAGGCAGCCATGGTCTATTCTCATTAATGCGTTGCCTATTAGCATGCCACAGCCAAGCGCCTGATACCACGCTCGACCTATTTCAGCCTGTGGATAAGTCTGTGCGAAACCGATCGGGATCCGATCTAAGTAAATTTAATTAGATCTTGTTTATCATATACTTAGATATTTATGCTTGATCTGTAATTAAGATCTTGCAATGTGGAAAATTGCTTTGTGTGAGCTGTGAATAATCATTGAGCTAAATAAATGCTAGCATAACTTATCCCTAGCGCTCGCCAATGACTTCATCGAGCATGCGCATTTTATAAAAGGAGTGAGTATGAAAAAGGTTGCCATTATCTTAAGCGGCTGTGGCGTTAATGATGGCTCAGAAATTCACGAGGCCGTACTGTGCTTATTACATCTCACTAAACAAGGTGCTGGCTATCAATGCTTTGCCCCTGATAAAAACCAAACCATTACCAATCATCTCACTGGTAAGCCAGAAGATAGTCAACAGCGTAACGTACTCACTGAGGCGGCGCGTATTGCCCGCGGTGAGATTAAACCGCTTAGCGAGCTAAAGGTAGCAGACTTTGATGCATTGTTATTACCGGGTGGTTTTGGGGTAGCAAAAAACTTAAGTGACTTTGCCAGCCAAGGCACACAGATGCAGCTAGACCAGGAAGTAGCCAGCGTCTGCAAGGCATTTGCCAGCGCTCGTAAACCTGCAGGCTATTGCTGTATAGCGCCTATTTTAATTCCGCGCATCTACCCTAGCGGAGTAAAAGGCACCATAGGCACAGATAGTGCGACTGCCGAAGCATTTGTCGCTATGGGCGGGGAGCACATTGGCTGTGCAGTAACCGATACAGTGGAAGATAGCCGCTATCAGGTGATCTCAACCCCCGCCTACATGCTGGCCAAAAATATTGCTGAAGCGGACATTGGTATCGGAAAATTAGTGAAGCGGTTATTGGAGATGTAATAAAAAAAGGGCCAGCTAATAAGCTGGCCTAAAAACTCTGGAAGCAATGTGAGCAATGTCGCGCCTTCAAAAACCGTCTCCTATTACGCATAGCGTAATACTGCGGGAGCCCTTCCTCGAAAGCAAGTTAACGATAACTATTATCATTAATGTTTGCAACTATAATTTGTATTTTTTTTAATTAAGTCGCTTAAGCGCCCTCACCGAGTATTTTAGCGAGGCTTTAAACCGGCTGCTCGCTTGCCTATAAAAAAATAAGACCCCTGTATCAAGCGATACTGGGGTCTGCATAAAAAGAGTGCGTCACAGAGCTAACTGATGGCTTGACTACTGACTCTGACTCCCGCCTCACCCACAAATTTAGTGGTTAAGTATTTAAGCAGTAAGCCATACGCAGGGACAAAGAGTGTTAAGCTAAACAATAGCTTAACGCCATAATCCACCACGGCGATCTCTACCCAATGCTCGGCCATAAAGGCATCGGGCGAGCGGTAAAAAGCCAAACAAAAGAACACTAAAGTATCCACTAAGTTGCCAAAAATAGTGGAACAAGTAGGTGCTACCCACCACGCCTTAATTTTGCGCAGTCGATTAAACACCGATACATCCATAATTTGACCTAATACATACGCCATAAAGCTGGCTAGCGCGATACGCGCTACAAATAGGTTAAATTCAGATAGTGCCGCTAGCCCTTGATATTTAGCATCAAAAAACAACACCGATAACACATAGGAGCTGGCTAGGGCCGGTAGCATTACCAATAAGATAATGCGCCGCGCCATGGCCGCACCAAAAATGCGCACCGTAAGATCGGTTGCTAAATAGATAAAGGGAAAACTCAGAGCCCCCCAAGTGGTATGAAAACCAAACAGGGTAAAGGGGAGTTGAACTAAATAATTACTCGCGGCAATAATTGCTACATGAAATAAAGACAGCCTAAGTAAAGCCGTATTGTACTGCTGAGGTGAAATAACCATGATGTACCTTTTTTAAAATGGGGTTAGGGAACCCATTGTGAAAATAATATTGGAGTAAACAGTGTACGCTAAACATGTGATTTATGCAGCGCTGTTGCCCGCTGGCGAGCCCACATGCCATAGCGGGCGCTATACTAGCCCATTATTTGCAACTTGTCTTCAGGTGAAACAAAATCGCCTTCCTATTAAGCCGATATTTGTTGCCAGTACTGAGTAAGCCAGAGAGCCGTTTCTCTATCTTGCTCGCTAAAGGGCACCAGCCAAGCGCAACCGGCATAATGCTCAAAACATAATAGTAAACGGCTGCCTTCAAAATCGATTAACCAACGCTGATAATCCGCTCCCTGTTCGCGTTCATAAAGCACCAGCCCTAATTGACGAATAAATTGCTCTGCCCAAGCGGGAAAGCTATCAAAGGTGAGCGCTTGGCTATTATTGAGCACCTGATGCTGCGTACAAGAGTGCATTTTTTATAACCTGTTATTAAGAGCTACAAGATATCGCTAATTCACTGGCCCATGCGGGGGCCGGCTCGGCATAGCGTTCAAATTCCGCTTGTTCATCAAAGGGGCGAGCGAGCAACATTAGTAAGGTATCGGCCTCGCTCAAATCACCCTGCTCCGCGTTAATAATGGCTTGCTGAGCAAGATGATTACGCAATATATATTTAGGATTAACACTGTGCATCTGGCGCACTCGTTCATGGTCTTTATTTGGCTCACGGGCTAGACGTAGCTGATATTGGCTAAACCATAAGGCGAATGCGTTAGTGTCTGGCAACAAAGCTTGTAAGTCTGCGGGAATAGCGCCGCTTTCACTGACTCCCGCTAATCGGCGAAACCAGCAGGTATAGTCCACCTTATGCTGTTGCATTAGGCTAAACATATCGCGAAATAGCACCGGATCCGTTTCTTCCCAGCTACTTAAACCTAATTTTTGGCGCATCCCTTCAGAATAGGCTCTCATTAATTGCCCTTCATATTGGCTTAATGCAACTTGTAATTTTTCCATTTCAATAACGCCAGAGAGCGCCTGTGCTAAGCGTTGTAAATTCCAATAGCCCACCGCCGGTTGCTGATCGTACGCATAGCGCCCGCCCGTGTCTGAGTGATTACAAATATGATCGCCGTCGTAGGCATCTAAAAAGCCATAAGGGCCATAATCTAGCGTTAACCCTAACATCGACATATTGTCAGTGTTGAGTACGCCATGGCAAAAGCCCACTAGCTGCCACTGAGCAATAAGAGCGGCCGTTTTCTCCACTACCCGAGTAAACAGCTCACCGTAACCGGCACTATCTTTGCTTAAATCAGGCCATTGAGTATCAATTAAATAATCAAGCAAGGTAGGAATATGCTCAGTCTGGCCGGCATAGTAAAAATACTCAAAATGCCCAAAGCGTAAATGGCTAGGTGCCGCACGTAATACGGCGGCACCTGCCTCTACTTGCTCTCGGTAAACAGGTTGTTTGCTGGTTACTAAGGCGAGCGCGCGCGTGGTAGGAATACCTAAGTGATATAGCGCTTCAGAGGCGAGATATTCCCGTAACGAAGAGCGCAAGACAGCACGGCCATCGCCAAAGCGAGAATAAGGGGTTTTGCCACCGCCTTTAAGGTTGAGATCCCACCGCTGCCCACTGGGCGTGATCACCTCGCCTAATAATAAGGCGCGGCCATCGCCAAGCTGGGGGCTAAAACCGCCAAACTGATGGCCTGCATACACTTGGGCAAAAGGTGCCATGCCCGGCGCTAGCCAATGGCCCGCCACTAAATCTCGCCATTGTTCTTGGCTAAGCTCAATACCCAACTGTTCGGCAAGTGCCGTATTAAGTAGCAGCAAACGCGGCCCGACTAAGGGGCTGGGCTGGACATGAGCCCCCGCCCAGGCAAAACCTGCGTATCTATTATCAAAGCGCATAAATTTGTCCTATTGCTGTTAGCAGAGTGTTATTTTTTAGCTTAACTTACTTTATACTGCGCCGGCCAAAGCAATAACTGGGTCGATAATGGGGAAAAGAGCAGTAATGGTGCTTATCACCTTAGTTAAGTCGATGTCTGCAACCGTTATTTGTCTTGGCAGCATTATTTTAATGAGCTAAAAATAACGGAGCCTTATATGCAAAAATGGTTAATAGCCATGGCGGCTTTTGCCTGTCTTTCTAGTCCCGCCTTTGCCGAAGGCAATGCCGATGCCGGTAAAGCAAAGTCTGCGGTGTGCGCCGCTTGTCACGGCGCCGAGGGCGTCTCTTCTTTAGAAATTTATCCTAACCTTGCTGGGCAAAAACAAGCCTATCTGGCAAGCCAACTTCAGCACTTTCGCGATGGCGAGCGCGAAAATCCTATAATGGCGCCGATGGCCAGACCTTTATCTGATGAAGATATCGCCGACTTAGCCGCTTATTACGCAAGTCTGTAATCAATACAGTGAAGGGTGAGAGGTAAATAGTGAGGGATAAGTTCAGCCCTCACTTCTCACATTTGACGATTTTTCAGCTTTGCTGGCGTAATAACGTTAAAAATGCCGCGCCAAAGCGCTCTAGTTTGCGCGCGCCTATGCCATTAATACGCAGTAATTGCGCCTCTGTCGTTGGCCGATAGCGCGCCAGCTCAATTAGGGTCGCATCACTAAACACCACATAAGGCGGCACATCGGCTTCATCGGCGAGCTGCTTGCGTAATTTGCGCATCTCTTGAAACAAGGCCTTATCTTGTGCTTTAGTTAAAGCGGTATCGCTCTTGTCTTTGGACTTAACACGCACTAACCGTGGCTCGGCAAGCTCTAAGCTTACCTCACCCCGCAACACAGGCCGCGCCGCCTCAGTAAGCTGCAACACCATATTACGGGTAATATTTTGGCTAAGTAGGCCACAATGAATAAGTTGTCGAATAACACTGACCCAGTGCTCTTGGCTTTGGTCTTTGCCAATACCATAGGTAGAAAGTTTGTCATGACCATGCTCGCGAATACGCTGGGTATCCGCTCCACGTAACACTTCCACGACATACATAACACCAAAGCCCTGCCCCACCCGATACACACAAGACAGCGCTTTTTGTGCATCTTGGCTCCCATCGTAGCGCGTAGGGGGATCCAGACAAATATCGCAGTTGCCGCAGGCCTCACGCTGATATTCACCAAAATAGTTCAGCAATACTTGGCGCCGACAAGTCAATGACTCGGCAAAGGCGGCCATCACATTGAGCTTATATAGCTCCACTTGGGTTTGCTGAGCATTTTCATTATTTTCTAATAAGCGCCGTACCCGCCCTACATCCCCCGGGTCATACAACAATAAGGCTTCAGCAGGTAAGCCATCCCGTCCACCCCGGCCGGTTTCTTGATAGTAGGACTCGATATTCTTTGGAATATCATAGTGCACCACATAGCGTACGTTGGGCTTATCGATGCCCATGCCAAAGGCCACGGTGGCCACCACTATATCGAGGTCATCACGGGTAAAACACTCTTGTACCGATTGGCGAACCTCTAAGGGCAAGCCCGCATGATAACTGGCCGCCTTATGGCCGCGCGCAATTAAGCGCTCAGCGATTTCTTCCACTCGCTTGCGACTTGAGCAATAAACAATGCCACATAAGCCAGGTTGGTCGGCCACATAACGCAGTAATTGCTCTGCCCCTTTAAATTTATCGACTAAGGTGTAGCGAATATTGGGGCGATCAAAACTTGCGATATGAATTAAAGGATCGGTTAAATTTAATCGGCTCAGCATATCTTGACGAGTGGCTTCATCGGCGGTAGCGGTGAGCGCCATGACCGGAATATGTGGAAACCACTGTTTTAAGCGCCCTAATAGCGCATATTCAGGCCTAAAGTCATGGCCCCACTGGGAAATACAATGCGCTTCATCAATAGCAAATAAACCAAGCTCTAACTCGCCAAGGCGCTCCATAAATTCTTGTTGCAGCAAGCGCTCAGGTGATACATACACCAGCTTTACCTCGCCACGACGCATGGCCGTAAAGTGATTGTGCATCACCTCCCGACTGAGGGTGCTATTGATATATACCGCCGCCACACCATTGGCCACTAAGCTATCTACCTGGTCTTTCATTAAGGAGATCAGCGGCGACACCACAATAGTTAGGCCGGGACGTAATAAGGCGGGAATTTGATAACAAAGAGACTTGCCGCCGCCGGTAGGCTTAATGACTAAGGCATCGCGCCCAGCAATCACAGTGTCTATGATCTCTTGCTGACCTTCACGAAAGCTCTGGTAACCAAAGACTTGCTGCAATACTGCTAAGGGCGTATCAGGAATAGCAACGGAGTCAGCGGGTGCAGTCAAGGGAGTCATGTCAGCCTACAAGATAAAAGCGGATTGCTATTGTAAAGCAGGGGCGCCCAACAATGAAGCTTGCAGCAAAATTGCACAATAAAATGCCACTCCGCTTTTCTATAAGCAAGGTAATGACACGTTATATTTAGGCCATTACCTTACCCAGATATAAGACTTATTTATGGCAAATATCCGCGGCTGAAATATGTACCTTAGGCTGTATTTCTTTGATATCGACTTCGCTATCGACTTGCTCAATAACGATAGATAATCCTAGCCCGCATTCAGTGGCTAGCCCTACTGAGGCTTTAGTAATGTCGTTTATTCTAATAAAGGCAATATTATCTTCAAACTCTATCCCCACGCCTGCCGCGCCAGAGGAGTCTATAAATTTATCGTCTCCGCCTAAAGACACAGTAGCCACCGAGCCTGCGGGCATTTTGATATAAAAAACTGAACTATTCGCCTGCTCTGCACTTAAACTGACAAAGTTAATCGCTTGTACTTCACTGGCCCAAGTCGTTGCGCACCACAAAGTACTTAACATCCCTGCTAATAATAACGTCTTCATTCTATCACCTAGATAACATCACTGACCCACAGCCAGCTTTTAAAGAGCTAACTTATAAAAAACCCATCACCTACAGCTATTAAACGCAGCTAGTTATTGCCCGCTAACCTTAAGCTGGCAACACGCTTTATATTTCAGACCTAGCCTAATAAATAAGGGCAAAAAGCACGATAAATAAGTAAGGATAACGGAGATTTTTCCAGCTCTAAGAGTAGGCTAAAAGCGGCCGCAAACTCCACTCTTAACTTGCTTAAAAGCCGCAAGTGACTGTCTTTACGACAAAAGCTGGCATTGTTTACCCAGCAATATGACTATTTTAGGGGCAGCGATAACAGCATTGGCTTAATACTATAAATGACAGGTGACTTGGGACTAAGCTCGCTATAATAAACCTCTCCTTAACAGCTAAATTAGAGCAATGGAAAAAGATCAAGCCAGCCACGGCGCCATTTATGCAATAGGCGCTTATACGCTCTGGGGTATTGCCCCCTTATACTTTAAGCAACTCACTCAAATTCCGGCCTATGAGATCTTAAGCCATCGAGTCATTTGGTCATTTTTACTATTACTCGTGTTATTGAGCGTACTGAAGTTTTGGCCCAGAGTGCGAGCGGTATTACGTCAACCTAAAAATTTACTGCTACTGAGTTTATCGTCGTTGATTATTGGTCTAAATTGGGGAGTTTATATTTGGGCCATTAACAATAACCATATCTTGGATGCCAGCCTTGGCTATTACATTAATCCTTTATTTAATATTGTGTTAGCCATGCTGTTTTTAGGCGAGCGCTTTCGGCCTATCCAATGGGCGGCGGTGGCATTAGCGACCAGCGGCGTGCTGATCCAGCTTATCGTATTTGGCCGTTTACCTTGGATTGCGCTGGTACTCGCGCTGTCATTCGGTCTGTACGGCCTAATCCGTAAACACGTCCTCGTCGACCCTATTACCGGTTTGATGCTAGAAACCTTAGTACTGTTACCCTTAGCTGCCGGTTATTTATTATTGATTGCCGATACGCCCACCAGTCACTTAACAGCAAACTCATTACAGACAAATTTATGGTTAATCTGCGCCGGTATAGTAACCACAGCCCCCTTATTACTATTTGCTGCGGGCGCTAAGCGTCTTAAATTATCCACTCTAGGTTTTTTTCAATATATTGGTCCTAGCTTAATGTTCTTAGTGGCGGTGGGACTTTATGACGAGCCCTTTAGCGCCGATAAAATTATTACTTTCGGGCTTATCTGGTGCTCATTAGTCATTTACAGCTGGGAGAGCATTAAGCAGCGCAAAAAAACCGCCTTGCGCCAAATTCCTTAAGCTTCGAGAGCCAAATTATTTCTGCCACAAACACAGAACTAAACTCACGGACAAGACCACAAGCGACAAGAGTAAAGCATATTTATGGTAAGGGCTGCCCTCGTTCAAGATCTGGTGTTTAGTGTTTAGCCCTTACCCATTAAGGCTTTTGACCTTTCAGACCTGATCTCTATCGTTGCGTGGCAAAGAAGTTTTAGCCTTTAAATATTGAAAGCGAGCTCCTGATGTTCATCAGGATGACGGCATAACCATCACACTCCCTCGTGTAGACGAGGTGCTCTAGCTCACCCACTTCACACTTCACTTTTTACCCCTTACGGATTTAGCGCAACCTTACTTTGGCTTGGGCCGATTGGCCGCTACTGTCGATAACCGACAGCTCCACAAAGCCAGGTCCCGGCATGGCCACTAACTGCTCGCGCGCGCGAGCACTCACTAATATTGGCTCGCCGTCGGCCAGCCAAGTGAAAGGGCCTGTGCCGCCGCGCACCCGTAACAGTAAGTGATTATCCATCAGCTCCACTTCGGCGCCGTTGGGCGGAAAGTCCACCTTAGGTGCATTGGCCGCCATAAAGGCGCTCTGGCGGGGGCGAAACTTCTGCAAGGGCGGGGGCAAGTTGGCATTGGCCACCATTAAGGAGCTCGGTGGCGGCAAGGGGAGTGGGTCCAACTGGCGTTTTACTCGGGCAAAGGCTTGAAATAATAAGGGCGCGGCCAAATCGGCACCAAATACCCCGGGCACGGGCGTGCCGTCGGCGCGGCCCATCCACACCCCTATTACATGGCTGCCATCGAAGCCGATGGCCCAAGCATCTCGGTGGCCATAACTGGTGCCGGTTTTATAGGGCAGTCGGTTAACCGGCGCCCCTATGGGTGGCGCCACGCCGGATAAAATATCCGCCACTTGCCAGGCCGCCACCTTAGATAACACCCGCAGCCCTTGCGGCTGGGTAGCGGCGTGTTTTGAGTTAACTGGTTGGGGGTTAAAATGCAAAGGCTGCGCCACGCCGCCGCGAGCTATGGTGGCATATAAGCCCACCATATCTTCCAGCGTCACGCCCACCCCACCCAGCGCCACCGCCAAGCCCGGCTTGCCACCGGGCACTCGGGCTTTAACGCCCGCACGGCGCAAGCCCGCCATTAATTTGGCCGGCCCCAGCGCATCGGTTAAGGCCACCACCGGCAAATTAAGGGACAGCTGTAAGGCTTCACGAATGCGCACTTCGCCGCGAAATATCTTATCGAAGTTTTGCGGCGCATAACCGCCAAAGTCCATGGCCCTGTCTTCAATTAAGGTTTCCGGATGGGCCAAGCCTTCATCAAAGGCTAGGCCATAGACTAAGGGTTTTAAGGTGGAGCCGGGGCTGCGCACAGCGCGGCTCATATCGATAAAGCCTAGGCGGTTATCGGCGCTATAGGCGGATGAGCCCACAGACGCCAATATCTCACCGCTATTATGGTTGGCCACCACTATCGCCACCTGTAACCGCTCGCCGTGCGCCGCCACTGCCTGCACGGCCAAGTCTTGTATACGGCTTTGTAAGCTGGCATCTAGGCTAGTGTGGTGGGTTTGCAGATCAGGCTGGGCGGCTATTAATCGGTCGGCCACGTGCGGCGCTAAGGCCACCAAGCGTTGGCGCCGCTTAGGGATGGCTTCACGATTGGCAGCCTGGGCTTGCTCGGGCGCGATTAACCCAGCTGTAACCGCTTGCGCCAGTACTTTCTCTCGGGCAAGGGCTGCGGCTTGGGGGCTCGGTCTGGCCGGCGACCTTCGGGGGATTGGGGTAAGGCCACTAATAAGGCAGATTGGGCGGGGGTTAAGCGTATCGGCTCCTTGCCAAAATAGGCCAAAGACGCGGCGCGTACCCCCTCAATATTGCCGCCATAGGGTGCCACTTGATAGTAGAGCTGCAAAATCTCGGCCTTACTTAAGTGGCGCTCCAGCGCCAAGGCCACGCGGGCTTGGCGCAGCTTGCCTTTAAGTTGGCCGGTGCCGCTATCTTCTAATAAGCGCGCCACCTGCATGGTTAAGGTGGAGCCCCCCGAGACCACACGGCCTTGGCTAACCGCCTGCACCAGCGCCCGTAATAGGGCCTGCAGATCCACACCGCCATGACGGTAAAAGCGCTTATCTTCATAGGCGATTAACATGGCAGTAAAGTCTGGGTCGACCTCGTCAGCGGCAATGGCCATGCGCCAGCGACCGTCGGCTACCGTATAGGCGCGCAATAAACGACCGTCGCGGGCCAACACCTCTACCGACGTGGCCACCGTCAGATTGGGCAATTCGGTGGCATCCAGCCACTTCTCTACCGCCAGCAGCGCCGCCCAGCATACTAACAAGAGCGTGAGGGGCGCACTTAACCTAGAGAGCTGCCAAGCCCGTGCGCTCACTTTTTGATGATCACTTTTTATAATCACTCGGTAATGATCACCCGCCCGGCGTCGGTTTGCGCGCGATAGGCTGGGCGATACATGTCTTCTACCGAGGCCGCCGGGTGATGAAACTCACCGGGCGATACGGCACGCACCACATAGGCTAAACGCAGCGTATTAGTGCCAGACCAATCGACTTGGGATATAAAGCGGTCTTGGCGAAATTCGCTGTGCTCGATATTACTGTGCACGTCCAGCCACTCTAAGCTGCCCACTTCGCCGCCACGCAACAGATTAGGGTTATCAATCTCAAAGCCCGCTGGCAAGGGATCGGCCAAAATTAAGCGCGCTTGCTCCTTACCAAAGGGGATCACCTCCAGCACGGCCACCAGACGCTCACCCGCTTTTACTGGGTTATCTAAGTCGGCTGGGCTGCCGTCCATCTGGTAATAGCTGCGAGTAATGGCATAACCATTACCGGTGGCAGGCTTAGGTACCTTAGGCACGCCATAGGTGGTTAGGGTTAAGGTGGTGGCTTGGTTGGTGCCATTATCCAGCCGCATCTCGCCACTATCATCGGCCTTGAGTACGCGCACTAAGGGACCCGTCACCGGCTTACCGTTTAGGGTGATCCCCTCCCCCCGGGCTGCTCAATTAAGGCGTTGGCCGCCAATAAGGTCCAGCTGGCTTCTTGAGTGGATAAACTACCCCCATCGGGGCGCAGGCTTAAGGCTAACTCTTCGGCGTCTACCGCCTTGGATTTCGCTTGGGTGGCCAACGTCAGCACCGCCGCCACATCGCGACGACGACTGCCGTAATCGCTGCGATAAATTTGTGCCTCGGTCAGGGATTCATAACCCGCCACTCGCGCACCGGCTTTACTAAACATGACATCGGCACGCTGTTGATCGCCATAACTGGCCAAGGCCGCCGCCAGCTGCGCTTGGGCAATGGGCGTGGCAAAGGCATCGCCTTTAACATCGGCGTAGTAACGTAAGTCACCTATGGTGGCCGCCCCTTCGCGGGCCAATACCATCAACGCATAGGCCAAGGCCTCGCCGCCCTTATCGAAGTCGGCGGTGTAGTTGACGCGGTTACGCAAGTTATCCAGTGCCGAGCGCAATGCCACCTCGGGCACGTTATGGCCTTGGGCCTTGGCCCGACTTAAGAAGTCGGTGACATAAGCATCGAGCCAAAAATCCCCCGAGCTGGGTCCCCATAAGCCAAAGCCACCTTCGGCGCTTTGGTTGGTCAGCACTTCGCTAACTGCATGACTGATACGCTTAGGTAAGTCTTCTGCCCCTTTTAGATTCATGGCCTTGGCCACTTGATCGAAGTACAGCAGCGGTAACGCGCGCGAGGTGACTTGCTCGGTACAACCGTAAGGATAACGGTCTAAGCTGGCCAACAAGCCCGGTACATCTAAGCGCGCTATGGGTCCCACCGACAAGGTAGCCAGCCCTGAGCCCGGCGCAAAGTCGGCAAAGGCGTCTTGGTTAAGGGTGAAACTATCACCGGCGGCCAATTGCAGACGTTGGGTATGGGACACTTCAGGATCGCCATTGTGAATAGGTATTAGCAACTCTTTGATTAACTTTTTACCATCGGGCGTAATGAGCGTGACCGTCACCGTTTGCAGCCCCTCGGCGCCTGCGGTAATGGGCACGCTAAACTTAGCCTTGCCGCCTTTAGCTAACTCAAATTCCTTAGGTACGCTACCCAGCGTTAAGTCTGTGGCGGTTACGGCTAAGCCCATCTTGCCCGCAGGTCCAGTAGCGTGCACCACTTCCAGCAACAGCCGACTTTCATCTTGGGGTGACATAAAGCGCGGGATTGAGGCGGTGACCACCACGGGATCTCGTACCAGCACTTCGGCATCCGCTTGGCCAACGGCGGTGTCAGACCAAACCACAGCCATCACCTTAACGGTGCCATTAAAGGAGGGCATATCAAAGGTAGCGCGGGCGTAACCGTCTTTATCGACCGTTACCGGGCCGGTAAAATAGGCTACTAGCTCTTCGGTAGGCGGCGGCGCTTGCATACGCGCTTGGGCGGCGGCATCACCGCCGGAGCGCACCGTGCCTGCCGCACCACTTAGGCCATCGATTAAACGGCCATATAAGTCACGCATACCTACCCCCAGCTTGCGCTGGCCAAAGTAGTGGCCTTTAGGATCTGGGGATTTAAAGGCGGTGAGATTTAAAATGCCGACATCCACCGCCGCTATGGTGGCGTAGGCGGTGTCACCGCGCGTTAAGCCATCTACTTTGAGGGCAATGTCCATGGGGCCCCGAGGCGCCACTTCATCCGCCACTTCAATGGTGGCCGTTAAGGCTTTGTTGCCCGGCGCTATGCTGGCATGAGCCAAGCCTAAGGCGCGGGCCGGATTACGCCCCGCTGCCACATCCATGGGTCTTAATACGGTCGCAGACACATAGACGCCCGTGCCCCAGTCGTCGGTCACATCTAGCTTAATGGTATTTTCGCCAGCCTTAACGTCGACCACCTTCATGCTGACCAATTGATTAGATAATACATACACCAGCGCCTTGCCGGCTGCTCTGGGCACTAAACGTAATTGCGCCACCTCGCCCGGTCTATAGGCCGGCTTATCCAAAGATAATTCCAGCGTATCTGGGCTGCTGGTTACGTCGGCCGGCGCATACCAGCCCGCATAAAAGCGACGTGAGGTAGTGGCATCACCGCCATCGGCTTGGCGCACCACAAGTTCATACTCGCCCCAATCGACTTGGGCGGCTATGGTGGCGGCCTTGGCTAAATCGGCACGGCCCTCGGCCACCCGCTCGCGACTGGTGATCGGCTGCCAGCGCCAGTTACCGTATTCTTGATACCACTGATAACGGGTTTCAATGCGCGATAATTCCCAGGTTACCGCCATGGCGGTGGGGCTTTCATCTGCACCTATCGCCAGTAAAGAAAATTGTGCCTGGCTGCCTTGTTTCACCACCTCATCAAATAAGGGTTTTACGCCTATCATGGCCGCACTGGGTTGCAGCGTACGGGTTAAGCGGCGCTCCACCGGACGGCCCGAGCCTTCGGCTACGCGCGCCGCTACCGTTATTTGCAGCGGACGTAAGGGGTCTGTGACATCGGGCAGCGATAAATTCACCTCGGCGCGGCCTTGGTCATCGGTAGTTTGGCCGCTAAAGCTTTGCATTTGAGTTTTAAAGGGCTCATCTGCGCGGCCAAATTGGTAGCCCGGGAAGGCGGCTAAGCCCGAGGCGGCACTTAAGGTGACCTCGCCTTCTACGCTTAAATCGCTACCGATAGCACCAAATAAATACCTGGCATCCAGCGTCAGTTTGGGACTGTCGCCCAAGCGCACCGGGCTATCGGGTAAGTTGAGCGTAAAATCGATACGCTCCGGTAAGAAGTCTTCCACCAAGAAGGTTTGTGCCGCCAGATCCGGGGCTTCTAAATCCGCTTTTAGCTCCAAGAGCCATAAGCCACGGGGGGCACTGTCGACAATGGGCAGTGCAAATACATGGCCACCACCGCCGGCATCGTCCGCCACCACGCGGGCGTATTCTACGCCATCTGGGCGTTTCACTATGGCGGTAAGCGGCATGCCCACTATCGCCTTAGCTTGGGCATCACGGCTTAAGGCCGTGGCATACACGGTTTCACCGGCCCGATAGGCGCCGCGGTCTGTGGTTAAAAATACATCTATGGGAGGGGCCGGCTCACGGCCTTCCACGCCGCGATCTGATAGGTCAAATTCCGGATCGGTTAACGACAAGAAGGCCATATCAGCTGGGGGTTCTTGGCCAGGGCCTGCCTTAGTACTGCCTTCTTTGGCCACTACCATGGCCGGTGCTTGGGCGCCTAGGCCTCGGGTCAAGGCCGCGGGAAAATGAGCATAGCCTTGGTTATCCGTGACAGCCGTGCCTAACACTTCGTTGCTACGACTAAGCAATTCCACCTTCACATTGGTCTTGGCGTCGGCCGTGCCTAAGCTGCGCACCACCACATGCAAACCGTCGGTGCCGCTTAAGGTGCTAATGCCTAAATCGGACACCACAAACCACTGCCAGGCCGGTGTAACGTCATAGCTTTCTTTACCGGGCATGCTGGCGCGCAGCGCGAAAATGCCGGCACCTTGGCCGGCCAAGGCTTCCGCCATCGGCAAGCGGGTGGTCATGTCGCGATTCACTTCCATGGCCAGCTCCGCATGGCCTTGCCAAATTTCGGCGCCTACGTCACTGGAAAATTCATCTTCACGCCAATAGGACATAGGCTCCCCAAAGTATTCACTTTGGATGGCGCGCAGGATATTGCGGTCCGTTACTTTAAACAGCGTTAAATCTGCCTTGGCGGTATTGACGGCTTCTATGGGCAAGGCTGCATTGTCACCCACTTTTGGTAACACATAGGCGCGGCCCGGAAAGCGCAAGCTAGGGGTACGGTCTCGCACATAGGCGGTAATAGTGACTGGCTTCCCTGTGGTCTGGCCATCGGCGGCCGGAATGCCGGCGCGAAAGATTAACTTATGGCGGGCACCGTGGTCCACGCCTTCGACGCACAGCATTTGGTCACCGGTTTTTTCTACGGTGAGGCCTTTTTCATCGAACTGTACAAACTTATTAAAGTCAACATCGGTTTTGGCAAGATCATCAGAAAACTGCACACAAATACGCGGTCGTGCGCTGTCGGCTTGCACATCATGCTCGATAATTCTAAAGCCATATTTACCAATGGCAGTATCGAGGGCGATTTGGGTGTTAGCTCGGGACTCTATTTGCAGGGCGAGGCGCAGCGCCGGCACCATTTCTAAGCCGCGATCACGCTGCTCGAGAATTTCGGCCATGGTGACCAATAAATTATGGCGCAGTGCTGGGCTGTCGGCGCGTAAATAACCATTGATACTGGCGAAGAGTGCTCGTTGTTGCAGTGAGTTTTTGTTACGGCTATCTCTGGCGGCGGCGCGGCGCAATAAGCTAGCATAGCTAGCCCAATCTTCTGGGGCATCGCTAATATTCACCGCTAACCCCTGATAGGCACTGGCCCGAGACTGATTGCCGTTGTTGGCTTCTCGCATGGCAGCGGCACGGTACTCGGCACTGGATTTAAGCGCGCCCTCGGTATCGGCCCCATAATTAAAGCTCGCGGCGGCACTGTTTAAATAGCGCAGCGACAATTTTTCTGCTTGCTCTAGGGCGTTAGTCAGCTCACGAGCGGGTAAGAAGCTTAATTCTGCGCCGCGGGTTTGCGCCAAGGCCAAGGTAGTCGCGTCCGCAGGCAGCACATACCCCGATAGCGCATCCGCATAATCGAGGGGCTCGCTAAATTCCGCCTTTAAAAAGCAGGAGCCGTTGCTGGAGTTAAAGGTGATGGCGGCACAGTTGTTAGTGCTCACGCAGGCCCGCTGACAGGCTTCAAAGGTGGTATCAAACAGCGAGCTAATATCGCCGCCGGGCAAGTCCACATCTTTGGTCATCACAAAGCGCTGGGCTGGAATCACTTCTGCCGCCATGCTTGAACCTAGACTGAGTACCAACAGCACAGCCAAACTTAGACGACGAACAATCGACATAGTAGAATCCTTTCTTTTATTTCGTTATGCACTCACCTAAGTAGGCTGTTACGGCCTTGCTTTAGCTCGCCTGTTAGCGGGGTGTTCTCTTGGCCTTGTTAAGCCCATCTATAGTAGGCACTAACTTAATAAATTGCTGTGACAGGGCTATAAAAAAGCACCGAGTGTTAGGCTCGGTGCTTTTTGGCAAGTTAGTAAGGGGGAGTGATGGCTTCACTCTTCACGATTTAAATTACAGCGCTTCTAATCGCGCATACGCGGTGACTAGCCACTTGCTACCGCCATCTGCAAATTGGACTTGCACGCGGCTATGAGCCTCAGCGCCTTCAAAATTTAACACCACGCCTTCACCAAACTTAGGATGAGCCACCCGCTGCCCTAAACGAAAACCGGTTTCATTAAAGGTGTCCTGTACGCGGTCTTGACTGAAACGGCCATTAGGCATAGCACGACTGACACTGGCTTTAAGGCGCACTTCTTCTAAACAATCCTGTGGCAGCTCTTTAATAAAGCGACTGGGACGATGGAACATTTCTTTACCATAGACGCGCCGCGTTTCGGCATGGCTAATAAATAGCTTACTCATGGCTCGCGTCATGCCCACATAAGCGAGACGGCGCTCTTCTTCCAGGCGCTGGCTTTCTTCTGCAGACTGCTGGCTGGGAAACATGCCCTCTTCTACGCCCACCATAAATACCAGCGGGAATTCCAAGCCTTTGGCCGAGTGCAGCGTCATGAGTTGCACCGCATCATCAAACTGATCCGCTTGATTTTCACCGGCCTCTAAGGCCGCATGAGATAAAAACGCCGACAGCAAAGACATATCATCGTCTTCTGAGGGCAAAAACTGGCGAGTCGCACTCACCAGCTCTTCTAAGTTTTCTACCCTTGCCTGGGCTTTTTCGCCGCGCTCCGCCTGATACATGGCTTTTAAACCCGAAGTCTCTATCACGCGGTCCGTTTGTACATGTAGCGGCAATTCACGAGTATCATCTTCTAGCTGGTTAATTAATGCTAAGAAGCGACTGACCGCAGTAGCGGCGCGTCCCGCCAAGACTTTCTCTTCAACTAACGCCCACGCCGCTTGCCACATAGTGAGTTGGCGCTCGCGCGCAGCAGCGCGAATAATACCTAAGGTACGCTCGCCTATACCGCGGGTGGGCGTATTGACGATGCGCTCAAAAGCGGCTTCATCACCACGATTATTCATTAAGCGCAGATAACTGAGCGCGTCTTTAATTTCTTGGCGCTCAAAGAAACGCAAGCCGCCATAAATACGATAAGGTAGACGCGCTTGAATTAAGGCCTCTTCTAATACTCGTGATTGCGCATTATTGCGATATAAGATAGCCGCTTCACTTAAGTCATTATCCTGTTGCTGCCATTGCTGGATTTGTGACACCACAAACCGCGCTTCATCTACTTCGTTATAGGCGCCATATACAGATATCGGCTCGCCTTGCTCGCCTTCGGTCCACAGCTCTTTACCCATGCGCTCCATATTATTAGCAATCAAGCTATTAGCGGCTTTTAGGATAGTGGCACTGGAGCGATAATTTTGTTCAAGTCGGATGGTGGCCGAGCCGGGAAAGTCTTGTAAGAAACGAGCAATGTTTTCCACTTTCGCCCCGCGCCAGCCATAAATGGACTGGTCATCATCACCCACTATCATGACATTGGCTTGGCTGCCGGCTAGCATTTGCAGCCACGCATATTGAATGCTGTTGGTATCTTGAAATTCATCCACCAAAATATGGCGAAAGCGGTCTTGGTAGTGAGCTAAAATATGCGGTTTGTAGAGCCAGAGCTCATGCGCGCGCAGTAATAGCTCGGCGAAGTCGACTAAGCCAGCACGGTCGCAGGTTTCTTGATAAACCTGATAAATACGCTGGTAAGTTTGTTGCACCGGATCATGCAAGACTTGAATATCTTTTGGGCGTAAACCTTCATCTTTGCGGGCATTAATAAAGCCTGCTGCTTGGCGCGGTGGCCACTGCTTTTCATCTAAATTCATGCCTTTAAGGATACGGCGCAGTAAGCGCTGCTGATCATCGGAGTCGAGTATTTGAAAGTCTTGCGGCAGTTTAGCATCCAGATGATGAGCGCGTAGTAAACGGTGAGCAAGACCGTGAAAGGTGCCCAGCCACAGGCCAAATAAGCGTCCGCCTAATAACTTCTCTACTCGGGAGCGCATTTCGGCAGAAGCTTTATTAGTAAAGGTTACCGCCAAAATAGCCGACGCCGGCACCTGCTCTACTTGCATTAACCAGGCAATGCGATGCACCAGCACCCGAGTTTTGCCACTGCCTGCTCCCGCCAGCACTAGCATATTCTGGGCGGGAGCGGCCACCGCCTCTCGTTGCTCGTCGTTCATGCCGTCAAGCAGGCTGGAAACATCCATTACAACTCCTGATTAGTATTAATTCGCCGTAACTTTAAGATATAAAAGCATTTTCGCCACGGAATACACGGACGTAGAGCAAAGATAGAATAGTGAAATGTATATATATAAAGATCGTATCAACTAAAAAATCATCTTTCGTGAGTTTGCTCTTTTCCGTGTTGTTCTGTGTATTCCGTGGCAAAGAAGTCTTTAATGCCCTGTCTTTCAACAGGTCTCACAGGCGTTATGTGATATTACTGAAGGGATTATAACAGCTCTAGCATTTGCTCCAACCGCTCTAGCTCTACATGAGGTAAACACTGTAAATCGCCAGTGTGGCGACCTTGGTCATTAAGCCAAATCGCTTGGCAGCCAGCATGCACGGCACCTAAGACATCGGTATTAATATGATCGCCAATGTGCAGTATTTCATTAATTTGCACGCCCATTTGCTCGGCCAAAGTGTTAAACATATCGGCGGCAGGTTTCATGCGGCCATCGATACCGGCGCGCAGTACTGTCTTAAAGTAAGGCGCTAACGGCGTGTGCGCTATGGGCAGGTTGCCATTGGTGATCACCGCCAACGGATAGCGCTGAGCTAGCTCGGTTAATACTTGGTGGCTCATGTCTGGCACAGTTATTTTACCGCGCTCAGTTAAAAAGCCTTGGTAAAACTCTTCTGCTAGCTCGCCAGCGGCGCGCTCACTTAAGCCTTGCTGTTGTAGGCCATGGGTTAAGATGCGCAAGCGCAGCGCACTCACATCGTGAGCCAGCTCCGGCTCGCTCACCAATAGTTGGCGTTTAATAGTGGCAAGCGACTCTTTGCTTAATAACGTGGACTCAGGTCGATGATTTTTAAGTGTCTGCAATAGCCAAGCTTCGGCGGCTGTTATCACGGGCACGTTATCGTATAAGGTGTCATCAAGATCAAAGCTAATCACCTTGACCGGCATCAGTCGTTTATAAAAGCGCATAAAATTCCTAAAGGTAGATAACGCCGTACGCTGTACGTCGTCAGTTAAGAGCTGTGTTGTGTTTAACGTAAAGCGTACAGCGCCAAACGTACCGCTACTCTTTAGTACGCTTAGCTCTAGGGTGAGCGCTGTCGTAGGCGTTGGCTAAATGCTGAAAATCAAGATGGGTATAAATTTGCGTGGTGGCTAAGTCGGCATGGCCTAATAACTCTTGTACCGCCCGCAAGTCGCCGCTGGACTCTAGCATGTGAGTAGCAAATGAATGGCGCAGCTTATGAGGGTGAATATGGCTAGACAACGCCTGCTTACCGCCCCACTCGGCCATACGCAGCTGCACGCTACGGTGGCTAATGCGTCTTTGCTGTTTACTGACAAACAACGCGAACTGCTCACCGCCGGCGATGGCATCGCGCACCGCTAACCATTTTTCTAACCATTCAAGCGCCATGCGCCCCACCGGCAAAATGCGCTCTTTATTACCTTTACCGATCACCCGCACTTGGCGTTCTTCAAACTGAATATCGCCTAAGTTCAAGTCCACTAATTCTGCCAGTCGCAGCCCTGACGAATACATCAACTCCATAATGGCACGGTCACGCACCGCTAACGGATCTGACTCATCGATATTCATTAGTTGATGCAGCTCATCAACATCTAAGTTTTTAGGCAGCGGCCGGCCTTGTTTAGGGGCACTCACGCCACGAGCGGGATTAGCTTGCAACTGACCTTGGATAATCAGCCAGTCGCAAAAGCTGCGCAGTGCACTTAACTGAGTGGCAATGGAGCGTGGCGATAAGCCATTTTTATGCATGCGCGTAGCCAGCCCACGCACATGTTGCACCGTTAGCTGTGTCCAAGCGCTAAGTGACAGTTCACTTAATTGCTTAGTCATGACCTTAAGATTACGGCCATAGTTAGCACGGGTATTCATACTAAGCTGGCGCTCGATGCGCAAATATTCTAAAAAGCGCTCAATGCTGTCATTAAGATCAGACACGCTAACCAGGCTCATTTAATTGAGGCTCAACTGCCACTAACTTGGTTAAGACCCGAGACACCACATCTGCCAGTTGTCTCAACAAAAAGGTATCCATATCGGAGCCATAATGGCTGGCATCGGCACTGCCAAAGGCTAATAAGCCAAGCTCACCTTGCTCACCTAAGCGAATGAGTGCACAGGAATTGACTAACGAGTGTTGAAATAAACGCAGCTTTTCTTCTTTTCCTAAGCGCCCTAAGTATTCATTTTGACTGGCCATTCGCTCGCGATATAAGCGCTCTAGCGACTCGCTGGCAAGGGCAGGCGTGCAGGTAATAGTGCGGCTATCTAAAATTAACCGCACCGCCGCCAAGCGCAATTGGGATTGCAGGGTTTGGCGCAAACACAGCTCGAGTTCAACCACACTTTGGCAATGAAATAGCTGCGGCATCAAGTCCATATAGACTCGGAAAATACGCTCATTTTCGCCGGCCACCGTCATCAAAGCCGTAATATCATCTTCCAGATCATAAATACGCAGCCGCTGTTGCTCTAATTTGGCTTCGACTAAAGACACACTGCCACGGGCTTGATGAGGTAGGCGCAAGTCTTTTAACAACTGCGCATGGCGAGCAAAAAACTCAGGCTCATTTTGCAGATATTGCGCCACTTCTACTTCATCGAGCAAAAACGCCCCAGCAGAGGGGCGAGTAATAAGCTCACTGTCCGCACTGGACGCTGAGGTCTCACTGGTGGCAGCACTAATTATTTTGCTCATAAGTTCACTTGTCCATCAAAAACATGCTCTGCCGAGCCGGTCATAAATACCGGTTTGCCCGGTCCTTGCCAAGCAACGGTTAAGCTACCATGTGCAAACTGCACCTGTACTCGCTCACTTAGCCTACCCCAATACATTCCCATAATGGCGGCAGCGCAGGCATTCGTGCCACTGGCGAGCACTTCCTCACCATGGCAGTGAAAGCTACGCAGTTTAATTTCTCGACCATTAAGCACCTGCATAAAGCCTACATTTACCCGATTAGGAAAACGCTCATGCTGAGTAAGCTCTGCGGCCAAACGGCTATGAATGTCGGCTTTAAGCTCTTTGACTTCGACAATACAATGAGCATTACCGAGCCCAACTACACCACAGAGCACGGTCTGAATGGCAGAGGGCACTAAATAAGTCTTTTCCGCCTTTTGCGCCTTAAAGGGGATCTGAGCAGGCTCAAACTGGGGCACGCCTAGGTTAACGGTTACTTGGTGATCTTTTTCAAGCGTTAGGGTGATTTGACCATGTTGCGTACTCACACTCATGCGATCTTTATGGCTTAAGCCTTTAAGTCGTGCAAAGCGTGCTAAACAACGAGCCCCATTAGCGCACTGTTGGGTTTCGCTGCCATCGGCATTAAAAATACGATAATGAAAGTCCACATCCGGATCATAAGGAGGTTCAACCAACAATAGTTGATCAAAGCCCACACCAAAATGACGATCGGCAAGTTGGCGAATCACCTCGGGATTAAAAAACACTTTTTGGGTGATGCCATCGACGACCATAAAGTCGTTACCAAGGGCCTGCATTTTGGAAAAGTGGATCACAAGTTTCCCCTTACGCCTGCGGCAACAGATGCTCGCCGCGCCACAAGTCGCTTAATACTTCGCGCTCGCGTACTAAAATAGCCTGCTCTTTATCAACCATCACTTCTGCGCTTCTTGGGCGGCTGTTGTAATTAGATGCCATGACAAAACCATAAGCACCCGCAGAGCGTACCGCTAATAAGTCGCCTTCGGTGATCGCTAGCTCACGGTCTTTACCAATAAAATCGCCCGTTTCACAAATAGGCCCTACCACGTCATAGACCGCCTTGGCTCGCTCTAAGGTGTTATCCACGGGGATAATGGCCTGCCACGCACTGTATAAGGCTGGGCGGATGAGATCGTTCATAGCGGCATCAACGATAGCAAAGCTTTTAGCATCGCCAGGCTTTATGTGCTCCACACGGGTGAGCAATACGCCAGCATTAGCAGCAATGGCACGGCCCGGTTCAAACACCAAGGTGAGATTGCGCCCTTGTAATTTAGCCTTAATTTGTTGCACATATTCTTTGGGCTCAGGCGGCGTTTCATTATCGTAGCGCACGCCTAAGCCGCCACCCACATCTAAGTGCTTAATATGAATACCATCACTGGCGAGGGCATCAATTAATACTAATAGCTTATCCACTGCTTCTAAAAATGGCGCCACTTCGGTGAGCTGAGAGCCAATATGGCAGTCAAGTCCGTGAATAGCTAAGTTTTCCATGGCGGCGGCTTGAGCATAAATGTCTTGGGCCTGCTCAATAGGAATACCAAACTTATTTTCTTTAAGACCGGTGGAAATATAAGGATGGGTGCCAGCATCAATGTCGGGATTAACTCGAATAGAAATAGGGGCTATTTTACCCAAACGGCCGGCAACTTCGTTAATCCGCACCAATTCAGCCACAGACTCGACGTTAAAACAGAAAATATTCTTCTCAAGCGCAAATTCAATTTCCTCGACTCGCTTGCCCACGCCAGAAAACACCACTTTGCTGGCATCGCCACCGGCGGCCAGTACTCGACACAGCTCACCTTTAGACACAATATCAAAGCCAGAGCCTAAGCGCGCCAACACACCTAGCACCGCAAGGTTAGAGTTAGCCTTTACGGCATAACAGATTAAGTGCGCCACATCCCCCGCGGCTTGATCAAAGGCGTGCCAGTGCCGCTCTAACGTTGCTCGTGAATAAACATAGAGTGGCGTGCCATATTGCTCGGCTAAAACGCTTAAATCACAGCCTTCACCATAGAGGCGGCCATCGGTTTGATAATTAAAATAATCCAAGGTGTGTTCCTTTACGACTGCTCAACGTGAGATGGATTTTCTGATGTTTGTGGCAAAGTTAGCGGCCCTTTGAGGCCACAAGCCGACAAACTTAGGCATAAAGCCAGCAATGTGGTTAACTTGAGTAGGTTCATAAGATAACTGTAAAAATGTTTCCAGGCTCTTATAATCTCATTCATATTCTCAAAAGCAATAGGAAGCAGATCATGAAAGACAGTGAGTTTCATGCCTTGGCTGACGCCATTTATCAACATATTGAAGCCCGTATCGATGACAGTGGTGTTGATATTGACTGCGAGACCATAGGCGGCGTGATGACGCTGACCTTTGAAAACAATGTAAAATTTGTCATTAATCGCCAAGAGCCTCTGCACCAAATATGGCTCGCTACTCGTGAAAACGGCCACCACTTTGCACTACAAGGTGAGCAATGGATTGATAATCGCCAAGGTCATGAGTTATTGAGCTGGATAAGCTTGCAAGCTAAGTTACAAGGCGAAACGCCGCTTGCACTGTAACGCTTTACGCAGGCGTGGTGTTAATTAAGCTAAGGGGCTCGGGCTATCTTCTCGGCCCTCTTTTGCACTCTTAAAGGGCAGCACTTTCTGCTTACCTTGCTCTTCCACTATTTCGTAATATTGTGGCAAGTTAAAATGGGCAAAACGACTGTGTCCCACTCCTTGCTGATTGGCGGCATAGAAGCGATTAATACTTTGAATAAGCTCATCCTTGCTGCCCGCCACTTGGCGATACACTTCTATCCGGTTCGCTTCATCTAAAATATAAAGATTATAATCGCGACCACTGTCTTCAAAGAAAAACTGCATTAAGCCTTCACTGGCATACACATCGACAATTTCGGGCACCGCTTTAACCATTTGCTGATCGAGCTGCAAAATATCGGCGCTGGCACTGGCAGGTAACGCAGTGCTGACAAACTCAGGCGTCTCATGTTTTTGCACACTCACACCCCGGCGCTCAAAGAAGATATCGTGTTCTTCATGGCCTAAGCGAATAGTTTTGATGGTACTATCTTGACCACGCGTTAAGCGCAGACCAATGCATTCTTTTATTAAAATACCCACTCGAGTGCGAATAAGACTTCGAAAGTTAAGGCTATAGCAAAATACTTCGACGTTTTCCGGCGGCGTCGCCCCTTGGTGCATCTTGCCTAAAATTGCCGTCAGCGCATCTAAAATAGCGCTGGAACCACTAAAGTGTAAGGAGCGGATCTCATCCCAAGAATTGCGATACAAAACATCGATAGAGCCCACCAAGTTCTCTCTATGCTGGCCAAAGCTAAAAGGATCACTGGTCTTGCTGGTAAACTCGATGGCTCGACTGCGCCACTGCGCCGTAGGATCACGCTCTAAATTTAAGAAAATGCCTAACTCTCGCACTTCGCAAGGCCGACTGAGTGCTAAATTGCTCGGCGCGGGTGTACGCACCGGGAAAAAACGTGCTAAGTCGCCGGCAAACTCTTGCAAATGCTGCAAGTTAGCGTCGGTATCTTGGTTAAATAGCTGTAATTGGCTTTCTGGCGTCAATAAGCCATTAAAATGTGCCCAGGCCATTAATTTGCTGGCATAGCGACTGTACTCTAAGGGTTGGCGGCCGATGAGCTCAAGCGCACTCAAACCTTGCTTATAAAGATACCAACCGGCGTCGTGTGCTCGCCCCTCTGGCACTTGTACCAAGCTAATATTAGGCTCTGATAAGTCAGGCGCTATCTTTAAGTTAATAAGCTGAATTTTACCGGGTAGATTTTCAAAGGCGGCGTATAACTTGCGCGATAAAATGCCGATATCTTCTGGGTTTATAGACTCACTAATGCGATTACGCTGAGCAAACTGGATTAAATTACGGTAACTGTGCATCAAGGCTTCAAGCAGCTCTTTATAGGCGGCTTTGACTTGCTCGACTTTCCAAAAGTCACGATTATTAAGTAAAGCGACCTTTTCCGCAGACCACTGCCATTCCTTAATCAAGCGCGCAATTTGCTGAGCCCGTTTGGCAAAGCGGGCTTGGCTTAGGTCTAGGCCTTGGGAGACTTTTAAATAAAAGCAGCGCCGCACTAGGTCTAAGCGCTGCTCATCATTAATAGAAATTAAGTAATGGGTGACTTTTTCTAACATCAACAAGTAATGATCGTGTTGTTCATCCAAAGTGCTTGCTTGATGCAGTTGGCTTTTTAGATGCCGACATAACAACTGGGTATCTGGATACTCGTGTGAGTAAGCTTCCATTAAAATGGTTTTTAGTACTGCTTTATAAGGTGAGTCGATACTCTTATAAAGCTGCCACAGGGCCGAGCCAAAATATTCTTCGGCGGGAATGCGGGCAAAGCCCCCTAAGTCTAACCATTCATCATGGTTAAGTGTGCCACTAGCAAATTGCTCGGCCACAAAGCTGTCGTAGCGCGGTCCAAGCTGACTAGGCGCAAACATCCATACTAATCGCTTACCGGCAATCACTAAGTGACTGCGATAAAATTCATCGAGCAGTAAGAGATGCTGCGCACTGCCACAACTTTCTCCTTGAACCGACTGCTGATTATCGACTCGAAATTTATTATCAGGGATTAAAAATAAATTGAGTTCAACTTTGCGCTGCGCAGCCCACTGGGAAATTAATAAGCATTTTTGCTGTAACCAAGCTACTCGATCAGCGGCTAAGGTATGGGAGTAACACACCCACACATCCAGATCCGAGTCGAGGCTTTGCCCAATTGAAGAGGTACTGCCCATGGCGTAAAGACCAAATATTTCACTGACCCCTGATTCTAAACCTTGATGGCCATTTGCCGCTTGGCATAAGTCATCAATAAACTCTTGTTGGCGAGCATTGGGTAAGAAGTGACAGACACCCGCAGGTACATCGCCCGGCACAAAGCCAGGCAATAAGGGGTGATGATAATGCAGCAAAACCGGCAACAGTTGAAAAACTTGCTGGCCATACCGACTCATAACCGCGAGGGCATGAGCTTGTTTTTGCTCATTAAACTGATCACTTCTTGCTAATAGCTGATCAAAATTCGTGTGCAAAAGTACAGGCCTTTGTTGAACCGACACTAACCCAAGGTGGGTCAAAAGTGTGATCATGGTAACAATTTGGCCTTAGATGAACAATATATGTCGCATCCTAGAGCAGCAAGTTAAAGGCTAAGTCCCTTTCTCTCCTGTAATGAGCGCACAGGAATGATAATATCGAACCATTAGTGGATACTTAGAAGAGATTCAAATGGCAAATCGCACCATACGCATAGCTACCCGCAAGAGTCTATTAGCCTTGTGGCAAGCCCATTATGTAAAAGAACAGCTAGAACAGCTGCACCCTCATATCACAGTTGAACTAGTGCCCATGACCACTAAAGGCGATGTGCTGTTAGATACGCCATTAGCCAAAATTGGCGGCAAAGGTCTTTTTATTAAAGAACTAGAGCAAGCCATGTTAGAAGGTCGGGCCGATATTGCCGTGCATTCAATGAAAGATGTGCCGGTTGAGTTTCCAGAAGGCCTCGGCTTAACGGTAATTTGTCAGCGCGAAGACCCTCGTGATGCCTTTGTCTCTAATAACTACACTCATTTAGAGCAGTTACCTGCAGGCTCTGTGGTAGGAACCGCCAGCTTACGTCGCGAATGCCAAATTCGCGCTCGCTATCCTCACTTACAAGTAAAAGTATTACGCGGTAACGTACAAACGCGCCTGCGCAAGCTCGACGATGGAGAATACGACGCCATTATCTTAGCGGCGGCAGGCCTAAAGCGCTTAGAGCTTGAAGATCGCATTGCTGGGTTAATGAGCCCAGAAGACAGCTTACCAGCTAATGGTCAAGGTGCTGTGGGCATAGAGTGTCGCGTTGATGATGCTGAGCTACTGGCTTTGCTTAAGCCATTAGATCATTATGAAACGCGCTTGCGAGTAGAAGCGGAACGCGCCATGAACCAAGGCTTAATGGGCGGCTGCCAAGTGCCGATCGGCGCGTACGCTGAACTACAAGGCGACCAAGTGTGGTTGCGTGGCTTAGTCGGTCGCCCCGATGGCAGCGAAGTCATTTATGAAGAAATGACGGGCTTAGCCACCGAAGGTAAAGCCTTAGGCGCAGAAATGGCTAAACGCTTGCTTGCGCGCGGTGCAGATAAAATATTGGCCGAGGTGGTAGAGTCATGATCCCTTTGGTGGTACGCCCCGAGCCGCAAGCCAGTGTTTTATCACAGGCATTGCTTGAGGCTGGCCACCAGCCGGTGACCAGCCCTTTGCTTAGCTTTGAAGCAGGCAGAGAGTTGGACCGGCTCTCCACATTATTGCCCGGTCTTTGTGCCGAGGATTATGTGATAGCGGTCAGCGTACAAGCGGTCAATTTTACGCATAATGCCTTAGCTAATAGCGGCTTATCTTGGCCTAAGGCGCATTATATCGCCGTAGGCGAGGCCACGGGTAATGCCTTTGCTGGGGTGGGGGTTTTTGACGTCGCCGTACCTGATGACCCGCGTTCGGAGGGCATTATAGCGCTCCCTGGCCTAGAGA
This sequence comes from Oceanisphaera avium, assembly GCF_002157875.1. NCBI lineage: Bacteria > Pseudomonadati > Pseudomonadota > Gammaproteobacteria > Aeromonadales > Aeromonadaceae > Oceanisphaera > Oceanisphaera avium. Next base: position 2,194,346 of record NZ_CP021376.1, read on the forward strand.
GTCTGGCTGGCCGCAAAGTCGTTATTTTACGGGGAGACGGTGGGCGCCATATGATAGCGCCCACCTTGACCAGTAGAGGCGCTAAGGTTGATTATTGTGAAGTATATCAACGTCGCTATACCTGCGATCCTACAGGTGAGTTAGTTAAAAGTTGGCAGCGCCAAGGTGTGGACAGTATTATCATCACCAGTGGTGGTTTATTAAGCCATATTGCACACTTGGCAAAAACCAGCGCCAAGGACTGGCTATTAAGCCGTTTATTGATTGTGCCCAGCATTCGCGTAGTTGAAGAAGCCAAGGAGCTGGGCTTCACTCAGATCATAAATGCAGAAGGTGCATCCAATCAGGCGCTAATTGCCGCTCTGGATGAGAGGAAACCCAATGACAGATAACAAAGATAAGCAAAAACGCAGACACGCCAGTGCCGATGCCCAAAAGCCGGCCGATGTCAGCAAGAGCCCCATTATAGCGGCGGATAATAAAGCAGACTCAGCGACGGCCAACACAGTCCCCCCTGCGCCTAGCGCCGAGATTAAAACTGACAGCAAAAATCCTGACAGTAACGTTGAAAGCAAGCCCAAACAGCCTGCTGGTCCTCCCCCTGTTCCGCCTCACACTCCTCCTCCAGCTACACCTCATAATAAAGGCGGTAAGTCCGGCGTTATACTAGCCATCATTGCCATTATTATCGCGATTGTGCTGGCCGGCGTTTTATATTGGCATGGCCATAACCAAGCGTTAGCCCAAGCTGAACAAGTGAAGCAACTCGAGCAAAAAATTCAAGGCCAACAGCAGCAAGTTGACGATGCGCTAGCAGAAGCTGAAAGCAAGCAAGCTAAGCAACTCGCCAAGGTGGCCAGTCAGCAAGAAGGCTTGAACGAGCAAATTTCTGGTGTGTCGCGTAAAGTGCTGGATCTGGACACCAAGCGCCCTAACGATTGGATGCTGGCAGAGGCTGAATACTTGGTACGCATGGCCGGTCGCAAATTGTGGCTAGAGCAAGATGGTAAGTCTGCCGCCATGATGTTGGCTAATGCCGATGAGCGCTTAGCTGCGGTTAATGATCCTAGCCTTACGCCAATTCGTCGTGCTCTGGCTGACGACATAGCCGCCATTAAAGCGCTGCCCAACGTAGACCGTGACGGCATGGCCATTAAGCTAAACAGCGTTAGCGAGCAAGTTGAGAAGCTAACACTGGATAAAGTGATTATGGAAGAAGCTCAAGAGCCAGACTTTGAAATCTCGGGTTCAGTTAAAGATTGGAAAGAAAACTTACAAAAGAGCTGGCATAGCTTTAGCGAAAATTTTGTTACCGTGCGCCGACGCGATGGCAAAGTAGAAGCCTTGTTATCTCCCCAACAACACTGGTATTTAAGCGAAAATCTTAAGGGCACCTTATTACAAGCTCAATTAGCTGTGTATCGTGATCAGCAAGAGATTTTTGATAGCGCACTGGCTAAGGCCCAAGAATGGCTCACTACCTACTATGCCGATGACAGTGTACGCCAATCCATGCTGGAGCAAATTAAACAGCTCAGTGGTAAAAAAATCACCGTCGACTATCCAGAAAAATTCAGCGCTCAAGATAAGCTGAAACAATTACTGGATGATAGATTACAACGCCTGTTAACCGGCCAGTAAGGGGAAGTCCATGATACGTCTTGCGATTATCATCGCCATCCTAGCCGCTGGCCTCATTATTGGGCCAAATATTACTGGCCAGCAAGGCTATATGTTATTGGCGTTTGGTAACTACACCATAGAAACCACCGCTACTGTGTTCTTAGTGGCCGTGGTGGTCTTTTATTTATTGCTGTTATTTATTGAGTGGTTACTGGGGCGAATTTTTGGCATTGGCTATAAAACTCGTCATTGGTTTATGGGGCGCCGCCGTAAAAAAGCACTTAACTATACCCAAAGCGGTATGCAAGCCATGATTGCCGAAGACTATGTGGCTGCTGAAAAAATGCTTTATAAAGGCGCAAAAGGCAATGAATTAGCGTTGCTTAATTACTTAAATGCCGCAACCGCCGCTCAAGCACTGGGACAAGATGAAAAGCGCGATAACTATTTGCGCTTAGCTCAGCAGCATAACCCTGATGCTGGCTTAGCCGTTGGCTTAACCCAAGCCCGATTACAATACCAAGAAGGTCAGTACGACTTGGCATTGGAAAAAGTGCGCCAGCTTAATAAAGAGTATGCCAGCCAGACGGCACTGCTTAAATTGCAAAAAGATGTGTATTTAGCGACCAAACAATGGCCTGAGCTAATGATCACCTTAAATGCGCTTAATAAGCAGACTTTACTCATGGATCCAGAGTACTCATTGCTTAAACAGCAAGCCTATGAAGGTTGGTTTGAAAGTGTGGCGACTCATGAAGGCAGTGCGGGACTTATTGCGTTGTGGCAAGACTTACCGCGCAAAGAAAAATATCAAGCTCAGGTGTTAGTACCTTTATGTGAGCGCCTTATTACGCTGGGAGCCCATCAAGAAGCACGCCGTTTATTATTAGAGGGCATAGATAAAGACGCAGATCCTCGTATTTTATTGTGTCTAACTAAGCTTGAACTTAGCGATTACCATCCGCTACTGGTTAGCTTAGAAAAACGCGCTAAAAAACATGCTTCTGCGCCATTACACTCGGTGTTAGGTCAATTATATTTAAAAGATAATAAGCCAGAGCTAGCCGAGCAGCATTTATTGTTAGCAGTTAGCCAGCAAGCTACGCCGACAGATTATATCTTGTTAGCTGGCTTAGCTGAGCAGCGCCAAGATAGTGCACAAGCCAATGAGTATTATCGCCAAAGCTTAGGCTTAGGAAGTGCTGTGGTTCCGTTAGTCGAGACCCCAGAGGTTGAAGTTATCAGTAATGAAGAAGCCACCGCTAAAAAGATAGCGGCGCAAGATGCCTAACCAGCGCAGTAATAATAAAAAAGGAGCCTAAAAGCTCCTTTTTTTATCTTTTAAAAGCGGTTTAGTTTTTATAAAGCTTAATTAAAGTGGCGGGATCGCGCTCTAAGAACCCCTTGCTGCCATGTTGGCGCATTAGCTGGGCGGCCAATCCAGACATAGGGACTGCTGTGCCCTGCTGTTTGCTTTGGCTTACCGCCATGTCTAAGTCTTTTAGCAAGGTGCGCACATGCCACTTAGGATCAGGGTCAGACTCATCGGCCATGAGAGGACCGGTGATCTGCATTGGCTTAGAGTCGGCAAAGCCGCCGGCTAAAGCTTCAGGTATTTTATCTGCCGCCACACCGCAAGACTTAGCTAAAGCCATCATCTCGGCCAGCACCATTAAATTACAGCCCACAATCATTTGGTTGCAGACTTTAGTGACTTGGCCAGCGCCAATGGGGCCCATGTGGGTAGCGCGCTGTGACAGCGGCGCTAAAATAGGCTGAATACGTGCCACATCATCGGCGTCACCGCCACACATAATGGCCAGCGTGCCCTGCTCGGCACCCACTACACCGCCGGAAACCGGCGAGTCGACCCAATTCATTCCACACGCGGCTTTTAATTTAGCGGCAAAATCACGGGTAGCACTGGGATCTGAGCTGGAAAAATCCACTAATAGCTGGTCACTACGACCCGACTCTACTATGCCTCCTTCACCAAACACCACGGTTTCTACCACCTCGGTATTGGCCACACACAGTAAAATAATATCAACGCCGGCTACTAACTCTTTAATGCTGCTAGCCACCGTCGCACCTGCAGCTTGCACATCGCCGAGCTTATCGACACTACGATTCCACACCGTCACTGAAAAGCCTGCCTGTAATAGGCGCTGAGTCATGGGATTCCCCATAAGACCTATGCCAATAAATCCTAACTTCATGATAAATGCTCCTTATTTGGCATAAATTTATGCTGATAATGGCAAAAAATATGACGCGCACCTAAACACAGCCAACAGGCCAACACAAAGGGCATGGTGAGCATAGGCAGGCCTGCTTTCAACATAAAGGCGGTCATTAGACCGGCAATAATAGCAGCAGCTATGCTCCAGTTGGGTTTAAACTGATGCCAAAACATAGCGATAGCCGCTAGCACACCGTTATAACCGGTTAAACCGAAGTCGATATAATCGGGATTAACCAATAAAAATCCCGCCGTGCCACTGGCCACTACGCCCCCACAAAGGCCCAACCTAACATACCAATACCCGCCAATAATAAAGCCGCACAGACTAAGGCTGCTGGCACGGTATCGGGTAAGAAAATCACTTGGCCAATGGCCGACAATGAAAATTCATAATTATTAGGTACTTCGTCGGCTAGGCGCTGCCCGTTCCAATATAACCAGGGTAAAATTAACAAGTTAAAGGGTAAGGTGTAACAGGGGATCTTAATGTACTTATTCCATAGCGCATAGATTAAGCAAGAAAAGCCGCCCAGAATACAAGAAGCGATTAATACCCAAGGCCCAATAGGAGCAAATAGTGCTAACGCTAAGCCAATTAAGGCCCCGTTAAAGCCATAACACCCTTCGGCTTGTAAAGTAGGATTAAATTTAAGGGCTTGCGCAATGAGTACGCCAGTAAAGGCGCCCACTAACATGGCAAGGCCCATAAAAGGCGCGGCCCACAACACACCAACGGTAATTAATAAACCAGCTAACGGACGACTAACAAAGTAGATCTGACTGATTGCAGCCAGTAATGCAGACAACAGAGCCATGACGTGTAAACCCTGAAGAAAAGTTGAGAAACGAGCAGAATTAAAGCAGGAAGCGCGGCTTTTAGCAACAAATAAATGTATACAATGTTAATAAATTGTAGCAATAGCGCCGAGTAAAAAATAGGCGTGCTTTAAGCTTAAGCGCCAATGCGGTTATCTTTACGCTAGCACCGAGTGCGAGTACTCGGCGCTAGTTCTAATGCTAATGAGCTAAGAAAAACTCATAAGCGGCATCTTCGGTAACCTCATCCCAGCGATAGCCTAGCTCCAGCAAATATTGCTCAAAGTAAGCCAACTCTGCATCCGGTAGTTCAAAGGCACAGAGCACGCGCCCAAATTCTGCTCCTTGGTTACGATAATGGAACAAACTGATGTTCCAACGCGTTCCTAAGGTATTTAAGAAGCGCATTAGGGCGCCAGGCTGCTCGGGGAAGCGAAAGCTATATAAACGCTCGTGCAAGGACTTAGGCGGGCGGCCCCCCACCATATAACGCACATGAGATTTGGCTAAATCGTTATCCGTCATATTAGCTACGTCGTAACCGGATTGCTCAAGCTCCATCATGATTTGTGTTAGCTCACGATCGCCATCACTTAAGCGCACCGAAACCAAGACTGCTGCCTTCTCATCACTGGAATAGCGATAGTTAAATTCGGTGACCATGCGATTACCCAACACTTCACAAAAGTCTAAGAAAGCCCCTTTGCGCTCGGGAATAGTCACCGCCAGCAAGCCTTCTCGCTTCTCACCCAGCTCACACCGCTCCGAAACATAACGCAGCGAGTGAAAGTTTACATTAGCGCCACTTAAAATAGCCGTCATCCGAGCATGAGAATAATCCCCCGCCTGACTGTATTTTTTAAGCCCCGCCAGCGCTAGCGCGCCTGAGGGCTCGGCGATAGCGCGGGTATCCTCAAAGACATCTTTCATGGCGGCACATATTTCATCGGTGGTCACCGTCACCACGCCATCTAAATACTGCTGGCACAGTCGAAAGGTCTCGGTGCCGATGCGCTTAACGGCCACGCCATCGGCAAAGGTGCTCACGCGGTCTAGCGAGACAATTTCACCGGCTTTAAGGGCGGCATTTAGACAAGCGGAGCCTTCGGCCTCCACTCCTATCACCTGAACTTGTGGTAACAGCTGCTTAATATATATCGCCACGCCCGCTGCCAAACCACCACCACCCACAGGTACAAACACGTGGGTTAAGCGGGTATCTTGCTCTAGTAACTCTCGACCAATAGTACCTTGGCCGGCAATGACGTCGGGATCGTCAAAAGGTGGGATTAGCGTTAAATGCTGCTCTTCGGCCAGTTTAATACAGTGGGCATACGCTTCATCGAAGTTATTGCCATGCAAGATCACCTTAGCCCCAAAGCCTCGTACCGAGTCAATTTTAATATCGGGCGTCACTACCGGCATCACTATGGTGGCAGAAATATCCAGCTTAGCCGCAGATAAAGCCACCCCTTGCGCATGGTTGCCCGCAGAGGCGGCAATCACCCCTGCTTGCAACTGCTCAGTACTTAACTGGGCAATCTTGTTATAAGCCCCTCTTAGCTTAAAAGAATGCACAGGCTGCATATCTTCACGCTTTAGCGATACCGGATGGCCTAAGCGTTCTGAGATTTTCTTTAATGGCGTCAAAGGCGTCACTCTGGCCGCCTCATAAACCGGAGATAACAAAATACGGCGTAAATATTCGCTCGCAGAGCGCAATGCGGCGGCCTCTTTCAGTGCCGATTGGCTCATTTTATCCTCCTAGTTTGCTGATATCGCGTACCGCACCTTTATCGGCGCTGGTGGCCAAGGACGCATAAGCTCGTAAAGAAAAAGACACTTCCCGCTGGCGGTCGATAGGCTTCCAGCCTTGCTCGCCTTTGGCATCCATGGCCGCGCGACGAGCAGCCAGCTCAGCATCGGACACGTCTAACACTATGCTGCGTCCTGGAATATCGATATCGATAATATCGCCATTCTCTACCAAGCCAATAGTGCCGCCATTGGCCGCTTCCGGAGAAACGTGGCCAATAGATAAGCCAGAAGTACCGCCAGAGAAGCGGCCATCGGTGATCAAGGCGCACTGAGTGCCAAGACCCATGGATTTTAAATAGGTAGTCGGATAAAGCATTTCTTGCATGCCCGGACCGCCCTTAGGCCCTTCGTAGCGGATCACCACTACGTCTCCGGCTTTCACTTCGCCACCTAAAATGCCTTCCACGGCACTGTCTTGGCACTCATAAATACGCGCGGGTCCGCGAAATACTAAATTTTCATCAGCCACGCCGGCGGTTTTAACGATACAGCCGTCAACGGCAATGTTGCCCGATAACACGGCCAAGCCGCCTTCCAAGCTGTAAGCATGCTCAAGACTGCGAATACAGCCCTCAGCGCGATCGTCGTCCAGTGTGGGCCAGCGACAGTCTTGGCTAAAAGCTTTAACGGTGCGAATGCCTGCAGGACCTGCACGGAACATGGTTTTTACCGCTTCATCTTCGGTGACCATAATATCGTATTTGGCTAATTGCTCGGCCAAGGTCATGCCCATAATGGTGGGCAATTCAGTATGCAGCAAACCGGCGCGAGCCAGCTCACCTAAAATAGCCATAACGCCACCCGCACGGTGCACATCTTCCATATGGTATTTAGGCGTAGAAGGCGCCACCTTACATAGCTGTGGCACCTTGCGCGATAAGGCATCGATATCAGCCATGGTAAAATCAACGCCCGCTTCATGAGCGGCAGCTAATAGATGCAATACGGTATTAGTAGAGCCACCCATGGCTACGTCTAATACCATGGCGTTTTCAAAAGCGGCTTTAGTGGCGATGCTGCGCGGCAAAGCGGAGGCATCGTCTTGCTCATAGTAGCGCTTAGTTAGCTCCACAATACGATGACCGGCAGACTTAAATAGCTGCTCTCGATCCGCGTGCGTAGCCAGCAAGGAGCCGTTCGCAGGCTGTGATAAGCCTAGCGCTTCGGTTAAGCAGTTCATGGAGTTAGCGGTAAACATGCCTGAGCAAGAGCCACAAGTAGGACAAGCACTGCGCTCAGTTTCTTCACTTTGGGCGTCACTGACAGTGGGATCAGCACCTTGGATCATGGCATCCACTAAATCGAGCTTAATTAGCTGATCAGATAGTTTAGTTTTACCCGCTTCCATGGGGCCACCGGAGACAAAAATTACCGGAATATTAACGCGCAGCGCCGCCATCAACATGCCGGGAGTAATTTTGTCGCAGTTAGAAATACAAACCATGGCATCGGCACAATGGGCATTCACCATGTATTCCACCGAGTCGGCAATCAAGTCGCGACTAGGGAGACTATACAACATGCCGCCATGACCCATAGCAATGCCATCATCTACTGCAATGGTATTAAATTCCTTTGCTACACCGCCCGCCGCTTCAATCTCACGTGCTACTAACTGGCCCATGTCTTTTAAATGCACATGGCCTGGCACAAATTGCGTAAAAGAGTTCACTACTGCAATAATCGGCTTACCGAAGTCGCCTTCGGTCATCCCTGTGGCGCGCCACAGAGCGCGAGCACCGGCCATATTACGGCCATGAGTAGTAGTGGCGGAACGATACTTTGGCATGCTTAAATTCCTAACAAGGTGAGTAATACAGGCGCCATCCACAAGGCGGCGCCTATCTCTTATCTATAAAATATATCGTGGTATGCCTGACGCTGTACGCCATAAGTCAAAAATAAAACCACGATTTATTTTTCCCTTACAGCGGATGACGTAAAGCGTAGGGCGTTAATTTACGCTATTTTTTTTAGCGCTTGTAACGACTCTTGAACTTGCACCGAGGTGACATCTAACAATTTTTCTAATTGGCGGCTCAGTAACATCACGGCGCGATCACTGCTTACTAAAAGATTAATAACTAGCTCACTGTCTTGACTAGTCATATCCATTTTCTCGATACGAAAGCCACGGTGGCGAGTTAAGCGCAGGACTCTTTCTAACACTTCGGGGCGAAACTGGGCGATCACTTGTAGTTGATATTGGTTCATGATTTTTTCTCCATCATCTGGTCATTGGCAACGCCGGGCGGCACCAAAGGCCAGACGTTTTCTTGCTCAGAAATTCGCACATGCAACAAATAAGCGGAATCTGCCGCCAGCATGCGCGCTATGGCAGGCTCTACTTCTGCTTTACAGGTAATGGTTTCACCTGGAATATTAAACGCGGCCGCCATCGCCACAAAGTCGGGATTATCGGTCAAGATGGTTTCGCTATAGCGCCCATCAAAGAACAGCTCTTGCCACTGGCGTACCATGCCTAAGCGCTGGTTATCCAATAACACCATTTTTACCGGTAACTGCGCGCGCTTTAAGGTGCCCAGCTCTTGTACGTTCATCATAAAAGAGCCATCGCCCGACACTAACACCGATTGATCTTGAGGCCGTGCTAACTTAGCGCCAACAGCAGCGGGCAAGCCAAATCCCATAGTCCCTAAGCCTGAGCTGCTTAGGTGATTACGCGGACTGGTAAAGCGCATATGTTGCGCCACCCACATTTGATGCTGCCCCACATCGCAGCTCACCATGGCACTGTCGTCCAAGGCATTACTTAATTGATGCAGCATTAAGGGCGCATAAATGGCGTCACCGGGATGGTCATAACGCCATGGGTTATCGGCCTTTAATTGTTTGCAATGCTCGCGCCAGTCATCAATGGCCAAGCGATTGCCGGTTATTTTATCACTAGCCAGTAAAGGAAGCACTGTGCTTAGCTCAGTATTTATACTGACTTGGGCGTGGCGCACCTTCCCAAACTCGGAGGCATCTTTATCAAGGTGAATAATTTTGGCATTTACCGCAAATGAGTCGAGTTTACCGGTCACCCTGTCATCAAAACGTGCACCCACCACTAACAGCAGATCACTCTGCTGAACGGCTATATTGGCAGCTTTTGTTCCGTGCATGCCCAACATACCTAAAAATAATTCATCGTGGGGATCAAGAGTGCCAATTCCTTTGAGGGTGGTCACCATAGGGATACCCGTTTGGCGAGCGAATTCGCGTAATTCCTCTACCGCATTCGCCATTCCCACACCCCCGCCTACATATAAAACCGGCTGTTTAGCGGCGGCTAATAACTGCTTCGCTTGGCTAAGCGCCTCGCTATTCACAGGATGAGGTTCGGTATTAAAAACCGGCGTCGTTTTAGGCTCAACTAAGGCGACTTGAATATTTTTGGGCACATCAATTAGCACAGGTCCTGGGCGCCCTGAACGCGCCACTTCAAAGGCTTCGGCAATAATGGCACCTAGATCTTCTACGTTTTCTACAAGATAAGAATGCTTAGTACAAGATAGCGACATACCCAATACATCGACTTCTTGGAAGGCGTCGGTGCCAATAGCAGCCATCGGAACTTGGCCGGTAATAGCGACCAGTGGAATGGAGTCGAGCATAGCATCGGCCAGACCGGTGATCAGGTTAGTCGCGCCAGGGCCTGATGTGGCCATGCATACGCCTACCTGACCACTGGCTCTGGCATAGCCTACTGCTGCCAGCGCAGCAGCCTGCTCATGACGGCACAGAAGGTGATCGACGCCGCCATCATAGAGAGCATCATAAAGCGGCATAATAGCGCCACCGGGGTAACCAAAGATTTGGCTTACTCCCTGCTGTTTTAAGGATTGAACAATATACTGTGCGCCATTCATGTTAGAGCTGTCCATCTGTTAGTACCAAAGCCAATTAAAAAAAAACCCCCGAGCTTAGCTCGGGGGTTTTACGTTTTGTCTGTCGGTGAAGTTATTTTTCGTCAGACCAAAGTACCCCGAGCGGAGATTTAATAATCACCACTAGGATCACAATAATATTGACGAAGTAAACTAAGAAATTCATGTCACCGATCTCTCAATAGGGGGCTGAGCAAGAACCAACTACTCAAGCAGACCTATACAACTAGCATGATGAACTAGACTAAACAAGACTTTATTATATAAAAGAGCCATTCAAGCGGCGCTGAGCTACCGGAAAAGCCAGTTAAAAAAACTACAAATATTTAATTATCAAAAACAAAATATTAGGGAGACTAGGATGTCACTCGCCGTGGTTTTTGCTCGTGCTAGTTTAGGAATAACCGCTCCTTTAGTGACGGTGGAAGCCCATTTAGCTAACGGCTTGCCGGCATTTAATATTGTAGGCTTGCCAGAGACTAGCGTGAAAGAAGCTCGCGATCGCGTGCGTAGCGCCCTCCTCAACTCAGGCTATGAATTTCCTGCAAGACGGATCACTGTTAACTTAGCGCCCGCAGATTTGCCTAAAGAAGGAGGACGCTTCGACTTACCCATTGCCATGGCCATATTAGCCGCCTCGGGGCAAATACCTATAGAGGGACTAAAAGAGCTAGAGTTTTTAGGGGAGCTGGCATTAACCGGTGAATTACGTGCCATTAACGGCGCTTTACCGGCCGTGCTCGCAGCCCGTGATAGTGAGCGGGCTCTTATTCTGCCACTAGATAATGCCAATGAAGCAGGGTTGATACAACCTAGTCCCGCAAGACTTGCTAAACATCTACTGGATATTACCGCTTGGTTACATCATGAAGCCGAGCTTATAACTCCTACCGGTATGAGTGAGCAAGACTGCCAAGAAGATAAAGACTTATGTGAGGTGATAGGCCAAGCAGGCGCTAAGCGTGCGTTAGAAATTGCTGCCGCCGGACAGCATAATTTATTATTTCTTGGCCCGCCCGGCACCGGAAAAAGCATGCTTGCTAGTCGCTTGCCGGGTTTATTACCCGCCATGAGCGAAACAGAAGCCTTAGAAATTGCCGCCATTCGTTCTATTAGTGGTGTGGAGCTAAACCCGAAAAGCTGGCGGTTGCGCGCATTTCGCCAACCCCATCACTCCTCTTCTGCAGTGGCTCTGGTGGGGGGCGGTAGCATACCGCGCCCAGGAGAAATTTCACTGGCTCACAACGGCATATTGTTTTTAGATGAGCTTACCGAATTTGAGCGCCGCGTATTAGATGCCTTGCGCGAACCCCTTGAAACACATGTTATTTCTATCGCTCGCGCTGCACGCAGTGTCACCTTTCCGGCCTGCTTTCAGCTTATTGCCGCCATGAATCCCAGCCCCTGTGGTCATTATCAAGAAGGCTATAGTCGCAGCTCTCCGGAGCAAATTTTGCGCTACCTTAATAAAATATCTGGGCCATTTTTAGATAGGTTCGATTTATCGGTAGAAGTGGCGCTACTGCCACCAGGAGAGTTAAGCCGGCCTCGGCCGGCAACTGAGACTTCCTCTATTATAAAAAAGCGCGTATTAGCTGCGCGAGCGTTGCAACTCAGCCGGGCCGGGAAAACGAATGCCAGACTCAGTGCGGCGGAGCTAGAGCGATTTTGCCCACTCACTCAAGGAGATGCCCAGTTTTTAGAGCAAGCGCTGCATAGCATGAAATTATCGATTCGAGCTTGGCATAAATTAATTCGTGTAGCGCGTACTATCGCTGACTTAGAGCAATCTGCTGACATCAAGCGAGTGCATTTAATTGAAGCGCTGGGTTATCGAGCGATGGATAAATTAATAGCACAATTACAGTTTTAACCAGAGCAGACGCTTAACCTCGTCTGCTCTATTATAATTAGCTTGCGAGCCTAGGACTCGTCTTTAGTAAGCAAGTACTCAACAATTTGATAAAAACGCTCTTCTGAGCCTACTTCCCCCATATCGAGTTCATATTTATTTTTTACGATAACGCTAGGCGTACCGTGTACATCAAAGCGCTCGGTGGCCTTATCGTACTGGCTGATCATGCCATTAAGCATGAAGCTATTAATGACACTATCAAATTTCTTTTCTGATACATCATTCGCTATGAATAAGGCTTTAATGTCTGCCATATTGCTGGGCTTTTTCTTCGCCTTTATCATGGCGTCAAATAGCACAGGCGACATAGTATCTTCTACTTTTAACAGCACTGCCGCAGCATAGGCTCGCTGTAATATAGGACCCATTTCACCACCTAAAAATGCTACCGGTGTTTTCTTCAATTGCATATCTGGAAGGCGCGCTTCTAGCTTTTCCAACATGGGCTCAAAGGTATAGCAATGCGGACAAACATAAGAAAAAAATTCCACAACTATTGGCTCATTGCTAGCTACGCCCTGTACGACTTTATATTCCACCCCTTCTTCAAATTGGGCTGCTTGCACCGAGGATAACACCAGAGAGAACAAAATAAATATGTACTTTTTCATAGTCAATTCCAGTTTATATAAGGCGATTTAAGTTAAGTAATTAGCCCCAAGAGGTCAAGGACAATGGCGGTGCATTCAATTGCTGTAGTTGTTCTTGCAGCACACCAAGTTGTTGCTGCCAGTAGTCTGGCGTATTAAACCAAGGGAAATTAGCAGGAAAAGCCGGATCGAGCCAACGGGCGGTTAACCACGCCATATAATTAATAATACGTATGGCGCGCAGTGGCTCAATCAAGGCCAATTCACGACGATCAAACTCGCGCTCTTGCTCATAGCCATCTAGCAGCGTATCTAATTGCAAAAGTTGCTCTTGGCGAGAGCCACTAAGCATTAGCCACATATCTTGTACAGCAGGGCCCTGAGCACAGTCATCAAAGTCTAATAAATAAGGACCATCTTGCCAGAGAATATTACTGGCATGGCAATCGCCGTGTAAGGTGATAGTGTTGTTAACGACATACAAGTCGCATGTTCGCGCTATTAATGCATCTAGCTGGGTAAAAAAAGCGTCTTTTAACTTAGCAGGGATCGCCGCTTTCGTCATTAACACCTCACGCGCTACTGCCAGCTTATCTGACACACTCTGTGAGGCTCGCGCTACTAAGCTAAATTGCTCACCCACGTTATGTAAACGCCCTAACTGCTCACCTAACGCCGCTAGCTGATCTAAGTTATCCGTCTCAAATTGGCGAGCGGCGACCGCCGGCCACACCGCAAACCAAATACCATTAAAAGAAAACACACTTTGCTGCTCGCGAACTAAAGGCAACGCCACTCGTACCTTGCCTTTAGCCAGCGCAAAAAGAAAATCATGCTCTTCTTGAATTTGTGCTTGGCTCCAGCGGCCGGGGCGATAAAACTTAGCAACAAACGCGCCCTCTTGTTCGCTCTTAAAGCGATAGACTCGGTTCTCATAACTATTTAGTGCCATTAAACCTGAGTCGACATGTAAGTCTATGCTCATCATGGCATCTATTATAACGTCCGGCGTCAGTGCGTAATAATCCATAAGACTCCAAATAAAAGACCGCAGCCTAAGCCACGGTCTGGGATATTAGTTATGTGTTAGTTCAGTTTATCAGTTAAAGGAACTAAAGAACTTACTCTTATTACGCAGTGTTGCCTTATCATCGTCGGCTCCTAGCTCGGTATTGACCAGTACAAACGTAATATCCGTTACCGGTGAAGACAGTAAGTAAGGATCTGTTGATAAGCTTATTGGCAAGCTTAAAATCTCACCACCACGAACACTGACCTCTTGTGGACCTAGCCACTCAACATCCTCTAACCCTTCTACCGATAACCGATACACGGCAGGGTCTAGCGTCTTATTCATAATCTTCATGGTATAGGCGTTTTCAACCAAGCCTTCATTAGTTTCACGGTAGAGCTGGTTGCGGTCACGAATAATTTCTATGCCCATCGGCATAATATGAGAAGCCATATATAAAAATATTGCCGTCATTACGGTAATAACTATGCCATAGCCGATTAGCTTAGGTCGGGCCACATGCGTCACACCATGTTGCAGCTTGTGCTCAGTGGTATAGCTAATGAGACCGGGTTCATAGCCCATGCGATCCATGGTTTGATCACACGCATCGACACAGGCACCACAGTTTATACACTCATACTGTAGGCCGTCACGAATATCGATACCGGCAGGACACACCTGCACACACAAGTCGCAATCGATACAATCTCCAAGTCCTAGCTCTTTAGGATCAGCCTTACGAGGGCGCGGTCCTCTAGCTTCACCACGAGCCGCATCGTAGCTGACGGTAAAGGTATCTTTATCAAACATCGCAGACTGAAAGCGAGAGTAAGGGCAAATATGAGTACACATAATGGTACGCATCCAGCCGGCATTACCATAGGTACAAAAAGCAAAAAACAATACCCAAAAACCGACCCAAAAGCTGGTAGAGAATGTCAGTAATTCCCACGCCAATTCTTTTGCAGGCACAAAATAGGCGATAAAGGTAAAGCCCGTTAACAAGGAGACCGCAAGCCAAGCAATATGTTTAGCCGTTTTTCGCCAAATTTTATTGAAATTCCAAGGTGACTTATCAAGTACTCGACGTTTATTCGCCGTCCCTTCTAGCTTTTCTTCGAACCAAATAAAAATAAAAGTCCATACAGTTTGCGGGCACACATAGCCACACCAAACTCGCCCTAAGAAAGTGGTGACAAAGAATAAAGCCACGGCAGATATCATTAGTAACAACGCAAGCAGCGTAAGATCTTGTGGCCATATGGTGGCAGCAAAGATCTGAAAGCGCTGCTGCTCCACGTCGAATAGCAGTGCTTGTCGCCCATTCCATGTCATCCATGGGCCGGCTACAAAAATTAGCATTAATACCCAGCCTAGATACTTACGTAAACGCTGCCATTTACCGCTTTGCGCACGTACATAAATATGGCCGTCATCGGTGGGGCGATGCGAACGCACCGCCGGAGTAACATCTTTTATTTCTATCTGTGTTTGGTTATCTTTCATTTTGCTCACATTGTTATTCTGACTGCTTATGACCAGATTATCTGCTTAACAAGATAGAAATCATTGATTAGATTTTGTTATGAATTGTTGATTGCTAGCTGTAGAATGTTAATCAATAATGTTTAATAATTAACATGCAGATAAAATACGAGTTATGGCATATTCTGCAGTAAAGCATATAAGAAAAAGGTGATCTTGATCACTCTTTGTCCCCTCAAACGTACCTCTCAGCCGTAGCTTACGCCATCATAGGCATTGTGCTGTTTAAAGACCATGACGGCTATCAGACTTATTTACTTTTTAGTCATGAACTAGGTTATCGCCTTGGCGATAAATTTAACGTATTCAACAAGTCTTGCTTAATAGTCATAAAAATTATTTAAAACACAGCAAAAAGCCCCGCTCAATGAGCGGGGCTTTTTAAATAGGTGTTTGATTGTGACCTACTTTCACATGGCAGCTGCCACACTATCATCGGCGCGGGTGCGTTTCACTTCTGAGTTCGGCAAGGGATCAGGTGGTTCCACAACGCTATGGCAATCAAACAAAACTTTAAAACTGGTGCTGATACCCGGATTCGAACTGGGGACCTCACCCTTACCAAGGGTGCGCTCTACCAACTGAGCTATATCAGCTAAATTTGGCGCCTGGCAGTGACCTACTTTCACATGGCATCTGCCACACTATCATCGGCGCGGCTGCGTTTCACTACTGAGTTCGGCATGGAGTCAGGTGGTTCCACAGCGCTATGGCCGCCAGGCATAAATTGTAATCTGGAAGACTGATGTATCTGAAATAATCTTAAGTAGCCTTGTGACGCAAGGTCTCACACTTCTTGGGTGTTGTATGGTTAAGCCGCACGGGTCATTAGTATTGGTTAGCTCAACGCCTCGCAGCGCTTACACACCCAACCTATCAACGTTGTCGTCTCCAACGGCCCTTCAGAGGGCGTATAGCCCTAGGGATGACTCATCTTGAGGCTCGCTTCCCGCTTAGATGCTTTCAGCGGTTATCGATTCCGAACGTAGCTACCGGGCAATGCATCTGGCGATACAACCCGAACACCAGGGGTTCGTCCACTCCGGTCCTCTCGTACTAGGAGCAGCTCCTCTCAATCATCCAACGCCCACGGCAGATAGGGACCGAACTGTCTCACGACGTTCTGAACCCAGCTCGCGTACCACTTTAAATGGCGAACAGCCATACCCTTGGGACCGACTTCAGCCCCAGGATGTGATGAGCCGACATCGAGGTGCCAAACACCGCCGTCGATATGAACTCTTGGGCGGTATCAGCCTGTTATCCCCGGAGTACCTTTTATCCGTTGAGCGATGGCCCTTCCATACAGAACCACCGGATCACTATGACCTACTTTCGTATCTGCTCGACCTGTCCGTCTCGCAGTTAAGCTGGCTTATGCCATTGCACTAACCGTACGATGTCCGACCGTACTTAGCCAACCTTCGTGCTCCTCCGTTACTCTTTAGGAGGAGACCGCCCCAGTCAAACTACCCACCAGGCACTGTCCGCAACCCCGATAAGGGGCCTACGTTAGAACATCAGACATACAAGGGTGGTATTTCAAGGATGGCTCCACGGCGACTGGCGTCACCGCTTCACAGCCTCCCACCTATCCTACACATGTAGGGCCAATGTTCAGTGCCAAGCTATAGTAAAGGTTCACGGGGTCTTTCCGTCTAGCCGCGGGTATACGGCATCTTCACCGCAAATTCAATTTCACTGAGTCTCGGGTGGAGACAGCGTGGCCATGATTACACCATTCGTGCAGGTCGGAACTTACCCGACAAGGAATTTCGCTACCTTAGGACCGTTATAGTTACGGCCGCCGTTTACTGGGGCTTCAATCAAGAGCTTCACCCGAAGGCTAACCCCATCATTTAACCTTCCAGCACCGGGCAGGTGTCACACCGTATACGTCCTCTTACGAGTTTGCACAGTGCTGTGTTTTTGATAAACAGTTCCAGCCACCTGGTCACTGCGGCTGAGTCACGCTCCATCCGCAAGGGATTTCACATGCCTCAGCGTACCTTCTCCCGAAGTTACGGTACTATTTTGCCTAGTTCCTTCACCCGAGTTCTCTCAAGCGCCTTAGTATTCTCTACCCGACCACCTGTGTCGGTTTGGGGTACGATTCACGTGTACCTGAAGCTTAGAGGCTTTTCCTGGAAGCAGGGCATCAATGACTTCACCACCGTAGTGATTTCGTCTCAGGCCTCAGCATTGAGCGTCCGGATTTACCTAAACACCCTGCCTACACCCTTTCACCAGGACAACCAACGCCTGGCCCATTTAGCCTTCTCCGTCCCCCCATCGCAGTACACGTCAGTACGGGAATATTAACCCGTTTCCCATCGACTACGCCTTTCGGCCTCGCCTTAGGGGTCGACTCACCCTGCCCCGATTAACGTTGGACAGGAACCCTTGGTCTTTTGGCGTGGAGGTTTTTCACCCCCATTATCGTTACTCATGTCAGCATTCGCACTTCTGATATCTCCAGCATGCTTCACAACACACCTTCGCAGACTTACAGAACGCTCCCCTACCACGCACTCAATTAAGAGTGCATCCGCGGCTTCGGTGCATAGTTTAGCCCCGTTACATCTTCCGCGCAGGCCGACTCGACCAGTGAGCTATTACGCTTTCTTTAAATGATGGCTGCTTCTAAGCCAACATCCTGGCTGTCTGAGCCTTCCCACTTCGTTTCCCACTTAAC